>JBBQQX010000119.1:0-9388 GCA_038215405.1 Burkholderiales bacterium
ATGCCGCGCACGATGTGCAGCATCTCGTCGTGGAAGATCTCGCGGTGCTCGATGGTGCGTAAGAGCGCCTCTTGCGGGGTGATTGTGTGGGTATTGGGCATGATCTTGGGTTGAGATGCGGGTTGGCAAGCGCCGCCAGGCTGCGCTCGCTCGTGCCAGGTTTCAGGAAGGTTGATTGTCCGCCAAGCCCAGTTTCAGGCCAAAGCCGATGACCATGAGGCCGGCTCCCCGCTGCAAGCTGGCCATGCGTTGCGTCACGATGTAGCACACATCGGGCCCTGGCGTGAGATTGGGCAAGATGCCCGCAGCCACGAAGAGGTTCAGGTGCTCAACACCGGCGAACAGGGTCATCACGTCAAACTTCCAAGTTCGGCCAGCACAGCCCACACCTCAAGGCTTGCCCGCCAAGAAATCACCCATGGCCGCCACGGTGCGCTCAATCCCCGCCGCATCGACATCCAGATGCGTCACAAAGCGCAGGCGGTACAAGCCAGTGACCCCAATGCCGCGTGCCGCCAGGTACGGGATCAACTCCGCTGCGCGCGCTTTGGCCGGCCCCACCAGATCGACAAACAAGATGTTGGTCTGTGGCGGCTCTACGACCAGGCCCACCAAATGACTCAGGCCTTCAGCCAACCGCCCGATGAGCGCGTGGTCGTCGGCGAGCCTGGCGACGTGATGCTCCAGCGCGTACGAGCCCGCCGCCGCCAACAGACCGGACTGGCGCATGCCACCGCCCGCCATCTTGCGGATTCGGTGCGCACGCGCGATGAAGTCCTGGCCGCCGCACAAGACCGAACCGACCGGCGCGCCCAGGCCCTTGCTCAGGCAAACCGAAATGCTGTCAAAGCACTGGGCGATGCGACGCGCCTCGACCAGCACGTCAGTGCCCTGAACGGCCGCCTGCGCAACCGCCGCGTTGAACAAGCGCGCGCCATCCAGATGACGGCTCAGGCCCCTGGACCTGGCCAGCTCAGTGGCCTGCTGCACATAGTCAAACGGCAGCAACTTGCCACCCAGCGTGTTTTCCAGCGCCAGCAGCCGGGTACGGGCAAAGTGTTCGTCGTCGGGCTTGATGGCTTCTTCAATATCGGCCAGCAGCAACGTGCCATCGCTCTGGTGGTTCAAGGGCTGCGGCTGCACGCTGCCAAACACCGCCGCACCGCCGCCCTCCCAGCGGTAACAGTGCGCGTACTGACCCACGATGTATTCATCGCCGCGCTGGCAATGCGCCAGGATGGCGCACAAGTTGCTCTGGGTGCCCGTGGGCACAAACAGCGCCGCCTCAAACCCCAGCATGCCGGCCAGCTTGTCCTGCAAGGCGTTGACGCTCGGATCGTCGCCAAACACGTCGTCGCCCAAAGGCGCTGCCAGCATGGCCGCGCGCATGGCGGGCGTTGGCCGCGTCACGGTGTCGCTGCGCAGATCGACAGTGATTTCATTCAATGTTTTAGTCATTTTGGCCTCTAGCCCTTATGGAATAAGCGTGAGTAGCTATCTAATAGAGAGCAATAGCTAGGCCCGCGGCAACAGGAAGTTGCGCAGCATCGCATGACCATGCTCGGTCAGGATGCTCTCGGGGTGAAACTGCAGGCCCTCGATGTCCAGGCTGGTGTGTTTGATGCCCATGATTTCGCCATCATCGGTCCAGGCGGTGATTCTCAAGCACGGCGGGCAAGTGGCGCGCTCAATCGAGAGCGAGTGGTAGCGGTTGACGGTGAACTGCGCAGGCAAACCGGCAAAAACACCCTGCTGCGTCGTGGTGATCACACTGGTCTTGCCGTGCATCAGTTGCTGCGCCCGGATGATCTTGCCGCCAAAGGCCGCGCCAATCGCCTGATGCCCTAGGCACACGCCCAAAATAGGCAGCTTGCCGGCAAAGTGCTGAATCGCTGCCACCGAAATTCCGGCCTCGGTCGGCGAGCAGGGGCCGGGCGAAATCACCAGCCGCTCCAGTTGCCCCGCCGTGAGCCGCGCCCCAATCTCATCGAGCGTGATTTCGTCGTTGCGCGCCACCGTCACCTCGGCGCCGAGCTCGCCCAGGTACTGCACGATGTTGTAGGTAAAGCTGTCGTAGTTGTCGATCATCAAGAGTTTCATGCGTCTGTCCGTTCGATAGTCATGGATTCTCAATGGGGCTGTCAGCGCCGCCACCCTCAGCGCGTGGTTGCAAACTGGCACTGTCAGCAGCCGGCGTGTACACCTCAAACCGGTCCCGCCCGGCCGCCTTGGCCTGGTACATGGCGGCATCCGCGTGCTGTGTCAGCTCAGCATCATTGCTGCCATGTTGCGGGTAAATGGCGATGCCCGTGCTCGATGAAATAGTCACGCTTTGCCCTTGCGACAAGACAAAGGGCGCAATCAGGGCGTCGTGAATTTTCCGGGCCACAGCGCTTGCATCCGGTGCCGCCTCAATGGCAGACAGCAGGACCACAAACTCGTCACCGCCGACCCGCGCTACCGCATCCGACTCGCGCACGCAGGTCTGCAAACGCTGCGCCACGGCCAGCAGCAGTTCGTCGCCCACCGCGTGGCCAAAATCATCATTGACCGGCTTGAACTTGTCCAGGTCAATAAACAGCAAAGCCAGGTGCGTCTTGTTGCGCCTGGCATTGCTCAGTGCCTGATGCAGTCGGTCATCGAGCAAGCGCCGATTCGGCAAGCCCGTCAGTGCGTCGTAAAAGGCCAGCTTCTCAATCGCTGCCTGCGCCGCCTTGCGCTCCGTGAGGTCGACATGGGTACCGACGTAATGCGTCACCTCATGCTGGTCGTTGTGGACAGCGGTGATGCTGAGCAGATCAGGAAAGATTTCCCCGCTCTTCTTGCGGTTCCACACTTCGCCCTGCCAGGCGCCGTCGCGCTTGATGCACTCCCACATGGCGACATAAAAGGACGGCTCATGCCGACCTGATTTAAAGAGTCGCGGCGTCTGGCCCAGCGCCTCCTCTGCGGTGTAGCCGAACAAGCCGGAAAACGCCCGGTTCACCCGCAGAATGACTTGTTCCGGATCGGTCACGACCATGCTCTCCTGACAGTCAAATGCGGCGGCGGCAATGCGCAAATCTGCCTCGCGCTGCTTGCGCTCGGTCACGTCCTCGGTGGCACCGACCAGGCGACAGGGTGTGCCGCGCTCATCGCAGTGCAGCGCGGCTCGGTTGCGCATGAAGCGCAGTTGGCCGTCTGCCCGCCGAATTTGAAACGTCATGTCAAACACCTGGCCCTGCTTGATGGTGGCGCGGGTGGCGTCCTTCATGCGCTGTGCCTCACCCGGCAACAGCGTCTGCAGCCAGTCGTTATTGAGGGCGTTGGCCTTCTCAGGGTTCAACCCAAACAATTCGAACATGGCGGCGTCCCAGTCGTAGCGCTTGCTTGCCAGGTCGTATTCCCAAATGCCCACGCCGCTGGCTTGGGTGGCGAGTCTGAGCCGCTCTTCAAAGCGGCCCTGGCGCACCTGCCAACGCTGAAAAATGATCAGACCCAGCGCGCTGAGCAAGACCAGCAGCAGGTAAGCGATCGATTGATTGCTGACATCGCGCTGCCAATGGGCAAAAACGGCATCCGGGTCGCGGCTGAGCGACACGACCAGCGGCTTGTCCATGGCCAGCTCAGCCGGCTGGACGGTACGCAGCACCGGCAGTCGTTTGTCTCCGGTGGCCGGGGAAATACCTTCGAAATGGCTGACCGGGCGTTTGCTCTGCAGATGCTGCCTGAAAAAGGAACCCGGCAACGATATATTCTTGCCGATCACGTCGACCAGGGTGGGTTGACTGATAAAGATCGCGCCGTCACCGTGCACCAGCATCGACCGCATGTCATCGGCGTAGCGCACCGAGTTGAGCAGTATCTGAATGTCCACCGGGTCAACGGTTGCCACCACCACGCCGCCAAATTCACCTTGGGCATCCAGCACGGTGCGGCTCAAGGCAAGGCTGAAGACATTCAAGACGGACTTGAACGGCGCACCGACATGAAGGGCTTGGGCATTCAACGAGCGCAAGGACGCCTGGAAATAGTCACGCCGGGAAAAATTGAGCCTCATCAGCTCGGCACGGCTAGACAGGATGACAGTCCCTTTGGCATCCAGTACCAACAAAGTACGCACCGTCGGCATGGAGGCCTCCATGCTCTTGAGGCGGCGCATGGCAACGTCTTGTCCATCGGCCTGACTGGCCCAATAAGGCAGTTCAGTGATGATCGATTCCAGCGCGAGGTTGATCGCACCCAGCTGGCGCGTCAGGTTGTCCTCAATCACCTTCGACTGCGTCGTCAGACGCTCCAGTTCCGCAGCCGCCATCTGCTCATGCTCGCGCGCAAGATTGAAGGCCAGATACGCACCCGCCAGGCCCAGCGCGAGCGCCAGCACGCCCCAACGCCGCCGGCGCGACAAAAGCGGCTTCATTCCAGCCCCTCCTCCACCAGCTCCGCGGCCCTGAGCAGTGCGCGCGCCTTGGCTTCAGTCTCGCGCCATTCCAACTCCGGCACCGAGTCGGCCACGATGCCGGCCGCCGCCTGCACGTACAGCGTCTGGTCCTTGATAATGCCGGTGCGGATCGCAATAGCCACGTCCATGTCGCCGGCATAACTCAGGTAGCCGCAAGCGCCGCCGTACAAGCCGCGCTTGGTCGGCTCCAGCTGATCGATCAGCTCCATCGCGTGCACCTTGGGCGCGCCGGTCAGCGTGCCGGCCGGGAAGGTGGCCTTGAGCACGTCCATGCTGGTCATGCCGTCGTTGAGCGTGCCTTCGACGTTGCTCACGATGTGCATCACGTGGCTGTAGCGCTCAACGCAGAAGGCTTCCGTCACCTTGACACTGCCAATTTTGGCAATGCGGCCGATGTCATTACGCGCCAGGTCAATCAGCATCACATGCTCGGCGCGCTCTTTTGGATCGTTGATCAACTCCACCTCGGCCGCCTTGTCCAGTTCGGCGCTGGCGCCGCGCGGACGGGTGCCAGCCAGCGGGCGGATGGTGATTTTTTTCTCGGTCTGTCCGTCTGTCGTCACCTGCTCCTGGCGCACCAGAATTTCGGGCGAAGCGCCGACCACATGGAAGTCGCCAAAATGGTAGTAATACATGTACGGGCTTGGATTGAGCGCTCTCAAAGCCCGGTACAAACTCAGCGGCGACTCGGTGTAGCGCTTCTTGATGCGCTGGCCGACCTGCACCTGCATGAAATCCCCCCCGGCGATTAGCTCCTTGGCGCGCTCGACGGCGGCAATGTAGTCGGCCTTGGCAAAGTCGCGCTCGGCCGGGTGGCTTTGTGTCGGCTTGACGATGGGCGCACTGACCGAGTATTTGAGCTGCTCCTTCAACTCGCGCAGGCGTTTTTTGGCGTTGGCATAGGCTTCGGGGCGGGCCGGGTCGGCATAGACGATCAGGTACAGCTTGCCCGACAGGTTGTCGATCACCGCCAGCTCTTCGCACTGCAGCAGCATGATGTCGGGGCATCCCAACGTGTCGGGCGGACAGGAGGCTTCCAGCTTTTTTTCAATGTAGCGCACTGTGTCGTAGCCAAAGTAGCCCGCCAGGCCGCCGCAAAATCGCGGCAAACCGGGGCGCAGCGCGACTTTGAAACGCGTCTGATAATCCGAGATGAAGTCCAGCGGGTTGGTGTGGGAGCTTTCCACCACCACGCCATCCGTGACCACCTCGGTGCGCGCCTCCAAGCCAAAGCCCATGGAGCGCAGCAGCGTGCGCGCAGGCAAACCAATGAAACTGTAGCGGCCAAAGCGCTCCCCACCGACCACGGATTCCAGCAAGAAGCTGTACTTGCCGCCGTCTTTGGAGTGTGCCAGCTTCAGGTACAGCGACAAAGGGGTCTCCAGATCGGCAAACGCTTCTGCCATCAGGGGAATGCGGTTGTAGCCTTGAGCGCTCAGGCTTTTGAATTCGAGTTCAGAGATCACGGCGTGGGTTCTTTCAATACAGTAGCGAACCTTTTCAAGACCATCCCCCACTGGCGGGGCGACACAGCCATGCGGGCGCTACGATCTGGTGCATCAGGCAGCACCGGTTGCGGCTTATTCAAACAAGGGAGAAACGAAAATCAGGCGCAAGCGCTGCTTGCATGCAAGCCCCGCCAGAGCCAGGCTCCCCGGCCGCTGCAACCTGTGATCTTGATGCGGTGAATGAACATGCGCGCCAGTGTAGCAAACCCCGGTTCGCCAACCACACCTGCGTCCTGCCCAGGACTGCCCATCGAAAACCCTAAGCAAAAACCCTCTTGCGCAGGGCCGGTGTTCACCCCAAAATGGCCGCAGCGACGCATTAGTACGGTCGTTCTATTCAAAGGAGATTCATGAAGCTAATTCAACACCTGGTGCTTGCAATCAGCGTCGGTCTGGTCACCCTGCCCGCCCTGGCAGCCGCCTTGGAAATCCATGGCGTCAAGGTCGAAGACAGCGCCACCGTCAACGGCGCCAAGCTGCAACTCAACGGGGCCGGCACCCGCTATAAGGGCCCGTTCAAAGTTTATGTGGCCGACATGTATGCCAGCAAGAAAATCAAATCGCTCGACGAACTTGTGGCCGCACCCGGTCCGAAGCGCCTGACCTTGACGATGTTGCGTGACGTCGATGCCGGCACCTTCGGCAAACTGCTGACCCGGGGGATTGAAGACAATACCTCTAGGGCTGAAATGTCCAAGTTGATCCCCGGTCTGATCCGCATGGGCGATATCTTTTCGGCAAACAAGACGATGGTGACTGGCGATGTGATCTTGCTCGACTGGATTCCCGGCACCGGCATGACCACCACGTTCAGGGGCAAGATGCAAGGCGAGCCGTTCAAGGAGCCGGAGTTCTTCAAGGCCATGATGTCGATCTGGCTGGGCCCCTCACCAGCGGACTGGCGCCTCAAGGACGCGCTGCTGGGCATCAAGGATTAGCCAGTGCCCTCGCGCTGGCTGCGATTCGTGCAAACCACATGGCGCATCAAGCCCCACCACCACAGATTGATGCTGACGGCTTGCCAAGCTATAACATAGACACTTTGTTAGCTCGCGAGCACTTGGTTGCAGCGCGCGCGGACTCTTTATTTCTACCTGGAGAACCTATGAAACTCTTTAAATACCTGGTGGTGGCGCTCGGCGCCACCTTGTTCGCCGTCAACATCCTGGCCGCCCCCATGGAGATTCACGGCGTCAAGCTCGAAGACCCGGCGCAAGTGCATGGCACCCAACTAGAACTCAATGGCGCGGGCACCCGCTACAAAGCCATTTTCAAGGTCTACGTGGCGGGGCTGTATCTGGCCAAAAAGGCCACCACGCCCGATGAGGTGGTCAACCAGGGCGGCCCGAAGCGCCTGCTCGTCACGATGCTGCGAACCATTGATTCCCGGGAACTGGGCAAGCTGCTCACCCGCGGCGTGGAAGACAACATGGGCAAGGCGGCGATGTCCAAACTGGTCCCGGGCCTGATCCGCATGGGGGAGATCTTCGCCGCCCAAAAGCCTTTGACGCCAGGTGACCAGTTCATGATCGAGTGGGTGCCTGGCTCTGGCACCGTCATCACCGTCAAGGGGGTCGTGCAAGGCGAGCCCTTCAAGGAGCCGGAATTCTTCAAGGCGCTGATGATGATCTGGCTTGGCCCGATCCCTGCCGACGAGCGCCTCAAGGAAGCGCTGTTGGGCGGCAAGTAGGAGGGAGGACTCGTCAGCGGGCCAGCAAATCTGGCCCCGTGGCACCCTCATGTTGCTGGCTTTGCCGCACACGGCTTCCCTGGAGCAAGTGCATGAACAGACCGAAGATTTCAACCCGACTTGCCAATCCTGATCGGGATCGCCAACATCAAGTTCCTGATGCTGCGCAACTGGCAAAAGCCTACGCCCAGGCGCTGGTCCACACCGTGACCGTGTTCAAGCTGGGCAACGCTGGGCACGAATCAACCGGCGAACCCGCTGGCATGCGGCGGCTTGCCTAAGAGTCAGGCAATCAGTTGCTGCAGGGAGTCGATGTGAGCGTCGGCTTTGACCGCGCGAATCGGCTCGCCGTGGTTGTAGCCATAGGTGACCAGCAGCACCGGGCAGCCCGCCGCATGCGCCGCCTGAGCGTCATTGCTGGAGTCCCCAATCATCAAGGTGCGCTGCGGCGCCGTGCCCAATGCGGCGCAGGTGGCGAGCAGCGGCAACGGGTCGGGTTTCTTGCGCTCAAAAGCGTCGCCGCCAAACGTGCAATCAAAGAAGCCGTCGAGGCCTTTGGCCTGCAACAGCGCCTGGGCAAAGGCCGTCGGCTTGTTGGTCAGGCAGGCCAGCTTCAGGCCGCGTCCGTGCAGATACTGCAGCCCGGTCTCAACGCCGGGGAAAACGCGGGCATATTGCCCATTGACCACGCGGTAATGGCGCTGGTAACTTTCCCAAGCCGGCGGGTAAAGTTGATCCAGCAGATCGGTCTCACCGCTTGCCGCCGACCCGCCGTTTACTTCTGAATTGGTAGCTGGTGACGCCCTGTAGACGAGGGCTAGCACGCTTTTCAACAAATGTTCGGAGCCTTTGCCAACCAATTTCTCGATCATGGCCCGGTCGACCCGGCTGGCGGCAAAAGGCGCCGGCAGATCGCCCAGCATCCGGTTCAGCGCGACGCAAAAATCGTCCAGCGTGTCGACCATCGTGCCGTCCAGGTCAACAATGGCGGCGTCGAAGCGGTTCAAGTCAATAGGGTTCAAGTTCAAGGCCAGCCGATCAAGTGCACAAACATGGGTCAAATTCTATCGATCGCGCTGACGCCACCGCTGCTTCGGCGCCATGGCGACCGACCAAGTTACAAGCTTTTTCGGGCTGCAGCCCACGCGTTTATTGCGCAAGCAGCTACATAAAAAATAGCAAATACTTGAAAATCAGTTGAGGACAGAGCTTGTTCACAGCGCTCAAGGGCGGTCTGTCCCGCAAAGTCGGACCTCCAACATCTGACAATCAGTTGGGGACAGAGCTTGTTCACTGCGTGTAACGGCGGTCTGTCCCGCAAAGTCTCACATGTTTCTTCGGTACTGCCCGCCCACCTCAAACAGCGCATTGGTGATCTGGCCGAGGGAACAGCAGCGCACGGCGTCCATCAGCACCTCAAACACGTTCTTGTTGTCGATCACGGCTTTTTGCAGGCGTTTGAGCATCGCGGGTGATTCTTTGGCGTGCAGCGCGTGGAAAGTGGCCAGGCGCTGTAACTGGCTCTGCTTTTCCTCGTCGGTCGAGCGGGCCAGTTCCAGCGTGTCGTGCACCGCGTCGCCCTGCGGGTTGCGGAAGGTGTTGACACCGATGATGGGCAGCTCGCCGGTGTGCTTGAGCATTTCGTAGTGCATCGATTCGTCCTGAATCTTGCCGCGCTGGTAGCCGGTTTCCATGGCGCCGAGCACGCCGCCGCGCTCGCTGATGCGCTCAAATTCGAGCAGCACCGCT
>JBBQQX010000120.1:0-9195 GCA_038215405.1 Burkholderiales bacterium
TACGACCAGGCCAAAGATGGTGTGGTGGACATCATCTGGACGATTCCGGGCTACACGGCGGGCCGCTTCCCCCGGATCGAGGTGTTCGAGCTGCCGTTCATGATGAGCGACGCCGAGGCCACTTCCCGCGCCTGCTGGGAATACGTGCAAACCATGGCGGCCGATGAGTTCAAGGACACGCAGGTGCTGGCGCTGCAAGTGCATGGCCCTGGCGTGTTCCACACCAGAGACAAGCAGATCAAGATCGCAGCCGACCTCAAGGGCCTGAAAATGCGCGGCCCGACCCGCCAGGTCACCAAAATGCTGGGCTATCTGGGCGCTATTCCTGTGGGCATGCCGCTGCCGGCGATTCCCGACGCGCTGTCGAAGGGCACGATTGACGGCGCTGTGCTGCCCTGGGAGGTGGTGCCGTCGGTCAAAGTGCAGGAACTCACCAAGTTCCACAGCGAGTTTGAGCCCGCCAGTGGCGCGCTCTACACCGCGACCTTTGTGCTGGCGATGAACAAGGCCAAGTACCAGTCGCTGCCGCCTGATCTGAAAAAAATCATCGACAACAACTCAGGCCTGCAGACCTCGGGTTGGCTGGGCCGCACGCAACAAGCCGGTGATAGAGCCGGTCGGCAGGCCGCACTGGCACGCCACAATACCATTTACACCATCCCGCAAGCGGATGCGCAGGAGTTCAAACGCAAGGCGTCGTTGGTTGAGGTGCAATGGGTGCAAGACATGAACCAGCGCGGCTTTGATGGCCCTCAGTTACTCAACACGGCGCGCCAATTGATTGCCAAACACAGCAAGGTGGTAGCCGTAACTGCCCCGGCCACCACGCCCGCCAAAGCCAAACTAGAGAAGACCTGATTTTTCAAATTACACTGTCTTCATGCTGCGCGCCCCGATCAAACACTGCAAAAACTGTGGCACCGCCGTGATCTACCGGGTGCCGGACGATGGCGACACCAAAGACCGTGCAGTGTGCCCGGCCTGCCACACCATTCACTACGAGAACCCGCTCAACGTGGTGGGCACCGTGCCCTATTGGGGCGACAAGGTGTTGCTGTGCAAACGCAATATCGAGCCGCGCTTTGGCAAATGGACGCTGCCTGCCGGCTTCATGGAAATGAGCGAAACCGTCGCCGAAGGCGCAGCGCGCGAAACGCTGGAAGAATCGGGCGCGCAGTTTGTCCTGGAAGGCTTTTTCTCGCTGCTGAACGTGCCCCGCGTCGGGCAAGTCCATGTTTTTTACCTGGCGCGCCTGCTCAGTGACGTGTTCGACCCCGGTTTTGAAACTATCGAAGCGCGGCTGTTTGCCGAGGATGAAATTCCCTGGGACGAAATCGCCTTCAGAACCGTCAAGGAAACGCTGGAACACTACTTTGCCGACCGAAGCAAAGGTCACTTTGGAATTCACATCCTTGATATCGCCTGAGTTACAGACGCTCGCCGAGTTCTGGTTTTACCGCGTGGGTGGCTTTGTGCTGCTCAATGTGCTCGATGACCCGGCCTGGCTGGCCCTGATGTTTTGCTGATGTCCGGTGGCCATCTGCCCTCTGTCTGATTCGTCGGAGTCTTGCAGCGAGGACGGGATCGAGTTCGTCATGGAGGTCGAAGGCGAGCCGCCGGAACTGCCCGCCGGCGTGAATGCCGTTTTGTTTCGGATCACTCAAGAAGCGCTGACCAACATCCAGCAACACGCGTCACCGCGGAGTTGTAGAACCGGGCCAGCCAAGGAGCGAGCAGTCGCCGAAAAGCACCGCATCGCGCAGGCAATGCGGTGTTTTGACAGGTAGATCAAGGGCTGCGCCCTTCGCTCAGTCCGGGCTGCGACGCCGCACGATCAGGCCAGCAAGCGCGATGCCCAGCAGTGCCAGCGAGGAGGGCTCAGGAACGGAGCTCCCTGGATCGAGAAAGCCAGACGCCATCGTCACCCAATCACCATTGAAGCTGCTGCCTGCTGCGCCATCGGTCTGGAGCGCGAAAAAGCCCTTGGCGGTCCAGAATGCCGCGTCGTAGGTCTGGTGCACAAAACAGCCTTCGCTATAGGAAGTATTGAAACCGAATGCGATACCTCCGGGGGTTGAGACTCCTGGATCCTCGCAGAGAATTCCACCCGCGCCGCTGGTTACACCGTTAACCCCGATCCCCAATCCGGTAAACCCCAGTACGGAGTCCCAGAAAGCATCGCCTTGGTAGTTGCCCACGCCGAGGCTGCCGCCAGCCGTGACAAATGCGCCGAGGTTGCTGGAACCACCAGCAGGCGCCAGACCCGGACCCGGGTCATCGCAGCAACTGCTGGGAGAATCAGCATAGACCGCAGAATAGGGGGCAAGGGAAACCGTTCCGGTCAAGAAAGAAAACGGCTGGAAGTCGAAGGTGACATTGCCCGCCGTGTAATTCGGCAGGCTGGTCCTGCCGTAGTCGTTGAGGTATAGAACTTTTTGCGTTCCATTGTTGCCCATTTGATCCATCACGGGGTTGATGTAATTGCTATCGCCATGCAGTCCGATGACATCGCTGCCAATCAGGAAAGTCGCGCCCGCGTTCGCGCCAGAGCCCCACGCCAGGCCTATTGTGGCCAACAACGCGCTCGCCAAGATTCTCATTTGTCGTTTCATTTTTCACTCCTACGGTTGAATAGCGCGGACCACCCACACTACTGAGGACTTGAAAAGCACGAATCGTGCCAGAATAAAAATCACTATCATTATCAACAATTTAATCAAAAAGTACCGGCCAAACGACTTTGAATGTAAAGAATACCGACAACCGGGGCGCCAGACGGTCGGTGTTTAAGACCTGGCCGGTGCCAGTCACACCCTGCGTGGCGGCGATGCGGTTGATTAAATATCCAACGGTCCTGAGCAGCTGTTCTACAAGCCCCCTCCTGCGTGATTCACGATTCACCTGCGAGCACTGCTGGAAACCACGCGATCTGTTTCGCTTGAGGCGCGAACTCGCGTTGATGGCCGGACCGCCATCGACGACCGTGTCATGGGCAGCGTGTCAACCCGCCGGCTTGGCGACGATCCAGTTGGTTACGCAGTGTCTGACAAAGTGCGGTTTCTCTGAATAAAAATGGCCACTTTGCCTCAGCGCGCTCATGTCCCGCTGACCTGGGAATGTCTGGAGCTTCTTCCCACACATTGCGCTGTTGGGCAAGGAAGAAATCGAGCTGGTCGCATGCCCCAGAAAGTCCGTCTACACATGCATTCAGCTATTATTACAATAGCATTTTACGTATTAAATACAAGGCCTAGAGGCCTAAATTCTTCGCAGATTCAACTACAACGAGCAGCAGCGACACGACTGGTTCGCATCAAGTCGTGAACTTCGCCGTCACCTCAGCGACGCGCTTGCCAAACAATCTGGCCGTGTCAAGGTCGCCTTGCAGCATTTCTGCCGGCGACGCGTCGGACGGCGACTGGGCCATGGCACCGGCCGACGAACCCAGGTAATTGATGTCGTTGCGCTGCGCCGCCTTGGCATTGCTTGGCAACATGCCGGTGCCGACCCAGATGCCGCTGTGCTGCATAGCCAGGGTGAACAGGTAATGCAGCGTCGAGTGCTTGTCGCCGTTGATGGTGGCGCTGTTGGTGAAGCCGGCAAAGACCTTGTCCTTCCAGACCTGGCTGTACCAGGGTTTGCTGGAGGCATCGGCAAATTTCTTGAACTGCCAGCTGACGCTGCCCATGTAGGTGGGCGTGCCCATGACGATGGCGTCAGCGGCACTGAGCGTGGCCCACTGGGCTTCAGTCAGATTGCCTTCGGCGTCAATGGCGACCAACTCAGCGAGCGCGCCCTCTGCCACGGCTTGCGCCATGCGCAGGGTGTGACCATAACCCGAGTGAAAAACGATGGCTACTTTTGACATTTCAAATTACCTTGATGAGCTTGGAAAGAAAAGAAGGTCTGCGGCGCAGCCCCCGAGGAAAAAAATACGGTGAAAGCCAGGGATGCCTGATGGCAATCTCAAGCCTGGCGCCTGGCGTCCACGCTCCAGGCTCCGGCGCCATGGGCCGCAAGAATCAGCAGGCCGCCGACCACCGCGATGTTCTTGTAGAACATCAGTTGTTGCATCATGGCCTGGTCGGCCGGCACGCCCCAGAAATTGTGAAAGAAGAAGGTGGCCACCAGCGTGAACGCGGCCAAGGCCAGCGCTGCAAAACGCGTACCAAAACCGGCGATCAAGGCGAGCGCGCCGCCCACCTCCACGAGAATGGCGATCACCGCGCCCAGTTCAGCCATCGGCAGACCTTTGGAGCCGATGTAGCCGACTGTGCCGGCAAAGCCCCCGATCTTGGAGACGCCGGCTGGCAGAAACAACAGGGCCAACAGCAGGCGACCGATCAGCGTCAGCGGGTTTTGAAGGGATGTGAGCATGGGTAAGTCCTTTTTGAGAGTTAAGAAAGAGAAGAAAAGAGGGAAGAAGGAATTTAGAAATCAGGCAATCAGGTCAAACACCAGCACTTCAGCGTCCTTGCCGTGCGCCAGCGTGAGTCGGGTTTCGTCAGCCAGCAGCGCGGCATCACCAGCCGTCAGCTGCTGGCCATTGACGTCGAGTTCACCGCGCACCAGGTGCACGTAGCTCTTGCGGCTGGGAGCCAGCATGAGTTGAGCTGTTTGGTCTGCGTCAAACAGCCCGGCGTACAAGCGCGCATCGGCATGGATCGTGACCGAGCCCTGGGCCCCGTCAGGTGACGCCACCAGACGCAAGCGGCCCTGCTTGTCGGCATCAGGAAAAGTCTTTTGCTCGTAACTGGGCTGGACGCCCGTCACATTGGGCTCAATCCAGATTTGCAGCAAATGCGTGGTGACATCGGGCGCGTGGTTGAACTCGCTGTGCTGCACGCCGGTGCCGGCGCTCATGCGTTGCACATCGCCGGGGGGAATCGCCTTGATATTGCCCATGCTGTCGTGGTGCGCCAGCGCACCACTGAGCACGTAGGTAACGATCTCCATGTCGCGATGGGCATGGGTGCCAAAGCCCTTGCCCGGGGCGATCCAGTCTTCATTGATCACGCGCAGATTGCCCCAGCCCATGTGCTGGGGATCGTAATAACCGGCAAAAGAGAAACTGTGAAAGGACTTGAGCCAGCCGTGGTCGGCGTGGCCGCGTTCCTGCGATTTGCGAATTGTCAACATATGAACGACTCCTTGAATGGCCCTGATTTTGGGCGCATCCGCGGCGGTTGGCATCAGTGCGGTTTGACGACAACGTTCAAATTATTCGAACCATAGACGGCTATTTAACTCAGTGAAAAACTTGCAGACAGTCAAAATGCCACTCTTTTTATAGCAGTAAGTTAATACATGACGCGGGCTAGCGGCTTGTTCTTCTTGAAAGTCGTGGCGCGAAAGAATGTAGAAACTGGGACTTCGTATTCCTGTCCAAAAAACCCCGGGCGTACGTTGCCGTTGCACGCAGGCATCCCCAGCGCTCAGCCCGTCGCGCGGGCGGCCTTGGGGTGCTCAAGAAAGAAGCGCAGCATCTCAAGCGTGGCATCGGGACCGCTCGCATCGGTGTAGGAGCCGCTGGCGTGGCCGCCCGACCACGCGTGGCCAGCCCCGTGCACCAGCCAGTGCTCGGTCAACGCCTGACCTTGCTCGTCATGCGTGGTGGAGCGGGTGTAGCGTCGTCCCTGGGCTGAGACACCCTGCTCCACCCGCGCCCGACCTGATGGGTGCGCGTGCGCGTCGGGCGCTCCAGCAGCAACGCCCAGGGCAGCGGCAATCACCTTCTCGCCGTTGCGTGGATGCACAGTCTGGTCCTGGTCGCCGTGAAACACGATGGTCGGCACTGCTGCCTGCGGATGCAGCAGCGCCTTCGCGGCCCGCGACGCCCCAGCGTCCGTGGCTCGCATCACAATGCCAACTTGCCCGCTTTGCATCACCATGAGCGCCTGCGCCAAGTTGCTGGCGGCGCCACCCGGCAGGCCCGAGTGAACACCGACCGCCGCAAACAGCTCCGGGTACGCCGCCGCCACGATGACGGCCATGGCGCCGCCGGCCGACAAACCGGCGACATAAACGCGGCTTGCATCAATGTTGTGCTGCTGGGTCACTGCCTGCGTCAGGCTCGCGATCAGGGCCGGCTCACCCAGGCCACGCTGCTGGTGCTGAGGCTCGAACCAGTTCCAGCAACGCGAGGGGTTGGCATTCGTGCCCTGCTGCGGGTACAGCACGAAGAAGCCCTGCTCCCGCGCCCGCTCGTTCATGCCGGTGCCGGCTGCGAAGTCGTCCGCATCCTGGCTGCAGCCATGTAGCATCACGACCAACGGCAGCGTTTTACCAGCCTGGCCAGGCGGCTGGTAGAGTTTGAAGCGGCAGGTCAGGCCACCATGCGAATGGCCGCCGCTGCTGAACTCACCACTGCCGGACTGCACACCGGCCGATCCATG
This sequence comes from Burkholderiales bacterium, assembly GCA_038215405.1. Classification (GTDB taxonomy): domain Bacteria; phylum Pseudomonadota; class Gammaproteobacteria; order Burkholderiales; family Burkholderiaceae_C; genus Rhodoferax. The sequence continues at coordinate 6,396 of JBBQQX010000120.1, forward strand.
CGGATTCATACCGACACCAGCGTCGTGCTCAGCCCAAGGCGATGGCGTCTGCACCGCCCCGCCAGGCAGCGCAAAGAACCTGTTACCCGCCCAGGGCGGCGATGGGACACGTCCAGCCGCGGCGCCGTTCGCAGCCGCGCCACGAAGGGCGATTTGGATGGCGTCGGTCGCTTCCTGCAGGCGGCCAGTTTGCGTCAGGCGGGTGGCGCTGCGCATCAGTTCCTGAAGCTTGGTGTTCATACAGACATCCTTGGGTTGAAATTGAAAGGGCAGCAGGCTGAAATCAACGCCGACGGCTGGCCAGCGCCGCCTTGACCGCCGGGCTGGCTTGCAGCGCGCCCAGGACTTCCAGCGAGTCGATGGTGGCCAGAGCCAGTTCGGGTGTCACGTCCGGCGCAATCGTCACCAGGCCGAGGACGCGAATCTGCAGCGTCTGCCTCGCTGCCTGGAGGGCGCGCAAATCGTCCGCGCTGAAATGCTGCAGACCCAGCACCAGCATCTTGCGCGCCACCACCTGCCGCACGGCATCCGAGTGGGTCGAGAGCTGATTGCGGATGGCCGTGCGGATGAAGTCGGTGCGATTACCGTAAAAGCCCTCAGCCACCATCAGGTCCACCTGCCCCAGGTCGACAAAGCCGAGGTTGATGGTGATCTTCTCGGAGTCCGCCAGTTTTGTCTGGACCGCTTGGGGACTGAGGTTTTGCTTCATTTCACCATCATATCACCATCCGTATGGATGGCTAGCGGATGGAATTACTCATCAAGGCGAGGCGACTAGCGTCCCCCAGGACAAGGATTCAGGCGCCCGGTTCGAGCTCATCCAGCATTTTTTGGCGCCAGGTCCGGCGTCAGACGAATTGGAAGACCCTGAGAATTTTGTCGAATTAACTTACAGACGGCCGACTTGGCAGCCCGGCGTCAGATCGTCTGAAACGGTGTAAGCCACGCCCAGCAAGGCTGGCGGGTGCCTCTGGCGTGCCCTGGCGTGAAATTTGCATGTGCCCGAACCTGTGTAGCCGTCAAATTGCCAAGATGCGCACCCAAACCCCAAGGAGACCCGCCATGAAACAGTTTCTAACGATTCTTGCCTTCGCCGCAGCATTCTTCGGCGGCCCGACGTCACAGGCCTCCCCGCTGACCTTCACCGCTTTGCTGAATGGAACGAGCGAGGCGCCCCCGAATGCATCGCCAGGTACCGGCAGCGCCACCGTGATCTTTGACCTGGACACGCACACCATGGACGTGTCCGTCATCTTCTCGGGGCTGCTCGGTAACACCACCGCGTCTCACATTCATTGCTGCACCGCCGCGCCCAATACGGGTAACGCCGGCGTGGCGACCACCACGCCGACCTTCCCTGGATTCCCGTTGGGGGTCAGCGCCGGTAGCTACAGCCAGCTCTTTGACATGACGCTGGTAAGTTCTTACAACCCTGCGTTCATAACCTCTCACGCCGGTTCAGCCGGTACGGCCGAAACAGCGTTGTTGGACGGCATGCTCGCCGACGGGGCCTACTTCAACATTCACAGCAACCTTTTTGGAGGGGGTGAGATCCGCGGATTCCTGCACGAGGTCCAGGCGGTGCCCGAACCGGGCGGCTTGCCCTTGTTAGGGCTGGCTCTAGCGGGGCTGGCACTCAGCAGACGCCGTAGCCGTGCCTAACGTCATTTCCCGGGCTCGCGCGGGGTTGGCAGGCGCCGCAACCAGAGCGCCACCGCGGCGCAGCAAAGCCCAGGGATCCAGCGCACAGGCCCAGGCATGAACCACCACGCCAGCACCGAACTCAAGATCATCATGACCGTGGCGAACTGCTGCCAGGCAGACGGTGCCGCAGGCCAGCCAGAGCCAGCGCGGATGGCCCGCAGTCGCCGCAGGCTCAGAAATCGCCACTCCCTCCCGAGGCGAGCGACTCAAACTTCGTGATCGTATTGATGAACGCCAGCTTGACCACGCCGGTGGGGCCGTTACGCTGCTTGGCAATGATGATTTCGGCCACGCCCGGCTCTTTGCAGGCGTCCTTGGTGTAGTACTCGTCGCGGTAAATGAACATGATGATGTCAGCATCTTGCTCAATGGCGCCGGATTCGCGCAAGTCACTCATCATCGGGCGCTTATCTGGGCGCTGCTCCACGCTTCGGTTGAGCTGCGACAGCGCAATCACTGGGCATTGCAGCTCACGCGCCAGCATTTTCAGGCCACGCGAAATCTCACCCAGTTCGGTTGCGCGATTTTCACCATCGCCGGAACTGCCGCTCATCAGCTGCAAATAATCGACCACGATCAGGCCAAGCTTGCCACACTGGCGCGATAAGCGACGCGCATTGGCGCGCAGCTCGCTGGAGGTTAAGCCTGCGCTTTCGTCAATGTGCAGCGAGATGGTTCGCAATTTCTCGATCGCCTCGGTCAGTCTGGGCCACTCGTCATCGGTGAGTTTGCCGGTGCGCAAGTGTCCTTGGTCAATGCGACCAATCGAGCCGACGATGCGAATGGCCAGCTGGGCCGCACCCATTTCCATTGAAAAGACAGCGACTGGCAAACCTTCATTGAGGGCCACATGCTCGGCAATGTTGATCGCCAAGGCCGTTTTACCCATCGAAGGACGCGCCGCCAAAACAATCAGATCCCCGGCCTGAAGTCCCGCCGTCATCCGATCGAGGTCATAAAACCCGGTCGGCACACCGGTCACATCATTCGGGTTGTCGGCCATCTCCTGAACCCGATCCAGCAAATCCACCACCAAGGTGTCCATTGCCTGAAATCCTTGCTTGTTGCGTGAGCCTTGCTCCCCAATGTTGAAGAT
>JBBQQX010000121.1:0-8606 GCA_038215405.1 Burkholderiales bacterium
AGCGCGGCGCGGTAGTCGCCACAGTCGCCATTGCTGCCGGTGGGCCCATTGGCAAGCGGCACGCTGGTCTGCATCTGCACGCCGAACAAAGGTGGTTCGAACTGCACGGAGGCCGTGTTGGCCACCAGGTCGGGCGCAAAGGTCATGACGACCGATTTGAAGTTGAGCAAAAGCGCTTCGGGCGCGGCGTTGTAGGGGCGCAGCGGTTCCCCGTCAAAGCTGGCCGGGTCGGAGTCCAAGGGCGCAAAAGCGCTCTGGTCCAACACGATGTCACCGGCTATTCTTTGGATACCCAGTCCCTGCACCCGGCGCAGCAGCAGCCACAGGCGCTCGGCCACCAGCTTGGGGTCGCCCTGGCCCTTGATGTAGAGATTGCCAAACAAGGTGCCGCTCTTGACCGCGCCCTCCAGGTAGACCGGCGTGCGCCACTGGTAGGCGGGGCCCAGCAGCTCGAGTGCGGCGTAGGTGGTGACCAGTTTCATCACCGAGGCCGGGTTCATCGGTGCACTGGCGCGGTGACTCAGACGCGCTGGCGCGTTGCCAGCGGCGTCCACGACCAGCAGCGCGACCGCCTCGCGTGGCACTTTGGCGCGCGCCAGCGCCGCCTCCACTTCGGGTGGCAGGTTTTGCGCCAGGGCCGGGCACAGCAGCACGGCGCCGATCATGGTGGCGAGAAGACGATGGGCTAAAGACATGGTCCAATTATCCAGCCGCTGCGCCGCGCCATCGATGCCACGGATAATCGGGCCATGCAAGCTGCCTCGCTATTCCAGTCCACCCGTTTGTCAGCGCGCACCATCGGCATCGCCGCCGCCGTGGTCACGGTGCTGGTCTGGACCTCGTTCATCCTGATCGCGCGTGCTTCAGCGGATCCGGCGCGCGGGGGCACGCTCAACTCTTTTGACATTGCGTTTTGCCGCATCGTCGGCGCCAGCCTGATCCTGCTGCCCTGGGGCGCATGGCTGGTGTACCGCGATCGCGAGCGCGGTGGCATCCATTCGTCGTCATTGCTGGGCGTATCGCCCTTGTCCTGGCGCGTCACCGCCACGGTCGGTTTTTTTGGCGGGCTGCTGTATGCGCTGGTGGCGTACAACGGCTTTGTCTTTGCCCCGGCCGCGCACGCCTCGGTGTTGTTGCCGGGCAGTCTGCCGCTCTGGACGGCGCTGCTGGCGGCGCTGATCTTGCATGACCACATCACGTTGGCGCGCGCACTCGGGCTGGGGCTGATCGTGCTGGGCGACCTGCTGGTGGGCGGCAAGAGCCTGATCGGCGCCTTCGACGGCGGTGAGGTCTGGAAGGGTGACCTGCTGTTCATGGCCGGGGCCATGAGCTGGGCCACCTACAGCGTGCTGGCGCGGCGCCATCACCTGGACGCGGTGCGCGCCACCATCGCCATCACGGCCTTCGCTTTTGTGACGTATGTGCCCGTCTACAGCGTGCTGGTGCTGGGCGGCTTCGTGCCCGGCCAGGTGTTCAGCGCGCCGCTGCGCGAGCTTATGTTCCAGGCGGTGTTCCAGGGCTGGGGCTCGGTGGTGGTGTCGGGCATCACCTTCACCAAGATGATCCAGTACTTTGGCCCGGTGCGCTCGACCATGATCACGGCCCTGGTGCCGGGGCTGTCGGCCCTGGGCGCGGTGCTGTTGCTGGGCGAGCCGCTGTACTGGAATCTGGCCGCTGGTCTGGTGCTGGTGACGCTGGGCATCTTGTTCGGGGTGCGGGCGGCAGCACCGACTACCAACAAAACAATAGCTGCCCACGCAGGTGCAACGCGGGCTGGAGGCTGATTTGATGTCAAATTTTTCACAACCGGCCCCTGGTCTTGACACGGCCGCAGGCGCCGGTCTGATCCAACCTTCGATCTGGAACTGGCGATGAAGCTGCTCGCCTTTGACACTAGCACCGACCTCATGTCGGTTGCGGTGCAGCTCGCCAGCGCGGCCGGTGCCAGTGCGTCGCATCAGGTCTGGCAGCACAGCGGCCCGGGCGGCGCACAGACCTCAAGCCAGCTGATTCCGACGATTCAGCGTCTGATGGCGCAGGCGGGTCTGCAGTTTGCCGACCTTGATGCGATCGCCTTTGGCTGCGGACCGGGTTCTTTCACCGGCTTGCGTACCGCTTGCGCGGTGGCGCAGGGCCTGGCTTTTGGCGCGAATCTAAAAGTCCTGCCGATCGACACCTTGCTGGCGCTGGCAGAAGAAGCGCGGTTTCAAGAGGCCAGCGGCCTGGCCCAATGGCGCGTGAGCGCGTTGCTGGACGCGCGCATGGACGAGATGTATGTCGCCGACTATATTTTTGATAGTGGAAAGTGGAAGCAAGTCAAGGGCTGCCGACTGATTCGACCTGAAGATATGGCTCTGCAAGGCGACTGCCCGCTGGCGGGCAACGTGTTTGCCAACTACGGCGCCCGTCTGCCCGTTGGCGCGGCGCGGATCGAGGCCCTGCCCACGGCCAGCGCGCTCTTGCGCCTGGCGCCGGCCCTGCTGGCCCGAGGCGACGCCGTTGCGCCCGAGCAGGCACTGCCGCTCTACATTCGCGACAAGGTGGCCAAGACCACGCTGGAGCGCGCGGCCGAAAAGGCTGCGCCATGAACACGGTTCTCAAGACCGTTGAGGCGCGCTTCGAGCCGCTGACGCCCGAGCGTCTGGACGCCGTTGTGCGCGTGGAACAGCAGGCCTACGCCCACCCCTGGGCGCGGCGCAACTTCGAGGACTCGCTTGAGGCCGGCTACCAGGCGCAACTGCTGCTGGCCGACGACACCCTGCTCGGTTATTTTGTCGCCATGAAAGGCGTGGACGAGGTGCACTTGCTCAACATCACGGTGGCCCGGGACTACCAGGGCCAGGGTTGGGCCCAGGTGCTGCTGGACGCCCTGGCGCTCTGGGCCCGCGGCCAGGGCGCCCAGTGGATCTGGCTCGAGGTGCGAGTGGGCAATGCGCGCGCCATTCAGGTCTATGAAACCCACGGCTTTCGCCGTGTCGGTCAGCGCAAAAACTACTACCCGGGCGACCATGGCCAGCATGAAGACGCGCTGGTGATGAGTCTGGGCTTGTCACGCGTCGTCAGTCTGTGAAAATGCAGCGATGAGCCTTGATCTTGATACCCGCCAGCGCGCCATCCTGCAGGAGATGGGGCTGCGCGTCTGGCTGCCTGCGCGCGCCGTGGCAGAACCCTTGCCAGACGCTGCTACTGCGCCGGCGCTGCCCGTGGCTGCTCGGTCAATCCCGGTGGCACCAGATATAACTATCAATAAGATAGCTGCTTACGCTGCAGTGACGAGGGCTACAGCTCAACCAGGCTTAAAAAAATCAGCATTTCAAGAGATTCCGGCAACGCCCTCCAGAGCGGCGGGGATCGGCGCTGATGGCGTGCGCCTGGAATGGTCCGCGCTGGCCCAGACCATTGCCACGTGCCAGGCTTGCGCCTTGTGCGACGGGCGCCGCGCTGCCGTGCTGGCGCCGCTCGATGCACTGCACCGGGCCGATTGGCTGGTGGTGAGCGAGCCACCCGACGACGTCGACGAGCAGGCCGGGGCGCCCCTGGCCGGGCCAACGGGCCAATTGCTCGACAACATGCTCAGGGCGCTGGGTCTGAGCCGCCACGCCAGCGAGGATGTGGCCGACCCGGCGACGGCATCAGCGGCTTACCTTAGCCCAGTCGTCAAGTGCCGACCGGCGCAACCGCGCAATCCGAGCCTGGCCGAACTCGCCACTTGCGAACAGTACCTGCGCCGCGAGGTGGCGCTGGTCCAACCCAAAGTCATCCTGGCGCTGGGTCGCTTCGCCGCGCAGAGTTTGCTGCAGGGCAGTGTGCCCGACCTGGCTGGCGTCCCGCTGGGCCAGTTGCGCGGCCAAAGCTACCATTACCAGGGCGTTCCGGTCATCGTCAGCTACCCGCCTAGCTACCTGCTGCGCAGCCCGCACCACAAAGCGCGCGCTTGGGTTGACTGGTGCCGGGCGCAGGCCGTGCTGCGGGGCGGCTCCTGACTCGCCGCGTTCGCTGCCCTGAATCGGCCAACGTCAAATCAAGGAAAATCGACGCTCATCTGCGTTAACTGAAAAAACCTACCCATGAACGAAGCTACTCAACGCCCACCGCTGCCCGACCACTTGTCGATTGACCCGCGCAGCCCGCACCACGTCGCTGCCGTGTTCGAGCACGACATCGGCATTCGCTTCAATGACAATGAGCGCCTCGATGTCGAGGAGTATTGCCTCAGCGAGGGCTGGATCAAGGTGCCCGCTGGCAAAGCGCTGGACCGCAAGGGCAAGCCGCTGCTGATCAAGCTCAAGGGCCGAGTCGAGTCCTTCTACCGCTAGACCGCTTGACGGGCCGGCGTTCCATCAATATTTATCGGTCACAAAAAAAAGCGCCTTGGGCACATGGCACAAGGCGCTGCAAAGGACCCCGGTGGGGTCCGAGTGCTCGTTCAAGCCGTTTGCTTTGTTTCCAGCAGGGACTTGGCAGCGACCCAGATCAGCATGGCGGTGCCGATGACGGGGAGAGTTACCGCAAATACCAAGCCGATGAACGGGGCGGCAACCAATTTGGCCAGCTGCGCTACATGGCTGAAGGCTTTTTGTGAGGCGGGGCGAGCAGCAATCGGTTTGACCGCCGTCCAGACCAACAGCCCGATGCCAACAAAGGGCAGTGCCACGGCATAAGCCAGACCGATGAACGGGGCGGCCAGCAGCAGCGCGACATTCTTCAGGTAGGTGGGGGCCTGTTTGGCCGCCGGGCTTTGCAGCAGCGCCTTGCCGCCGATCCAGGCCAGCATGGCGATACCCACCACCGGCAGCAGCACAGCGTAAGCCAATCCGATGAACGGCGCGGCCAGGAACAGCGCGATGTTCTTGAAGCTGCTGGCCCCCTGCACCGCTGCTACTTGGGCAGCGGCGGTTTCGGGCAGTGCCACCCGTGCGGGTGCCGATTCCAAGAGCGCATGGGCAGCGCTCTCTTCGATCATCTCGGGCGACAGCGGCTTGCGCATGAAGTCCGACACGCCTGCGGCCTTGGCCCGGGCTTCATTGCCCTCGGTGCCATAGCCGGTGATGATGACCACCGGTGTCCACGGTTGCCTCGCTTTGACCTGCTCGGCCAACTCAACGCCATCCATGCCCGGCATCTTGATGTCGGTGAAGACGAGGTCGTATTGTTGGGTCCGCATCTTCTCCAGCGCCTCAGCGCCATTTTGAGCGGTGATCACGACATAGCCTTTGTCTCTGGTCAGGACCCGGTCGAAACTCTTGCCAACCACGGCGTCGTCATCAACAACCAGAACTTTACGCAGTGCACTCATGGTATTTCTCCTTAACAATCAATTTGAAAACTTGTCTGTTTACCTATAAGCATAGGCCGTGCCAAGTAGGAAAATTAAAATAAAGTTGTTGTTTATCAATAAGTTAGACGATTTACCCAGCGCTTTTCGCATCGTCGATGCCATGCAGTTTGGGTCCCAAGTACATTGATTTCATGCAGTGGTTTCGTGGCCATCGCGGTGTCAAATTGAAAAAATCATTGAAATCAATGCGTTACGATGTTTTTAGGTGAATAAATTTCTTGTACAGTGAACCATGGCGTTGTCCAGATTCAGTCAAATCAGGGCTGGACGGGTGAACATCGCGAAGCACATGGGGAAATAGGGCCTGGGTTGTGCTCTGATTTTGGTGACTATCGATCAATAAGGCATTTATAATGCCTCTTTAAATTCGTGTCGATTGATCCAGGCAACCCCGTTGAAAGACCGCTTCATGTCCGATCCCTTGGCCCGTTCCATTGACCTGCGTCAGGGGACTTGGCGGTGAGCTCTGCTAACCTCACTGTCTTCAATTTGCCTGTTTTTTTTGGCGGGCAATGACACACGCGTTAAGGTGGCCCTCAATCCCACAACCATGATGAAACCCATTTCGGACAATCCTCCTGTCGTCCCGCGGGCCGCGCCCGGCGCCTCTTCCATGGAATTGGTTTGCCCGGCCGGCAGCCTGCCCGCGCTCAAGGCAGCAGTGGACAACGGCGCCGACTGCGTTTACCTCGGTTTTCGCGATGCCACCAACGCGCGCAACTTTGCCGGCCTCAATTTTGACGAAGCCGCCATTGAAACCGGCATTCGCTACGCCCATGACCGAGGCCGCAAGGTATTTGTGGCACTCAACACCTACCCGCAAGCGGCCAAGGCCGAGCTCTGGCAGCGCGCAGTCGACCGCGCCGCGCACAGCGGCGTCGACGCCGTCATCCTGGCCGACCCCGGCATGATGGCTTACGCCGTCAAACACCAGCCGCAACTGCGCATGCACTTGTCGGTGCAGGGCTCGGCCACCAACTACGAAGCGCTTGATTTTTATTACCAGCACTTTGGCATTGCGCGCGCCGTGCTGCCGCGTGTGCTGTCGCTCATGCAGGTGCAGCAGGTGCTGGAGAAAACCCCGGTCGAGATCGAGGTGTTTGGCTTTGGCAGCCTGTGCGTGATGGTGGAGGGCCGCTGCGCCCTGTCCAGCTATGTCACCGGCGAAGCGCCCAACACCAACGGCGTGTGCTCGCCGCCCAAAGCGGTGCGCTGGGTTGAAACGCCGCAGGGCCGCGAGTCGCGCTTGAATGGCGTGCTGATTGACCGCTACGCCGCCGGTGAAAACGCCGGTTATCCCACGCTGTGCAAGGGCCGCTTTGACGTGGGTGACGAGAAAAATTATTACGCCATTGAAGAGCCCACGAGCCTCAATACGCTTTCCTTGTTGCCCGAACTGATGAAAATCGGCGTGCGCGCCATCAAGATCGAGGGCCGCCAGCGCAGCCCGGCCTATGTGGCGCAAGTCACCAAAGTCTGGCGCGAAGCGATTGACAGTTGCCGCGCCAACCCGCAGCTCTACGCTGCCAAACCGGCCTGGATGAGCAGCCTGGACAAGGTCGCCGAAGGCCAGCAACACACGCTGGGCGCCTACCACCGCCCCTGGAAATGATCGGACTCACGCAAAGCTGCCCCAGCGTCGTTGCGCTGCCTTGCCTTACGGGGCGTACTGTCTGCGTCAGCGCGCCTAGCTGGGACAGTTTTTCGCGAGTCCTCAAACATCTGAAAACTAGTTTATGAAATTAGCTCTTGGCCCTCTTCTTTACTACTGGCCGCGCGACGAGGTGCTCGCTTTTTACGCGGCCGTGGCGCAGTCGCCGGTGGACATCGTCTACCTGGGGGAAGCGGTCTGCTCGCGCCGTCATGAGGTTCGCCTGAGTGACTGGCTGGACATCGCCAGCGCGCTGCGCGACGCCGGCAAAGAGGCGATTCTGAGCACACAGGTGCTGATCGAGTCCGGCGCTGATGTGACGGTGTTGCACAAGATCACCGCCAATGGCCAGTTCATGGTCGAAGCCAATGACATGGGCGCGGTGCATTGCCTGGAAGGCAAAGTCCCGTTCGTTGCCGGGCCGCACCTGAATATCTACAACGTGCCGACGCTGCAATGGATGGCCGCCTTGGGCATTGCCCGTTGGGTGATGCCGCTGGAGATGGGGCGCGATGATCTGGCGCTGCTGCTGGCTGGCTGTCCCGAAGGCGTGCAGACGGAGGTGTTTGCCTATGGCCGCATGCCGCTGGCTTTTTCTGCCCGTTGTTTCACCGCGCGCCACTGCAACTTGCCCAAAGACGATTGCCAGTTCAAATGCATTGAGCACCCGGACGGCTTGACGATGCGCACGCGCGAGAGCGAGGAGTTTCTGGTGCTCAACGGCATCCAAACCCAGTCGGCCCGCGTCCATAACCTGCTGCCTGAGTTGCCGGCCATGCAGGGCATGGGCATCGATGTGGTGCGCATCAGTCCCCAATCGCAACACACGGTGCGTATCATTGAACTATTTCAGGCTGTAATCCAGGGGCGAGTTGAGGCGGCCGCGGCCAATGCCGAGCTGCTGGGCTTGATGCCCGAGAAACCATGCAACGGCTATTGGTACGGACAACCCGGGCTGGAGCAAGTGGTGCCCGCTGCTGTTCCAATGCCTGCTTAAAGGAGTCTCATATGAGCGAAAAGACATGGACCATTCCCGCCCCGGTTGGACAACTGTTGGGGCGGCTGCCTGCGCTGCCGGGGTCGATGATGTTTGTGACCGGCCTGAACCTGGCGCTGGCCAAGAAACTCAACCCTGACGTGACGCAGATGCTGATCGGCAAAAAGCTGCGTCTGTGCGTGACCGATGCCCAATGGGCCTTTGATTTTGAGTGGAAGAATGACCGCTTTGTGGCCTGCGCAAAAGGCGGCACGGCCGACCTCACCATCAGCGCTGGCGCGCATGATTTCGTCAAACTGGCACGGCGCCAGGAAGACCCCGACACCTTGTTCTTCAACCGTCGCCTGGCGATGGAAGGTGACACCGAGTTGGGCCTGCTGGTGAAGAACACCATTGATGCGATCGAGTTGCCGGTGCTGGATCTGGAGCCGTTCAAGCCGGCGCAGGTACTGGCCAGGTTGCGCGCCCGGCTGGTGCCGCATTGACCACTGTGGTCCCAGGCTTGAGGCGGGACTGATGGATTTTGTCGATGCCTGAACCAACGCCGGCCAAACGCATCATCGTCGCCATCTCGGGTGCCAGCGGCGCCGTCTATGGGGTGCGCTTGCTGCAGACGCTGC
>JBBQQX010000122.1:0-8379 GCA_038215405.1 Burkholderiales bacterium
CGACGCAGCTTGGTTCTGGCTGTGGAACTGGAACGGGTATCGAAGCAGCTGTCCGCCCAATTGGCGCGCGACAACGTCACGGGCCTGCTGACCCGTCCTGGCTTTGACGCCGTGCTGGACCAATGGATTCAAAAAGTGGACCGCAGTGCCGGGGCGCTCTGTGTCTTGTATGTCTCGCTGGACAATTTCTTCATGCTCAACGACGCCTTTGGTCACGACGTTGGCGACGGCCTGCTCAAGGATGTTTCAAGTCGGCTGGCGGCGTTCACCTGCGCCGACACGGAAATCTGCAGTCTTGCGGCCGGTGACTTTGCCGTCGTCGTGAACGGCGATATGACCGCCGGCCGAGCAGCGGCAGACCGCGTGAGCGACGTTTTTGTCGAACGTTCTGCCTTTGATTTGATCCAGACGCCGTTGACTTGCTCCATCGGCATCGCCATGTATCCAGCGCATGGGTCGCGCGCCACGCTGCTGGGGCACGCGGCCCTGGCGATGCGAAGCGTCAGGCTCAATGGCGGGGGCGACTTCTGCCAGTACGACCTGAAGATGGGTGCGGATGTGCGTGAACAGGCCATTTTGGTCAATGATCTGCGCAGCGCGCTGGAACTGGGTCAGCTTGAGCTTTACTTCCAACCCAAGATTGACGCCGTCAGCCTGCAAGTCACCGCGGCGGAAGCCCTGCTGCGCTGGCACCATCCGGAACGTGGCTTGGTGAGTCCGGTGGTTTTCATACCACTGGCTGAGCGTTATGGCTTGATCGGCGCCATCGGGAACTGGGTGATTGAAGAGGCCTGCCGCAAGGCCGCACGTTGGCGTGAACGCGGCTTGCGCATGCGCGTAGCGGTCAACATCTCGGGCTACCAGATGCGCGAGGACGACCTGGTTGACCGCATCGAGGCGGCCCTGCTGCGCAACAACATCAAGCCGGGACGGTTCACGTGCGAGATCACCGAATCGGTTGCCATGGAGGACACCAAGGTCACGCAGCTCACCTTCGACCGGATGCGCCAGGCCGGCTTTCATGTTTCCATCGATGATTTCGGCACCGGCTATTCGAGTTTGGCGTCATTGCGTCGGTTTCCCGCTGCAGAGTTGAAAATTGACCGTGCCTTTGTCACTGACCTTGAACAAAGCGAAGACGCCCGATCGATCGCCAGATCCATCATCAACATGGCAACCGCACTCAATTTGCGTGTTGTGGCCGAGGGCGTGGAGACCGTCGGTCAATGTGAATGGCTGGTCAGCATGGGATGCAACGAACTGCAAGGCTATCTTTTCTCGATGCCCATCACTGCGGATGAACTTGAACGACTGGCGCTCGATGAGCATCACCTGCAAAATGTCGAATTCCGGGAGTCCTTGTTTTCGGAGACCAGAGCAGCGCCATTGGGCGGGGATTTCCAGCCCTGACCGAAAAACGTCTGGCTTTCAAGACCGCTTGCGCGGGTGAAAAACCAGTGGCTGGGCTGTGGCTGCATCCGCTACGCTGCGCTTGTCGGTCTTCTTGATGTCCGCCGGCGCACGGTCACAACCGCTGCAGTTGCAGCCCGCTTGCGCCTGCGCCGCCTGTTGCAAGAACTTTGCCAGCGAACGCGGCAAAGGCCAGCGCAGTAAGCCCTGCGCCAATAGGCGTCGCGCGGCCTGCGGCGACAAGGACCAGGTCGCATAGACAAAACTGCCAGCGACCAGCAGCCACACGATGAAGGATTGCAGTCCCATTGCCTAGCCCCCCAGCCACAGCGTGACGCGATAGGTCACAAACGCTGCCGCATAGGCCAGCACGAAGAGGTACGCAGTCATGATCAGCGGGTAGCGCCAGGAGTTGGTCTCGCGCCGCACCACCGCCAGCGTCGACAGGCATTGCGGCGCAAACACAAACCAGGCCAAGAGCGCATAGGCTGTGGCCAACGACCAACCTTGCGCGATCACCGGCGACAAGGCGTCGGCCACCGAGGCGTCGGCGCCCGACAAGGCGTAGACCGTGCCCAGGGCCCCCACCACCACTTCACGCGCAGCCATGCCGGGCACCAGCGCAATCGAGATCTGCCAATTGAAGCCAATCGGTGCAAATACGACCTGCAGCGCATGACCGAGCATGCCGGCGAAGCTGTGCTGAATGGCCGGGCCCTGGGCCGCATCCCAACCCACGGGTGGTGCCGGGTAGGTGGACAGAAACCACAGCACCACCATCAGCGTAAAGATGATGCCGCCCACGCGGCGCAAGAAAATGGCGGCGCGCTCCCACAGGCCCTGAGCCAGATTGCGCAGGCTGGGGCGGCGGTAGGGCGGCAGCTCCAGCATCAGCGGCTGGTAGGCGCTTTTCATCCAGACCCGCTTGAACACCCAGGCCACCGCCATCGCAGACACCACCCCCGCCACATAGAGCGCAAACAAGGTCAGGCCGCGCAGGCTGAGCCCGCTCATGCGACGCTCGGGCACAAAGGCGCCAATCAGCAAGGCGTATACCGGCAAACGCGCCGAACAGGTCATGAGTGGCGCCACCATGATGGTGGCGAGGCGGTCCTTCCAGTTGGCAATGGTGCGCGTGGCCATGATGCCGGGCACGGCGCAGGCAAAGCTCGACAGGAGCGGAATGAAAGCGCGCCCGGATAAGCCGACCTTGCCCATCAGGTTGTCCAGCAAAAAGGCAGCGCGCGGCAAATAGCCCGAATCTTCGAGCAACAGAATGAAGAAAAACAGGATCAAGATCTGCGGCATGAACACCAGCACGCCGCCCACGCCGGCCACCACGCCGTCGACCAGCAGGCTGCGCAAAGGCCCGGCAGCCATGTGCGCCAGAACCCAGTCGCCTGCGGCGGCCATCGCGCCCTTGATGGCGTCCATCGGCCAGTTGGCCCAGGTGAACACGGCCTGGAAGATCAGGAACAATACCGCCGCCAGGATCACCAGCCCCCACACCGGGTGCATGACGATGGCGTCGAGGCGGTATTGGAAACGCCCCAGCGCCGGCGCCTGGGGTGCCACCAAGGCCAAGATGCGGCGCACCTCGTGCTGCAAGTCGGCCGAACTGGCTGGTGTTGTGTTGGCGGTCGCGCTCGGCCAAGGCCGCACCAGGTGTTGCTCGAGTTGCGCCAGCAATTGCGCGTGGCCGTTGTGCTGGATCGCCACAGTCTCCACCACCGGCAGGCCCAACTCGCTTGAGAGGCGCGCCAGGTCGAGCTTGAGCCCCTGGGTTCGCGCCACGTCGGCCATGTTGACGGCCACCAGCAGGGGGCGCCCCAGGCGCTTGAGCTCGAGCACCAGGCGCAGGTTCATGCGCAAATTGGTGGCGTCCACCACCGCCACAATCGCATCGGGCGTGTCTTCGCCGGCGCGCCGACCTTCGATCACCTCCAGCGTCACCTGTTCGTCGGGCGTCGCGGCGCTCAGGCTGTAGGCGCCCGGCAAGTCCACCACCGACACGCTCTGGCCATTGCGCAGATGGGCCAGGCCGATCTTGCGCTCAACCGTGACACCGGCGTAATTGGCGACATGCTGGCGCGCGCCCGTGAGCAGGTTAAACAGCGCGGTCTTGCCGCAGTTGGGGTTGCCCACCAGGGCGATGCAGGGCATGGTGAGTGACGGGCTGGCGCCAATAGAGGGGGACATAAGAACCTTAAATGATGCCGGCGCCCTGCGCCTGCACTTCAATGCACTGGGCTTCGAGCAGGCGCAAGGCAAACAGCGTCTCGCCCACCTGCACCGCCAGTGGCTCGCGCCCGCCCGGCCCGCGGCGCAGCACCTGCACTGGCTCGCCGGGGATAAATCCGAGTTCGCCCAGTCGGCGCAGCGTGGACTCGCCGACTTCGGCGCTGGCCGGCACGACCTGCTGAACTAGGGCGTGGGCACCGTTGGGGAGTTGAGACAAGAGCATGGAAAGAGCCTGTGAAAAATGGAGAGTTCGCGTCAGAGAGCAGCAATCTAAATGAGAGTTTATCTCATTTAGATTCACCAAAGGCAAAATGGGGGTGACCACCTTCATCGGCATTGACCTAGCGCAAACTCGGGCCTGACAAGGCCCAGCCCTCTAATTGCCCGGCCAGCCATCGCAAAGGTCGGCGGTATAGTGACCAGCTGCCCTCTTACCAACCCAAGGTGCTTTATATGCTGCTGCTCAATCCACGCCATCTGGTTCGCAATTACCCCGATCAACGCTCGCGCGAGATCATGGAAAAGACGGTCGCCTTCTTCGAGAAGACTGGCCTGACCAAGCTCAAGGCGGATTTTCACGGCGGCGTCTGGTACGAGGATTTCCTCAACTTCTGCAAGCAAGAGGGTATTTTTGCCTCCATGATGACGCCCGCCGAACAAGGCAAGGACGGCGAGAACGCGGTCTGGGACACCTGGCGCGTGTGTGGCTTCGCCGAGATCCTGGGCTTTTACGGCCTGGCCTATTGGTACACCTACCAGGTCTCGGTGCTGGGCATCGGCCCGATCTGGATGAGCAAGAACAAGCTGGCGCAAGCCAAAGCGAAAGCCCTGCTCGACCAAGGTGAGGTTTTTGCCTTTGGCCTGTCCGAGAAAGAGCACGGCGCCGACATCTATTCGTCGGACATGATCGTCACCAAACAGGCTGATGGCACCTACCTGGCTTCGGGCGGAAAATACTACATCGGCAACGCCAACAAGGCGCGCATGGTGTCGACCTTCGGCAAAATGGCCGACAGCGGCGAGTACATCTATTTTGTTGCCGACTCGCAGCACCCCAAGTACGAGCTGGTGAAAAACGTGGTCTATAGCCAGAACTACGTGGCCGAGTACCAATTGCACGAGTACCCCTTGACCGAAGACGACATCCTGCACCACGGCGACGATGCCTGGAACGCCGCGCTCAACACCGTCAACGTCGGCAAATACAACCTGGGTTGGGCCTCGATCGGCATTTGCACCCACGCGTTTTATGAGGCTTTTGACCACGCCGCCAACCGCCATCTGTACAACATGACGGTGACCGACTTCCCGCATGTGCGCCAGCTCTTTACCGATGCCTACGCGCGCCTGGTGGCGATGAAGCTGTTTGGCCTGCGGTCGGCCGACTACATGAAGGCCGCGTCCAGCGAAGACCGGCGCTACCTGCTGTTTAACCCGATCCAGAAGATGAAGGTGACCACGCAAGGCGAAGAGGTGATCAACCTGCTGTGGGACGTGATCGCTGCCAAGGGCTTTGAGAAAGACATGTATTTTGCGATGGCCGCCATCGACATCCGCGGCCTGCCCAAGTTGGAGGGCACGGTGCACGTCAACATGGCGCTGATCATCAAGTTCATGGCCAACTACTTCTTTGCCCCCGCCAAGTACCCTGAGGTGCCGCGCCGCGACGAAGGCAGCAACGACAGCTTCCTGTTTGACCAGGGCCCGACCAAAGGCCTGGGCAAGATCAAGTTCCACGATTACCGCATCGCCTACGACAGCTTTGAATTGCCCAACCTGAGCGTGTTCAAGGAGCAGATCGAGACCTTCAAGCAAATGGCGATGCTGGCGCCGCCCACGCCAGCCCAGGCCAAAGACATCGACTTCCTGCTGACCGTGGGCGAGATGTTCACGCTGGTGGTGTATGGCCAGTTGGTGCTGGAAAACGCGAAGATCTACGAAGTCGAGCCCGAGTTGCTGGACCAGATTTTCGACTTCATGGTGCGCGACTTCTCCAAGTTTGCGCTGCAGATGTACTCCAAGCCCAGCAGCACCGATGGCCAGATGGCGCAGTGCCTGAAGATGATCAAGAAGCCGGTGACCGACGACGTGCGCTACGCCAAGGTCTGGACGGATCACGTCAGCAAGATGCAGGGCCAGTACAAGATGCCGGCCTGAGGCCGAGTCTAAACATCAAAAAGATAGCTGCTGACGCCCGTATGACAAGGGCCAGCAGCTCATTTTGTTTATAGTCACGCCACCTTATTGACTTGGAATCTTGATGACTATCTGGAAACGGCCGATCTCGGTGGCTGAACTCACCGCAATCAGCGTCAACACCGCCGTTGAGCACCTGGGCATGGAGTTTCTGGAAGTCGGCGACGACTTCATCCGCGCCCGCGTGCCGGTGGACCACCGCACCAAGCAACCCTACGGGCTGCTGCACGGCGGCGTGAGCGTGGTGCTGGCTGAAACTCTGGGCTCCTGCGGCGCCGCCTACGCCAGCGCGGATGGCTGCCTTGCCGTCGGCCTCGATATCAACGCCAACCACATCCGCGGCGTCACCAGCGGCTGGGTCACCGGCACCGCGCGCCCGGTGCACATTGGACGCACCACCCAGGTCTGGCAGATTGATCTGCACAACGGCGCCGGTGAGCTCAGTTGTGTGTCGCGCATCACGATGGCGGTGTTGCCGCCACGTCAATCCTGAAAACCTGTGAACATTGAACGACTCGACCTGCAGCGCCTGCTGTCGGCCTTGCCCCTCTTCAGCGCGCTATCGTCATCGGAGCGCGAACGCATCGCCCAGGGCTGCCAGCTCAAACGACTGGGTCGCGGCGATCTGTGTTTTCGCGTCGGCGAGCCCTGTGATGCTTTTCACATCGTGGTCTCAGGGCAGATCAAACTTTACGTTGCCTCATCCTCCGGGCAGGAAAAAGTGATTGAAATCATCGGCCCTGGTCGCAGTTTTGCCGAAGCGCTGGTGTTTCTCGGCCAGCCCCACATCGTCAACGCACAAGCGCTGGCCGATACGCTGCTGGTCAGCGTGAGCAAGCACACTGTGCTAGCCGAAGTGGAGCGTGATCCGCATTTCTCGCTGCACATGCTGGCCGGCATCTCGCGCCGTCTGCACGGCTTGATTCAGGACGTTGAGAGCTACGCTCTGCACAGCGGCATGCAGCGCCTCATTGGCTACTTGCTGCGTGAAGTCGAGGGGGCGGATGCCGGCAGCGGCAACCCCATCAGCGTCACCGTGAGTCTGCCTGCCAGCAAGGCAACGATCGCCTCGCGTTTGTCACTGACGCCCGAATACTTTTCGCGCGTATTGCACGAACTCGAAGCCCAAGGCCTGATTCAGATCGACAAGCGCGAGATTCGCATTCTCGACGTGCAGCGCCTGGCCAGCTTCGAGTCGCATTGACCCCTCAGGTAACCAAGGTTGTGCGGCTTCTGGCGCAGCGTCAATTAATCGTGTCTTTTCTTAACTCACATTAAGTTCATGAGCCCCGCACCGGTTTACACTTCTTCACATTAATTTAAGGAGTATCCAATGAGGCGAATCGGTCGATTGATAGGACAAATCTGGGTGGCGATGGCCTGCCTGTTGGCGCTGTCGCTGGCGCTGCCGGCATTTGCCGCCACCCCGGTGGCGAGCAAGACAGTGCGCGTTGACACCATGAACAAGAAATCACCCGCCGATGCGGCGATCAGCAAGAACTGCCTCAGCTGCCACGGCGCCGAGGACGATCCGGGCATCTATGGTGAATGGAAGAAGAGCACCCACGCGGCCAAGAACGTCGATTGCTACGACTGTCACAAGGCCAAGCAAGGCGACAAAGGGGCTTTCCTGCATGAGGGCGCCTACATCCATGTGGTCGTCAGCCCCATGACCTGTGCCAATTGCCATGCGACCGAAGTGGCGCAACAGCAGCGTTCGCACCACGCCAAGGCTGGCAATATTCTGGCCTCGCTGGATAACCTGTTGGGCGAGGTGATCGGCGGGCCTGCTGCCGTCAATGCCGGCTGTCTGCAGTGTCATGGCAGCACCGTGCAGGTCGATGACAAGGGACGTCCGACGCCGCAAACCTGGCCCAACACCGGCATTGGCCGTATCAATCTGGACGGCTCGCTCGGTTCTTGCTCGGCATGCCACGCCCGCCACAGTTTTTCTGCCGCACTGGCGCGTACCCCCGAGACCTGCGGCAAATGCCATTTGGGTCCGGATCATCCGCAAATCGAGATTTACAACGAGTCCAAGCACGGCATCATCTACCGCGCCAAGACCAAGGAAATGAACCTGGATTCCAAAAAGTGGGTGGTCGGCAAGGACTACACCGCGGCACCGACCTGCGCCACCTGCCACATGAGCGCTACCCCTGAACAGAAAGTCACGCACGATGTGGGCGAACGCATTTCCTGGACCTTGCGCCCCGCCGTTTCGACCAAACTCAACATGGTCCGGCTCAGCAATGGCGACGAGTTCGACCAGCCCGAAGGCAAGCCCCTGCCCCAGGTCGGTGACGAAGTCAAAGGCGCCAAGGTGACCGAGATCCTGACCTGGACGCAGCGCCGCGACAAGATGAAGAACGTCTGCGCCGCCTGCCACAGCGCCAACACAGTGGCCGGGCATTACAAGCAATTTGATGACCTGGTGGAGCTGTACAACGACAAATATGCCAAGCCGATCGCCGGCGTGATGAAGGAACTCGAAGACAAGGGCTACCTCACCCATCAACCGATGGACGCCAA
>JBBQQX010000123.1:0-8216 GCA_038215405.1 Burkholderiales bacterium
GCGGCAGGATCTGGTTGTTGATGGGAATGCAAAGCCCGTTGATCTTGATCAGCGCCGGGGCATGGGCCGACAGATAGACATCTGACGCCTTCTTGTCCGCCATCAGGCGCAGGATGCGCTCCATCGTTCCCGGTGTGCCGCTGGTTGCCATGGTGTTGCCCCCGTACGCTGATTGATGAATGTCGCCTGCGCCCGCTGCGCGGTCAGTCGCGTAGCAAGTCGTTCAGGCTGGTCTTGGCCCGGGTTTGGGCATCGACCTTCTTGACAATCACGGCGCAATACAGGCTGTATTTGCCGTCGGCGCTGGGCAGGTTGCCCGATACCACCACTGAACCCGCCGGAATACGCCCGTACGTCACGCTGCCGGTGGCGCGGTCATAAATTTTGGTGCTCTGGCCGATGTAGACGCCCATCGAAATAACGGAGTTCTCCTCGACGATCACGCCTTCGACCACCTCGGAGCGCGCACCGATGAAGCAGTTGTCCTCGATGATGGTCGGGCCGGCCTGCATCGGCTCTAGCACGCCGCCAATGCCGACACCACCGCTCAAATGCACGTGCTTGCCGATCTGGGCGCAGGAGCCTACCGTGGCCCAGGTGTCGACCATCGTGCCTTCATCCACGTAGGCGCCGATATTGACGTAGGACGGCATCAGGATCACGCCCTTGCCAACGAAGCTGCCGCGCCGCGCCACGGCGGGTGGTACCACGCGCACGCCCGAGGCCCTGAAGGCTTCTTCGTCCATGCCGGCAAATTTGGTCGGCACCTTGTCGTAGAAGCCCAGGTCGCCGCCCTTCATGAGCTGATTGTCGGTGAGCCTGAAGCTCAGCAGCACGGCCTTTTTGATCCACTGGTGCGTGGTCCATTGGCCCACTGCTGCGCGCGTGGCCACGCGCAGGCGCCCGGCGTTCAGGTCGGAAATAACGTGCTCGACCGCATCAAGCACTTCTTTGGGGGCTGCGCTGGGAGATAAATTGGCGCGGTCTTCCCAGGCGGCGTCAATGATGGATTGCAGTTGTTGCGTCATGAAAGTTGTTCTCGGGAGGCGAAACCGCTTGGGGTTTCAGGTTCTGGATTGGACAAATTGCGCGATGCGCTGGGCGGCTTCAACACATTCGGCCGTTTCGGCCACCAGCGCCATGCGAATTCGACCGGCGCCGGGGTTGCTGCCGTGGAAGTCACGCGCCACGTAGGAACCGGGTAAAACAGTCACATTGTAAAGAGCGAACAAGTCGCGGGCAAAGTCGGTGTCGTCGCCCTTGACTTTGGCCCACAAATAAAAGCCCGCATCGGGCAGCGCGACTTCCAGCACCTCGGCCAGGATCGGGGTGACCTGGGCGAATTTGCTGCGGTACAGCGCGCGGTTCTCCACCACGTGCTGTTCGTCGCGCCAGGCAGCTAGGCTGGCGGCCTGCACCACCGGGCTCATGGCGCAGCCATGGTAGGTGCGGTAGAGTAAAAACTGAGCGATGAGGGCGGCATCGCCCGCACAGAAGCCACTGCGCATGCCGGGCACATTGCTGCGCTTGGACAGGCTGGTGAGCGAAATCAGGTTTTTGAAGTCCAGGCGGCCGAGTTGCGCTGCGGCTTCCATGCCGCCCAGCGGCGGCCCACCCTGGTCGTCGTCGCGGAAATAGATCTCGCTGTAGCACTCGTCGGAGCCGATGACAAAACCGTAGCGGTCGCTCAGCTCAAACAGCAGTTGCCATTCAGACAAGGGCATGACCGCACCGGTCGGGTTTCCCGGTGAGCAGACGATCAGCAACTGGGTGCGCGCCCATACTGCTGCGGGCACGCTGGCCCAGTCGGGGGCAAAGTTGCGCGCCGGGTCGCTGGCGACGTAGTAGGGCTGGGCTCCGGCCAGCAAGGTGGCGCCCTCATAGATTTGGTAGAACGGATTGGGGCAGACCACCAGCGGTTTTTCACCACTGAGCTGCGTTGCTCCGGGATTGACCACGGCCTGGGTCAGGGCGAACAACGCCTCGCGCGAGCCGTTCACCGGCAGCATTTGCGTTGCCGGGTCAACGTGGATCGCGTAGCGCTTGTGCAGCCATTGGGCAAAGGCTTCGCGCAGCGCCGGCTCGCCCTGGGTGGCCGGGTAGCTGGCAAGGCCGCTGGGCGTGCGCCCAATGGCCTCGATCATGGCCTTTTGAATGAAGGCGGGGGTGGCGTGTTTCGGTTCGCCTAGCCCCAGGCTGATCGGGCGCAGGGCGGGATTGGGGGTGATGCCGGATAGAAGTTGGCGCAGCCGCTCAAACGGGTAGGGCTGCAAAAGGGCGAGCAGTGGATTCATGGGCAGGGATTATCGTTGCCCGATGTGCACGCCTGCCCGCCAGAGCACCGGCCGGCGAGCAAAGGCAGCTTATTTCCTGGCTTTTTTGCGCGCGGGTGCTGACTTGGCGACTGCTTTGGTTGCAGGTTTAGCCGCTGACTTGGCGGCTGGCTTGGCGGCTGGCTTGGCCTCGGCCTTGGGCATGTCACCGATCAAGGACTTGACCGGGCAGACTTTGAAGATCGGGCATTTTTTGCAGCCGACGGCGATGGCGATGGGGCAAATAGTCATTTTTATTCCTGATGTGGGCGCTTGGCGCTGAGCGTTGCAGTATGCCCCCGTGCGTGTCTTGCATGGTCGTCTTTGGGAGGGGCGCGCCCCTAATTGCTACGCCGTCTTTTCCATCACCCGCAGGAAGGTTTCCAGGGTTTCAAGGTTCTCTACATTCAGACAACGCACTTGGATGCCCCGCTGCAGCGCCGTCACCTGGTTGTAGGTCGTGAGCGAATGTTTGGGGCCAATTTCAACAAAGGTGTCAACACCGTCATCGAGCATGGTGTTGACGCTGTCCTCCCAGCGCACCGGTTTGTAGACATGCTCTTTGAGCAATTGACGGATGTCGTCGCCGCCGTTCAGGTACTGCGCGGTGACGTTGCTGACGACTTTCTTTTTCAGAGGCCCCATCGGGATGGTCTGCAACAGCTCATGCAACTGTTGCCCTGCGCCTTGCAGCAAACTGGTGTGGAACGGGCCGCTGACATTGAGGAAACTGGTCGCGCTGGCGCCGCGCAAGTTGGCCAGTTCTGCCGCTGCTTCCACCGCCGCCGCGTAGCCTGCCACGATGATTTGCTGCGGGCAGTTGAAGTTGGAGCATTCGATCAAGCCCAAAGCGCTGGCGTCGCTCACGATTTGCTGCACCGTGGGCCGGTCCAGCCCGGTGATCCAGCACATCTTGCCCAGGCCCTGGGGCACGGCGTTTTGCATGAACATGCCGCGCTGCTGCACCAACTTGACGCTGTCTTCAAAGCGCAAGACCCCGGCGTACACCAGGGCTGCGTATTCGCCCAGACTGAATCCGGCCGTCACTTGGGCGGCAAAGCCATAGCTTTCGAGCACCTTCAAGATGGCCAGCGCCGTGGTGTGGATCGTGGGTTGGGCGTTTTCAGTCTTGAGCAGTTCAGATTCCGGTCCTGCGCGACAGAGTTGGCGAATGTCCATGCCCATGAGTTCGTTGGCCTGCTCAAAGACGGCAGCGGCCTGGGCGTAGCGATCGGCCAACTCCATCCCCATCGCGACATAGTGGGTGCCTTGTCCTGGAAATACAAATGCGAATTTGCTCATGGTCTATTTTGTCAAACGACCCGCGACGACTTTCAAAATCTCAAGCCCTCGAGCTCACTGGATACCGCGATCGTGCTTTTGGCAAACTGCGCCCGGTACTTATCCAGGCGCTTGAGGTCATACAGGTAATTGACCATCATGCCGTACGACTGCTTGAAGCCCTTGTTCGATAGATCGCCGCCCCAGTTCAGCCGCTCGATCCGGGCGCCATTGCCCAGATGAAAGCGCGCCACCGGGTCCAGGGGCCTGCCATGTTCCAGCTCATGGCCCAGGTAGTGGGCAGCGCTTTTCAGCAGGAATTGGCGCACCGGCGAGTTGGCGTCAAGTGATTGCGCCTGCTCGGCGGCCGCCAGCAGTTGCGCCGCTGCCACGGGCTCCGCACCCACGGCGTTGCCGAGCGCGGCCAGGGCCCTGCTGTCGAGCCGCGCCAGCATGGCGCTGACGTTCCTGCCCAGCCAGCTGCGAAAACCCGGCATCGGCGAGAGGGTGGCAAAAATCTGCAGGCGCGGGAACTCGGCCTTGAGCGTCTCCACCACGCGCTTGATCAGCGAGTCGCCAAAACTCACGCCGCGCAAGCCGGTCTGGGTGCTGCTGATGGAGTAGAAAATGGCGGTCGTGGCCTTGCGCAGGTCGGCCGCTGCTGCCGCTTCGTCGAGCAAGGGGGATATGGCGCCAGGCAGTTGGTCGAGCAGCGCCACCTCGACAAAGATCAAGGGTTCATTGGGCAACTGGGGATGGAAAAACCCGTAACAACGGCGGTCCGAATCCAGTCGGTTTTTCACATCGTTCCAGTCACGAATGTCATGCACGGCTTCGTACTTGATCAATTTTTCGATCAGCGAGGCCGGCGAGTCCCAACTGATGCGGCGCAGTTCCAGAAAGGCCACGTCAAACCACCCCGAGAACAGGTGTTCGAGCTCGCCGTCCAGCGCCAGCAGGCGCTTTTCGGTTTTCAGGTGCGCCAGCAATTCAGATCTCAGGCCCAGCAAGAATTTCATCCCCTCGGGGAACGCTGCAAAGCGCTGCAACAGACGGCTGCGCGGCGAGACCAGCGCCCGGCGCAAGCCAATCTCGGCTTGTCCTGCGTCAGCTGTGTCTTGCGCGGCTTGGTAGCGCGCGCGTGCCGCCTCGACACAGCCGGGGTCGGGCGCAAACTGCTCGCTCATCAGCAGCCAGCAGTCGCGCCGCTGCGCCGGCAGGGCGGCGCCATACCAGTTGGCAAACTCGCTGGCGCGCCGGCCGCCTTCGACCTCGCTGACCTGGCTGTCCAGGACGGCTTGCAGTTCATTCAGGGTGCGGCGCAGCAAACGCGGAGACAGTGCCTCGTCTTTGTGGCGCAGGGTGCCGGCCAGACGCTCAGGCAGGGAGCGGCAAGTCGGGCGCGCGCCGGTGCTGGCCGCTGCAGGCATCGGGCTCTGCGCTGCCGCGGTCCACCCGGGGTTGGTTCCACCCTGCAGGCGATCATTGCTTGCTTCTTTATAGATAGCGTTGTGTGCATATTCCACGGGGACTAGAGTCATTTTTTGCACCAAACCTGCGGCGGGCAGCAGTCTGGAGACGCTGCGGGTGATCCATTCGGAGGTGTTCATGGCAAGTGCCTTCCTTTCATGAAGTGGGCCTGAGGTCGCTGCTCAATAAACTTGCGGTTTGCGCCAAGGGGTGGGCAAGAGGCAGCCGCGTCTTTTGGTTATAGTACCGGTCATTCAGGGCCACCACAATTGCAGCTTGCGCCTTTTTTATTGCACATTGCGCCAATTCTGTCAAAGCTTCAAAGACCATCACGACGTTAGCCCAACCATGCGCACTCCGAGTCCCACGATCGCGATGTCATTTGTTCAGAATCTGCTGATGGGCGCCACGCGCACGCTGGCGCCGGACGCCATTGATGACCTGCTTCGCCAGGCCGGCATTGCCCCCACGCTCTTGACACAACGTGGCGCCCGCGTGACGCGCGAACAGTTCGTGCGGCTTTACCAGATCATCGCGTTGACCATCGGCGACGAGATGCTCGGGCTTTGGTCGCGGCCGATCCGCGCCGGTACGCTCAAGTACCTGGGCCTGAGCCTGCTCGATGCGCCCTCGGTCCTGGTGGCCATGTACCGCTTCACGCGCTTCTGGAATCTGCTGCTCGACGACTACGCGCTGCAATTGTCACGCCAAAACCAGCAGGTGACGATTGCGCTGCGGCCATTGAGCAGCGTGACGGCGCCAACGATCTTCGGGCATGAACTGATGGTCAAACTCATCCACGGCGTTGCTTCCTGGTTGGTCGGACGCGAGCTGCCGATTGAGACGCTTGGTTTCGGCTTTGCGCGTCCTGCGCACTTTTTGGAGTACGCCCAGCTGTTTCCCGGTCCGGTGAGCTTTGACCAGAGTTGCACGTCGGTCAGTTTTGCCGAGCAGATGTTGCGGCAAGGCTTTCATCGCACCAAAGTCGACTTGCTCAAGTTCGTCAAACGCGCGCCCGATGACTGGATCTTTGTGACTTTCGATCATGGCCCGACCAGTACCCGCGTGCGGGACTACCTCTTGGCCAACTCGCCTGCCGATCAGTCATTGGACGCGGTGGCCACGGCACTGTTCATGTCGGGTCGCTCGCTGTCGCGCGGGTTGGCCCTGGAGAGCGGTACTTTCCAGAAGGTCAAGGATGAGGTACGCCGAGATTTGGCGATCGAGCGCTTGGTCAAAACGGATGAATCGATTGACCAAATTGCCGCGCTGGCCGGGTTCGACAACACGCCAGCCTTTCATCGTGCTTTTCGGGCCTGGACCGGCAGCACCCCTGGCGCCTACCGGCGAGCCACGCTGGTGCAAGTGTCGTGACCGCGTAGCAAAGGCGGCCGGCTCAGTTGCGCTGCATGCCAGCCACCAACTGCGTCACGTTGTGGCGCATCATTTTCAGGTAAGTTGGACCGGGCTCGTTCGGGCCAGAGAGCGCATCCACATACAGCTTGGCGCCCAGCGTGACGCCGGTGTCCTGCGCGATCTGCGCCAGCAATTTGGGCGCGCTCATGTTTTCCACAAAAACGGCTTTGATCTGGTCGCGCTTGATTTGCCGGATCAATTGCGCCACCTCTGTGGCGCTGGGCTCGACGTCGGAATTGATGCCCTGCGGTGCCCAAAACCTGATCTGGTAGCGCGCGGCGAAATAGCCAAAGGCATCGTGCGAGGTGATGACCTGGCGTTGTTTGACGCTCAAAGGCGCGAACTGCGCCTGGGTGAACCGGTCCAGCGCTTGCAGCTTCTGGATGTATGCCTCGCTATTTTTTTGGTAGTGAAGCGCGCCTGCGGGGTCTAGGCTGGCGAGCGATTTGGCAATATTTTTGACGTAGATCACCACGTTGTTGGGGTCTTGCCAGGCGTGCGGGTCAGTCGCAGCCAGCTTGTGGTTTCTTTCAGGGGCCAGGCGGCGCACCTGGATGCCTTGGGAGGCGACGAGGGTTTGGCCTTGGTAGCCGGCCGATTGGGCCAGTTTTTGCGCCCACGGTTCGAAGTTGAGCCCGTTGATGACGAACAGGCGCGACTGCACGATCGCCTTCGCGTGCGCTGGTTTGGGCTCAAAGGTGTGCGCATCGGCATCGGGCCCGACCAGCGTGGTCACCTTGACGCGTTCGCCACCCACCACTTGCACCAGGTCGCCCAGAATGCTGAAAGAGGCCACCACCGGGAGCAGCTCCGCGCCAGCGCTGATCGAGAGGGAAAGAGCACTCGTGGTCAGCAGGGCCATGGCCAGAAGTTTCAGGGTGTTGCGTTTCATGCCTTGCCTCGTTTGTGCAATCAACCCACCCGGTGCGGGCGCTTGAACACGGTGGGCAACCACCCACCGGGCGACACCAGCAGGGACACGCCGTACAAGACCCCGGCGCAGCCGATGATGGTCGGGCCGCTGGGGGTGTCGAGGTGGTAAGACAGCAGCAGACCAGCCACGCCCGCCAGCGCGGCTTGGGCGCTGGCGTTGAGCAGCTGCGCACTCAAAGAGTCATGCCAGAGCCGGCTTGAGACGGCGGGCAGCATCATCAGGCCGACCGCCATGAGCGTGCCCAGGGTCTGAAAGCCCGCCACCAGGTTGATCACCACCAGCATCAAAAAGCTCTGTTGCCAGATCCAGGGACGACTGCGGTTGCGCCCGGACGAGGCGGCCAGAAACACCGGGTCAAAGGTTTCCAGAACCAGTCCTCGGTACAGCGCCGCCAGGGCGATCACGCTGACACTGGCCACGCTGGCGACCAGCAGCAACCCTGGCGCATCGACGCCCAGGGCGCTGCCAAACAGGATATGCAGCAGGTCCAACTGGCTGCCCTGGCGTGAAATCAGCGTCACGCCCAGAGCGAGCGCCACCAGGTAGATGGCCGCCAGGCTGGCATCTTCTTTCAGGCTGGTAGCGCGGCTGACCATGCCGGCAATGGCCGCTACAGCCAAGCCCGCCACCACACCGCCCAACGCCATCGCGGGCAGCGACAGGCCAAACAGCATGAAGCCCACCGCCACGCCCGGCAGTACCGCGTGGCTCAGGGCGTCGCCCAGCAGGCTCATGCGCCGCAGCGTCAAAAATACGCCCAGCGGTGCCGCGCTGATGGCGAGCGCCAGCGTGGCCACCAGCGC
>JBBQQX010000124.1:0-8169 GCA_038215405.1 Burkholderiales bacterium
GCGTTGCGGGCGACTTCAGTCGTGCCTTTCTTGTGGGCGTCGAGTTCTTCAAGCACGATCATGGGCAAGAAGATATCGTGTTCTTCAAAGCGGAACAGGCACATCGGGTCGTGCAACAGCACGTTGGTGTCAAGCACAAACAATTTGGTTGCGCCGTTGGCTTTGACTTTTCGGGGCTTGAGGTTGGCGCTGGGCTGGATTCGGCTTGAAGCCGGTGCGGTGGCCGGCGCCGATGCTGGCGCGAACAAGGGCGTTTGTACCTGGGTTTGGACTTGCACGTCGGCCTCGGGCTCAGCTTTGCGCATCGACGGGCTCGGGCGTGCCGTTCTGCCGCGCCCTGGTGCCGTGTCTGCCTTGGAAGGCGCCGGGCTCAGGCCAGGCTCGGCCAATGGGCTCGCCGTCTTGCGGGTCAGGCGCGGCTCTGTGGCTGGCACATCGTAGTCTCGCTCGGACAGCAATGCGGCGCGTTTGGCAGGGGCAGTGGGCAATGGCATGAGGAGTTCACTCGCAAGAAAGGCAATAAAGGGAGGCTCTAAAAAACAAAAAGCCGCCTTGAGATCAGGGCGGCTTGCGACGGAGCCAAGTTGACAAGCGCCGTGAGTTGAAATTCAGGCTGGCACCGCGATTTTTTTCTGGGCCTTGACCGCTTTCAGGACATCGTCCACGTGGCCGGGAACCTTGAGGCCGCGCCATTCTTCCTTGAGGGTGCCGTCCGCGCCAATCAGGAAGGTGCTGCGCTCAATGCCTTTGACCTTTTTGCCGTACATGATCTTGTTCTTGACCACACCGAACATGTGGCACATTTTTTCTTCAGTGTCCGCGATCAGTTCAAACGGCAGTTCCAGCTTGGTCTTGAACTCGTCATGCGACTTCATGTTGTCACGCGAGACGCCAAATACAGTGGCGCCGGCCTTCACAAAGTCCTTGTAGCGGTCACGAAACTGCATCGCTTCGGTGGTGCAGCCCGGGGTGTTGTCCTTGGGGTAAAAATACAGGACGACGACTTTTCCGATGTGAGAAGTGTTGGAGACCCTGAGGCCGCCAGTGGCCATGGATTCAAATTCCGGAAGGGGTTTATTGACAATGATCGCCATAGTTCTTAATCTCGTGTGACAGTGATGCGTCATTCGCTCAAATCGAGGGCTCCTGGTGCCATCTGCCGCTGTGACAGCGCGGCTGAAGCCCCGACTACAGCCTGCGATTTTACCCTGAAACGGTTATTTCTCTTTGGCGCGCGGTGTCCGTGTTATCCCTAGGGCGCATCGACCAGCAGCGCCACCACGACATTGCGGCCTTCGCCAGCCAGGATGTTGTAGGTGCGGCAAGCCGCAGGTGTGTCCATGGTTTCAACGCCGATCTGTTGGTCAATCAACGATTTGAGCCAGGCCCCCGGTGGAAAGCGCAGGCGGTTGCCGCTGCCGAAAATCACCAGTTCGGGTTTGAGCGCTGCCAATAATTCAAAGTGACCGGCACTCAGGTCTTCAAAGCGCTGGCAATCCCAGGCCAAGCGCTCGCCGCCCGAGCCAATCACCACGCTCGCGCAGATTTTTTCGTTGCCCAAACCAATCCAGCCTGGGCCATAACCGCTGATGGATTGCACTGTGATGGCGTCTGGATGTATTTTCATGATGGCAAAGTGAGAATTTGAATGCTGCAGTGCATCAAAACGCAAAATTAGTGCAGTTAAATGTGGTCAAATTATAAGTTCCGCCCCGCACAACCCCATCGGAGAGCCTGTGAAGACCATACGCAAATCAGCCAAATTGGCCAATGTCTGTTACGACATTCGCGGCCCCATCATGGACGCCGCGCGCCAGATGGAAGAGGAGGGGCACAAGATCATCAAGCTCAACATCGGCAACCTGGCGGTGTTCGGCTTTGACGCGCCGGAAGAAATCCAGCAGGACATGATTCGCAACCTGCCCAATTCAGCCGGCTACTCCGACAGCAAAGGTATTTTTGCGGCGCGCAAGGCGGTCATGCATGAAACTCAAAAGCAGGGCATCAAGGGCGTGACGCTGGACGACATCTATTTGGGCAATGGCGCCAGCGAACTGATCGTGATGGCCACCAACACGCTGCTCGACGGCGGCGACGAATTGCTGCTGCCTTCACCCGACTACCCGCTGTGGACGGCTGCGGCCAGCCTGTCGGGCGGCACGCCGGTGCATTACCTGTGCGACGAAGCCAATGGCTGGATGCCCGACCTGAGCGACGTTCGGGCCAAGATCACGCCGCGCACCAAGGGCATTGTTGTGATCAACCCGAACAACCCGACCGGCGCGTTGTATTCCGACGAACTGCTCAAGGCGATCGTGCAGATTGCGCGCGAGCACGGCCTGGTCATCTTTGCCGACGAGGTCTATGACAAGGTTCTGTACGACGGCGCGCGCCACACGGCGATGGGCTCCTTGAGTGAGGACGTGCTGACCTTGACCTTCAACTCGCTGTCCAAGAGCTACCGTTCCTGCGGTTACCGCGCCGGCTGGATGATTGTCTCGGGTGACAAAAAGCCCGCCACCGATTACATCGAGGGCCTGAACATGCTCTCGAACATGCGCTTGTGTTCCAACGTGCCGGGGCAGTGGGCGATCCAGACCGCGCTCGGGGGCTACCAGAGCATCAACGACCTGGTGTGCGAGGGCGGGCGTCTGCGCCGCCAGCGCGATCTGGCTTATGAGTTGATTACTGCCATCCCGGGCGTGAGCTGCGTCAAGCCGTCCGCTGCCTTGTACATGTTTCCGCGGCTTGACCCGACGATGTACCCGATTGCCGATGACCAGCAGTTTTTTCTGGAATTGCTGAAGGAAACCAAAGTGATGCTTGTGCAGGGCACCGGCTTCAACTGGCGGGCGCCCGACCACTTCCGGATTGTGTTTTTGCCGCATGAAGACGATTTGCGCGAAGCCATTGGCCGGGTCGCCAAGTTTCTGGAAAGCTACCGCAAACGTCATAGCAACTGATTTGCTATATATTTAGTAGCTACTCGTGCTTATTGCAAGCGGGCTAGAAACCAATTTAACCAATAATATTTATGAAACCGATTCAAGTAGGACTTTTGGGCATTGGCGTTGTGGGTTCGGGCACCTTCAATGTGCTGCGCCGCAACCAGCAAGAAATCAAGCGCCGCGCGGGTCGTGGCATTGAGATCACCATGGTGGCCGATCTGGACCTGGCGCGGGCGCAAAGCTTGGTCGGCCCTGACGTCAAGGTGGTCAACGACGCGCGTGCGGTGATTGCCAACCCCGAGATCGACATCGTGATTGAGTTGATCGGTGGCACAAACATTGCCAAGACCCTGGTGCTGGAGGCGATTGCCGCGGGCAAGCACGTGGTCACGGCCAACAAGGCCTTGCTGGCGGTGCATGGCACCGAAATTTTTGCCGCCGCATCCAACCAAGGCGTGATGGTGGCATTTGAGGCGGCAGTGGCCGGTGGCATTCCGATCATCAAGGCTTTGCGCGAAGGCTTGACGGCGAACCGGATCGAGTGGATCGCCGGCATCATCAACGGCACCACCAATTTCATCCTGTCCGAGATGCGCGACAAAGGCATCAACTTCGACGTCGCGCTCAAGCAGGCGCAGGCGCTGGGTTATGCCGAGGCCGACCCGACCTTTGACATCGAGGGCGTGGACGCCGCGCACAAGGCCACCATCATGTCGGCCATCGCCTTTGGCATTCCGGTGCAGTTCGACAAGGCTTATGTCGAAGGCATCACCAAACTGGGCGCGGCCGACATCAAGTACGCCGAGCAGTTGGGCTACCGCATCAAACTGCTGGGTATCACCAAGCGGCGCGGATTTGATGCGGCCCTGCACACGGCCGCGGGAGTTGAATTGCGTGTGCACCCCTGCCTTGTGCCCGCCAAGCGCCTGATCGCCAATGTCGAAGGCGCCATGAACGCAGTCATGGTGCAGGCCGATGCCGTCGGCACCACGCTCTACTACGGCAAGGGCGCTGGCGCCGAACCGACCGCCAGCGCCGTGATTGCCGACCTAGTCGACATTGCCCGCTTACACACGGCAGACGCGGCGCAGCGCGTGCCGCATCTGGCGTTCCAGCCGCACACCATGGACCAGGCCATGAGCGACTTGCCGGTGCTGCCCATGAGCGAGGTCGTGACCAGCTACTACCTGCGCTTGCGCGTGGCTGACGAAGCCGGTGTGCTGGCCCGGGTGACCGGTATCTTGGCCGAAGCCGGTATCAGCATTGACGCCGTGCTGCAGCGCGAAGCCGATGAAGTGGGGGCCCAGGGCGTTGCTGGCGCTGCGGGGCAGATTGCGCAAACCGACGTCATCATCCTGACCCACGACTGCAAGGAGGCCAACATGAATGCCGCCATTGCCCAGATGCAGGCGCTGCCGACCGTACTCGAGCCCATTACCCGCATTCGAAAGGAAGAGTTGGCCTGATGAACTACATCTCAACCCGTGGCGACCTGAGCCGCAAACATTTTTGTGAAATCCTGCTTGAAGGCCTGGCACCCGATGGCGGCTTGTACCTGCCCGAGCACTACCCACAGGTGGATGGCGCCACGCTCGAGCGCTGGCGTGCGGTCTACCATCAGGTGGGCTATGCCGAGCTGGCGTTTGAGATTCTGTCGCTTTACATTGACGACATTCCCGCGCCCGACTTGCGCGCGATTTGCCACAAGACCTACACCGCCGAGGTCTTTGGCACCGGCGAGATCGTGCCGCTGCGCCACCTGGAAAGTGACATCTGGCTGGAGGCCTTGTCCAATGGCCCGACGCTGGCGTTCAAGGACCTGGCGATGCAGTTGCTGGGCAACCTGTTCGAGTACGAGTTGGCGCGCCGCGGTGAAGAACTCAACATCCTGGGCGCCACCAGCGGCGACACCGGCAGCGCCGCCGAGTACGCGATGCGCGGCAAAAAAGGCGTGCGCGTCTTCATGACCAGCCCGGTCAACCGCATGAGTCCGTTCCAGCAGGCGCAGATGTTCAGCCTGATGGACCAGAACATCCATAACATCGCCATTGACGGCGTGTTTGACGACTGTCAGGACCTGGTCAAGGCCGTGTCCAATGACCTGGAATTCAAGCGCCAGTACAAGATCGGCACCGTCAACTCCATCAACTGGGCTCGCCTGCTGGCGCAGGTGGTGTATTACTTTGCAGGTTATTTTCAAGCCACTGAATCGAGTGGGCAAAAGGTCAGCTTCACCGTGCCCAGCGGCAACTTTGGCAATGTTTGCGCTGGCCATGTGGCACGCATGATGGGGCTGCCGATCGCCAAGTTGGTGGTGGCAACCAATGAGAACGACGTGCTCGACGAGTTCTTCAAGACCGGCGTCTACCGCGTGCGCAGCAGCTTTGATACGCATGAGACCTCGAGTCCGTCGATGGACATCTCGAAGGCGTCCAACTTCGAGCGCTTTGTCTTTGACCTGCTGGGCCGTGATGGTGCCCGGGTCAATGCCTTGTTTGGCGATGCGTTGGCCCGCGTCGGCCGCTTTGATCTGAGTCAGCACCCGGCCTTCAACCAGACCACCTTGCGCTATGGCTTCCAGAGCGGCCAGAGCAGCCATGCGGATCGTCTGGCGACCATCAAGGATACCTTTGAGCGCTTTGGCATGCTGATCGACACCCACACCGCCGACGGCGTGAAGGTGGCGCGCGAGCACCTGCAGCCTGGCGTGCCGATGATCGTGCTTGAGACCGCTCTGCCGATCAAGTTTGCCCAAACCATTGTGGAGGCGACCGGTCGTGAACCCGATCGGCCACCCAAGTTTGTCGGTATCGAAGCCTTGCCCAAACGCGTCATCCGCATGGCCGCTGACGTCCAGGTCATCAAGACCTATATTGCCGAGCACTGCGCATGAAGGTCGGCGGCCTTGAGAATGCTCAGGCCGATGCGCCGCGTCCCGCGCTGCTGGCGCTCGATGCTGCTTTGAGCCGCTTGCTGACTTTGGCTGTGCCGCTGGCCGATACCGAATCCGTCTCCACCTTTGAAGCTGATGGTCGGGTGCTGGCGCAGGATTGTGTCTCCGCCCTGCAGGTGCCGCCGCAGGACAACAGTTCGATGGACGGCTATGCCGTGCGCTGCTTTGACGTGGCGCAGGCGCTTGCGGCAACTGGCGCAGCCGCAGGCACGTTGCCGGTGTCGCAGCGCATTGCCGCAGGCAACTCGGGTGCGGCGCTGGCTTTGATGAGCGTTGCGCGCATTTTTACCGGCGCCCCAATTCCTTTGGGAGCCGATGCCGTCGTGATGCAGGAAGACTGCGAACTGCTCAACACGGCGGGCGAGGGAGGCGGCCATGCCGTGCGCATCAACACCATGCCACAAGTGGGTCAATGGATTCGGCGCGCTGGCGAAGATGTCACTCAAGGTGCTGTCGTGCTCTCAAAAGGAGAGCGACTCACGCCCGCTGCACTCGGGCTGGCGGCCAGTATTGGTTTGAATGTGCTGCAGGTCACGCGGCGCCCGCGCGTGGCCTTGTTCTCGACCGGCGATGAACTTGTGATGCCCGGTGATGTGCCGCCCGAGCAAATGAAAGCTGGCGCCATTTACAACTCCAACCGATTCTTCTTGCGCGCGCTGCTGCTGCGGCTGGGCTGCGAGGTGAGCGATCTGGGCATCGTGCCGGACCGGTTGGATGCCACCGTCGCTGCCCTGCAAAGCGCGGCGCAGAGCCACGACCTGATCCTGACCAGCGGGGGCGTCTCGGTTGGTGAAGAAGACCATATCAAGCCCGCCGTGCAGGCTTTGGGCTCGCTGGACCTGTGGCAGATCGCCATCAAACCGGGCAAACCCTTTGCGCACGGCCGGGTCAATGACGCCCACTTTATCGGCCTGCCGGGCAACCCGGTGTCGAGCTTTGTGACCTTCTTGCTGCTGGTGCGGCCATTCTTGCTCAGACTGCAAGGCGTGACCTTGGTTAATCCTGTATCAATAGCATTAAAGGCTAATTTCACGGGGGCTAGAGCCGATAAACGTCGTGAATTCTTGCGGGTTCGGCGCAACGCGGCAGGCGGGCTGGATTTGTTTGGCAACCAGAGTTCGGGCGTGCTGACCTCGGCCGTTTGGGGTGACGGGCTGGTGGACAACCCGCCCGGCCAGACCATTGCTTTTGGCGACGAAGTGCGGTTTATTCCTTTTTCGGAGTTGTTGGTATGAAAGTCACAGTCAAGTATTTCGCCTCGATTCGGGAGACGCTGGGGTTGGCCAGCGAGTCCGTGGCGACCGATGCAGCCACTTTGGCGGCGCTGCGCGATGAGTTGATTGCGCGGGGTGGTGCCTATGCCGACAGCCTGGCGCGCGGGCGATCAGTGCGGCTGGCGGTTGATCAGGTGATGTGTGATGAGGCTGCTGCTTTGGTGGAAGGGGCGGAGGTGGCGTTTTTTCCGCCGGTGACTGGGGGGTGAATTTGGGAGGCATTGTTTTTTGCTGTTTTTCCCCCACTCACTCCCCCAGCCCCTCTCTCGCCCCGCCGGGCGAAAGAGGGGGGCCTCATGTGGCCGCGTCTTTAAAGGTGGGAACTCTGTCCTCCACTGTGTGCTGGCCACAAAGTGAAGGTAACGCAACGACCAGTCGCTGTAGCCAAATTCGGCGTCGCATCAACTCGCCTGGCCTGACCTGGATGTGTCGGTCTGCCGCCCGGAAACAGCGCACTCAGACCAAGCACATCAAGCGCTGCCTCAACGCCAATTGCCCTCAACCTGCTTGCAGAAAATCGAAAACCCGCGCACTCAGTTTGATGGCAACGCGCCAATGCGCACCTTTTTCCCACCTTCAAAGACGCGGCCAAATGTGGCGGTTAGCTCCCCTTTCCGCCCCGGCGGGGGTGGAGAGGGGCGGGGGGAGAGGGGGGGAATACATCCATAAAGGAATCTGAGGCATCGACAGTAAGCACGCAAGGAAACAAACCATGAAAACCCAAGCCCTGACACCACGAGTCAGCATCCAAACCGCAGATTTCGACCTGAGCACCGAAGTCGCTGCGCTGCGTGCCCAGGACCCCCGCGTCGGCGCCGTCTGCAGCTTCATCGGCACCGTGCGCGACCGCACGGCGGGCACGCCCGGCAGCATCAGCAGCATGGAACTGGAGCATTACCCCGGTATGACGGAGAAGTCGATCGACGCCATGATCGACGCGGCGCTCAAGCGCTTTGACATCTATGGCGCGCGTGTCATTCACCGTATCGGTTTG
>JBBQQX010000125.1:0-8164 GCA_038215405.1 Burkholderiales bacterium
TTCAACCGGTTTCGCAAATTGTTGGTGCGTTATGAAAAACTTGATCGCAGCTTCCTGGCACTCAACCACCTTGCTGCAGGCATCATCGCGTTCAGAAAAGTGCGGTTAGCCATAAACATTATTTACGGATAAGTTCTAAGACTCGTTTGTACAACGGTCAACCCCCGCCAAATCTGCCGCGCGCACTCGTGCTGCTATTGCAGCCATTGCCGTTGTGACGCTGTCGGGCGGTGCCAACCTGTTGCCGCCCACCCGCGTGGCGGGTCATGCCTATCCGGTTGACACCCAAACACTACCTATAGCGTGCTTGGGTGTCAACCGAATAGGCATGGTTTGAACTGATAAAAGTCTAGAAATAGTTCGTAAAAGGGAAACGTATAAACGCGTTTACCTGCTTTTTCGCGGGGTTGTGACGCGGCAAGATCGGCCTATCTCAATTCAAGGACTTGGATGTCCCATGCTTTATTCAATTTTATGGATTGTCATGCTGGTACTGCTTGCCATCTGGTCAACGGGTGTTTGGGTGCTGCACTCCCTGCTGGTTTGGTCGATGTCAGGTGCCGGTGCGCTCGCCGGTCAGGCGCAACGGCTTGACGGTGTGACCGTGCCGGGTTGGCTGGCTCTGTGGCTGCCGCCTGAGTGGACGCTCGCGCTCAAAGCCGCCGCATCGACCCTGTTGCCCTGGCTCGAATCTGCGCTTTCCGTGCTGCCCAGGGCTGCCACCTGGCTCTCGCCATTGGCCTGGGGGGGGTGGGCGATCGGATTGCTGATTCTTGCGGCTGGCGCTGCCATCGGGCAGGCACTGATTTGGACCACGCGACAGGCTGCCCGCGCGTGACCGACAACGCAACAAATTGGACAGACCGACTACGCCAGATGTTGCCGACGCGCGATGACCTGACAGCGCACCCCTGGCTGCGACCCGTCGCCACCAGACTTCTCGAACCCCAGCTTTGGCGGCTGCAACACGAAGCCGTGGCGCGGGGCGTGGCGGCGGGAACGATTTGGGCGTTTGTCATTCCAGTGGCCCAAATCGTTGTGGTAACCGTCCATTGCACCTGGTAACGGGCCAACCTACCGATCGCCGTTGCCATGACCATGTTGACCAACCCGCTGACCATCGGCTTCTGGCTTTGGCTGCCTATCAAGTGGGGGGTTTTGCAGTGGGCGAACCGATGTTGGCAGCACAGTCACCCAGAACAGGCGCTCTGGCTTGGGTGGCTGAGTTCGGCTTGCCGACCGTGGTGGGAATGGGAATGTTCGCCATAGGCGGTGCTGCAACAGGCTATTTGTGCGTCAAACTGGTTTGGCGGTAGCGCGTCCTGATCAAGCGGCGCAGACATCGGTGATGCCGAGTTTTCCCTTTTTTATTGACGCAAAAACGTCTGGAGCATGGGTGCGGCTGGCATGTCGAAGGCGCAGTATTTTCCGAAGCTTATATCCATAAAACACTGCTTTTTGAAATATTTTCCACAGCATATTCTTAACTTCTTCTTTCAGTTCACAGGAGAAATTCAGATGAAAACATTCCTTGCCATGCTGGCCGTGGTGTTCACACTTGGCCTGTCAACCGTTGCCATGGATGCCGAAGCCGCCAAGCGCATGGGCTCTGGCAAATCCATCGGCACACAACGCCAGGCGACTGCGGACAAAGCACCTGCTGCTGCCACGCCACCCACCGCTGCAACCCCCGCTGCTGCGGCACCTTCGCGCTCATGGATGGGCCCGGTGGCTGGACTTGCAGCAGGCCTTGGGCTTGCCGCGCTGGCATCGCACCTGGGTTTTGGCGATGAACTGGCCACCATGCTGATGATCGGCCTGCTGGCGGCAGCCGTCATGGTGGCGATTGGCTTTGTGATGCGCAAGCGCGCGGCAGCGCAGCAGCACGGCACCGCGCGGGCAGGGGACATGCAATACACCCCAGCGGGCGCAAGTCCTGTGGGCCAGTCGACTCCAGCCTACGAGGTGGCCATGCCTGCTGGCAGTGGCACGGCGATTGGCGCAGCCCTGGGTGCTGGCGCAACCAACGCCAATCGGACTCCGGCCGACTTTGACGTGGCCGGGTTTGAACGCCACGCCAAAGTGAACTTTATCCGCTTGCAAGCAGCCCATGATGCGGGCAACCTCGACGACATCCGCGAGTTCACCACACCTGAAGTGTTTGCCGAGCTGAAACTGGAAATGGCCGAGCGCGGCCAGTCGACCCAGAAAAACGACGTTGTCAGCATCAATGCCGAGGTGATTGAAGTGGACGAAGATACCCAGCGCTACCTGGTCAGCGTGCGTTTCACCGGCGTGATTCGGGACAACAGCGGTGAACCTGATGAGTCGTTTGACGAGGTCTGGCATTTGCTGAAATCACGCCAGGGCGGCACTGGTTGGACGCTGTCCGGCATTCAGCAAATGCCTTGATGCTTGCGGGTGAAGCAGCAAGTCAACACGCTAAAGCCAGCGTACCGAGTCCCGGAAGTTATTCTCTGCAGGTGCTTTGTCTGAAAGGTCTGATTTGCATCATGGACCCACCCCGGCCCGAGGCACGCTATGCCATTGCGCTGTGCAAGGTTGCGGGTATGCCCGTACGTGCTTGCAGCACGTCGGGCTGGTAGGCGCTGTCGGGCAGCAGTCCGGCATGAAGCGATTGGTCGATACCGTCGCCCAGGTGTGACCACACGTGTCGATAGTAGGCGCGCCAGCCCAGTTCAAACACCAGCTTGTGCGCAGGCGTCAATGCATAGCGGGCGTTCACCGTGGCGTAGACCTCGCTCAGGCCCAACAAGCCGTGCGTCAGGTAGGGCGACAGCCGGGTGACGGCCCCATTGAGCGCGTTGCGGGTAGCTTCTAACGCAAGCGGGACAGGCACACGGGGATGCCCGCGCCGCGCTCCAGTTCAACGCTTCACTGCTAAGCTTGCGCTCCCATGGCGACACACAGCTTTACCGAACTCACTCGCCAGCGCGCCTTTATGCGAATGTGGTTTGCCCGCCTTTTCGGAACCACCGGTAGCCAGATGCTGATGGTCGCCATTGGCTGGCAGATGTACGAATTGACCGCCAGCGCCTGGGACTTGGGGCTGGTCGGCCTGTACCAGTTTGCCCCCGCGCTGGCGCTCACGCTGGTGGCGGGCCATGTGGTCGACCGGCTGCATCGGGGCCGCATCGTGGCCGCCTGCCTGATCACGCAGGCCAGCGTAGCCTTGATTCTGGTAGCCGCTACGCAGGGTTGGGCCGCCTCCAGGGGCTGGGCGTCGCGCGAATTGCTGCTGGGCGTGTCGGTGATGCTGGGCGTGGTGCGGGCATTTCAGATGCCCGCGCAGCAGGCGCTCACGCCGATGCTGGTGCCGCCTGCGATGCTGCCGCGTGCCATGGCCTTCAGTTCGGCGGGCCTGCAGACGGCCGTCATGGGTGGCCCGGCGCTGGGCGGGGTGATTTTTGTGGCCGGGGCCACGGCGGTCTATGCCACCTGCGTCTTTTTGTTTGCCACCGGCTGTGGCCTGATTGCGGTGCTGCACTACGACCATGTGCCGCCGCCTCGGGAGCCGGTATCGCTGCGCACGCTGTTGGCCGGAGCCGAATTTGCCTGGCAGCGCAAGGCATTGCTGGGCGCGGTGTCGCTGGACCTGTTTTCGGTGCTGCTGGGCGGCGCCACGGCGCTGCTGCCGATGTTTGCCAAAGATATTCTGCATGTCGGCCCCTGGGGGCTTGGCCTGCTGCGGGCGGCTCCGGCAGCGGGCGCATTCCTGACCTCCGTCGTGCTGACGCGTTTGCCGCTGGAACGCCGGGTGGGCCGCACCATGCTGCTGGCGGTGGCGCTGTACGGCGTGTGCATGCCGGTGTTTGGTCTGTCTGGCAGCATGGCGCTGTCGCTTGGCGCGCTGGCCGTCTCTGGCGGCGCCGACATGGTCAGCGTGGTGGTGCGCCAGACCCTGATGCAAATCGAGACGCCCAACGACATGCGCGGGCGCGTCAGCGCGGTGAACTCGGTGTTCATCGGCGCGTCCAACCAGCTTGGCGAGTTTGAGTCCGGCGCAACAGCAGCGGTGCTTGGGCCGATCGGATCGGTGGTGATAGGCGGTATTGGCACGCTGCTGGTGGCAGCTTGGTGGTTCAAGGGCTTTCCGGTGCTGGCGCGGCGTGATCGCATGAGCGATTCACCAGCCGTCGTGCATTGACGGGCGGCGCATAAGCCGCTGTTTCCCACCTAAATTTTGAGCTGTAAATGCATAAGACAGTCAAAACTGAGCCGGGTTTGATCGACAGAAATTTTCCACATACGCACCACACGCCACCTCCCGTCAGGTTGGAAATTTACTGGTCCGCTTCCCGCCAAGTGCTTCCCGTCGTGGTTGGAATGAATACCAGGCCTGTTCCAGTGGCGGTCAACAATGCTGCGTTACCCGCCGTTCAGGTTGGACGGCTGTAACTCAGGAATCGACCCAGAGGCGACATACGACACTGGAAATTGCCTACCGCACAGCCGTCACTCAATTGCCGGAATTCAATTTCAACTCTGCTACGGGTCCTGCCGGCCACGACCGTCAGCTTTTTGGTATTTCACTTCCGACGACGAGATGGCAATGCGACTTCAGGTTTTCCCACTAGTGACAGGTCACAATTGAGCGATCATGATTTGCACAATTCTGGCTTCCAATGCGAGTTCTCCAGTACAAAGACCTTGACCTGCGACGCGTCAAGGCCTCTTTCGCAAAGGTGCGATCGTCAATTGAAACGGGTGATTTCAAAACCCCGGATGTCAAAAAGCTTCATGTCGGGAGTTACTACCGAGCCAAACTCGACCAGAGTAACCGCCTGTTGCTGCAATTCGCCAAGTACGGCGATGAGACCGTTTGCCTCGCGCTGGAGGTGATCGAAAACCACGCCTACGACAAGTCACGCTTTCTGCGTGGGGCGCACGTTGACGAATCCAAGATCGAGCTGGAGCCCATTGCTGCGAAGGTTGACTTGCCAAGCAACGAGACATTGGCCTTGCGTTGGCTTCACTCCAGTCGAGTCGAGTTTGAACTACTGGACAAACCCATCGTATTTGATGATGAGCAGGAGGCAGTTCGTCGCCTTCTAGCGCCCATGATTCTGGTGGGTTCTGCTGGCTCAGGCAAAACCGCCATCACGCTGTCCAAGATGCGCGAAGCTCAGGGCCGAGTGCTCTATGTGACGCAGTCAGCCTATCTGGCCCAATCAGCGCGCGCGCTCTACGACCATCACGGGTATGAGAATCCAGATCAGGAACCCGAGTTTCTGAGCTACCGGGAGTTCCTGGAAACTTTACAGGTGCCCAAAGGACGAGAAGTTAGTTTTGGCGCTTTCACTGGCTGGTTTGATCGCAACCGTGGCGCCCTCAAGAGTTTTGGCGAGATTGATGCCCACGCTCTGTTTGAAGAGTTTCGAGGCGTCATCAGCGCGCGGCCTGAGGGGCCACTGACTTTGCAGGACTATTTGGCCCTGGGGCCGCGGCAAAGCCTGCTCGCCCCATCAGAGCGCGAAGTTGCTCACGCTCTCTTCGTGCGTTATTGCAAGTGGCTCGATGCATCTGCTCTATTTGATTTGAACCTGGTGGCGCACGGTTTGCGCCCCTTGGCCAGTCCGACCTATGATTTCATCGTGGTTGACGAAGTTCAGGATCTGACGATGGTCATGCTCGCATTAGTGCTTGCATCCCTGAAGAATCCGAGTCAATTTTTGCTGTGCGGGGATTCCAATCAGATTGTGCACCCCAACTTTTTTTCCTGGGCGGCGGTCAGGAGTCTTTTCTGGAATGGCCTGGCTGGCGATGTTGCACAGCGCCAAGCCCTGCATATTTTGCAGGCAAACTTTAGAAACACAAAGGCGGTTACACAGCTTACCAATTCCCTGCTCAAAATCAAGCAGGCGCGTTTTGGTTCTGTCGATAGAGAGAGCAACTTTCTGGTCCACAGCACGTCCGGTGATACTGGTGAGGTTCGGCTGATGCCGTTCAAGGACGCCATAACCCAGCAACTCGATGCCGTCTCACGTGCGTCCGTGAAACACGCAGTGATTGTGCTTCGCGACGAAGACAAAGCTGCTGCCAGGGCAAGCTTTCACACACCACTTGTTTTTTCGGTGCATGAGGCCAAGGGCCTGGAATATTCGCACGTCATCCTTTTCGACATCGTGTCCGGACAGCGCGCAGCATTCTCCGAAGTTTGCGACGGTGTCAGCGTCAAGGACATCAACAGAGAGGAACTGGACTATCGGCGGGCGAAAGACAAAAGCGATAGGTCTCTGGAGCTCTACAAGTTTTACGTCAATGCACTTTATGTGGCGATGACCCGAGCGGCGCAAAGTCTGACTTTCGTCGAATCTGACACGGCTCACCCTCTGTTGGCTTTGCTGGGACTCCATGTAAGCGACGCTCAAGTGACGGCCGGTCAAGTATCCAGCAAAGAAGAATGGGCCCAAGAGGCTCGCAAGCTCGAACTCCAGGGCAAGCAGGAGCAAGCCCAACTTATTCGCGACACCATCCTGCAGTTCAAGCCAGTCCCTTGGACGCCCTGGTCCCAGACCCTGATGGAGGATTTCGCCGCTAAAGCACTTGATCGCATTAATCCTAGCGCCAAGCCTCGCCAGGCTTTGCTGGACTATGCGCTCTGGCATGGCCAACACGCATGGATAGAGAAATTGGCGCACGTGAATTTCCAACCCGCGACCAGTCTGACGCTTGAGGGCGAATTTGGCTGGATTGGCAACCCAAACAGGCTCGGCATTTACATGGCGGAGTATGACGAGAAGACCAAACTCGCCCACCGCTCTGTCCTCGCCTTGCGCCAGCGCCATTTGCAGCCCTACGCGATCAAGAACTTCAAAGACGTTCTGCGGCAATGCGATGTGTATGGCGTTGACCACCCGACGCTCGTTGGAGCGAGCCCCCTGATGTTGGCAGCGCGCGGTGGCAACCTAGCCCTTTTGGAGGCCTTGCTTCAGCGCGGCGCGAACCCGGACCTGGAGGATGAGTTCGGGCAGACACCTTGGCAGCATTCGCTTT
The DNA here is from genome assembly GCA_038215405.1 of Burkholderiales bacterium. Taxonomy (GTDB): domain Bacteria; phylum Pseudomonadota; class Gammaproteobacteria; order Burkholderiales; family Burkholderiaceae_C; genus Rhodoferax. The sequence continues at coordinate 7,018 of JBBQQX010000125.1, forward strand.
CTCGCGCGATCGAAGACCCAGCGTTTGCCAAGGCGTCGCTTGCTGCTTTGTTTGATCGCATCGCACCCGCCATCATTGATGTACAGGTTGATTCGCGGCTCGTGCGCATAGAGCGTCACCAAGGCGAGTACTGGGTGCTCAGTCTGATGCTTGCAGGGGTCAAGACGCAATGGTCATGTTGCTGCTGGCGGGATCAGGCTCCTTGGAAGTTTGCTCAGGGGTTTTTTGCCGAACAGTTGCACCAGGTTCTGGGGTGTCTCCCGGTTCATTTATGGAAGGAGCTTAGGCGCAAGCGCAGTTACATCAATCAAGTCCTCGCTCGCGGGGAAGTTGACAGCACATATAAACCCGCCCGTAAGCTCTGGAGCCGCACCCGCAATGGGCACTATTTCCCGAACCCTGCATTGTTGGTTCGCAAGGGGGATGAATGGCGGCCTGTCTATGAACGGCTGAACCTGCCGTGGGTCGACGCCGGGACCGGCACAGAGGCGCAGTACGGGGCACGTCCACTGAACATCATTTCTCGGTTACAGGAGGGGAAATCTGCCGATGTTGCGGATCTGTTTTGAAATGCCAAGCTGCAGGTGGACGTAACCTTAATGGGAGCGACCATAGCCCAAACATCGTGTGTCACCGCGCGGACTCCCCAGCATCCATGCGGGTTTTTCAGCGACGGCATCACCCAATGGTCAAAAATGGGGTTTACAAAAACACCGCGGGCTACAGTTGGGCTACGGATGGGCTATTTCTGGGCTACAAAGCAAAATGCCCACTGTTAGTGGGCATTTACTTACGGGGAAGGTTATGAGTCTAAGCTCCATACAAACTTATCATTAGTTTGCAATAGGCTTAAAACGATATAGATATTGTTTTTTAGAGAGAAACTCGTTATTCTTAGATCCCATAACCAATAAAAATAAGCCCCTTTGAACACGCGTGACAACCTTCAAGCTTTACCAAATCCCTCACTCTGCCCAGCAGATAAGGCGGTTTTGGTGAGGATTGGGTGTAAGCGGGTGGCCATTACACCTTGACGCCAGTGGTGCCGTGATGTCACGAGGTCGCAGTTAAGGATTTGTCGGCTGCCAGCGATGTGGCAACAATTCTTCGATGTGGCTGTTCTTCTGCGTAGGCATGCGAGCCAGCA
>JBBQQX010000126.1:0-8097 GCA_038215405.1 Burkholderiales bacterium
CCTGGGTTTTGATCGCTTCGATGTGGCTTGGCCACTCGTGCTTTGCTCTTTTCATGCTCGTTTCTCCATCTGAGTTTAGATGGGGAAAGCATGTCGAATTCACATTCCGGCCGCAAGTCTGGGGTTGGTGGAGCGCTTACCGGCAAGGTGCGCGCACTGCTCAAGCTGGCGGCCGTGCGCAAACCGCTCGCCTACCTCCAGATTGCCAATGAAGCGCAGCGGCCGATCGCCCAAACCCTGGCCGCGAAGCTGCGCGCCTTCGGCTACGAGGCGCCCGCCATCGAGCTCGTCGGTGAGCGCGCGCCCGACACCACGCAAGTGCGGGTGCAGGGCAAGAGCGACCGCAGCTACGCCCGCTGGGTCGCCAAGGTTGTGGGCGAGGCCGTCAACGCCGCGCCTGTGAGCAGCGGCCTGCGCAATGCCAAGCCCAGGACAGACACTTACGAAATCTGGCTGGGCCGATCACTGTGTGCACCGGGCGGCTTGGTGCTGGCGGGGTGCAAGCCAGCGTAGCCGGTGGGGCAATCCCACCGGCCCCATGGATCAGAACATCATGCGCGCGATCAGCAGGCCGGTCGCGACGGACACCACCGTGGCCACCAATCCTGGAATCATGAACGAATGGTTCAGAACGTAGCGGCCTATTTTTGTGGTGCCGGAGAGGTCGAAGTTGATCGCCGCGATCAGTGAACCATAGGTCGGAATAAAGAAGTAACCATTGACGGCCGGGAACATACCGATCAGGAACTGGGGCGGGATACCCAGTACAACGCCCAGCGGCATCAAGGCGCGGGTGGTGGCGGCCTGGCTGTAAAGCAGCACCGAGGCCAGGAACAGACCGAAGGCAAAGGTCCACGGCGCAACCTTCGCCCATTCACCGATGGCTGGAACAATCAAGTCCTTGTTGGCGGAGATGAAACTGTCGCCGAGCCAGGCCAGACCAAAAATACCGATGACCGCGACCACGCCGGCACGCAAGGTGGCTGTTTTTGGCACATCGTCGACATTGATTTTGGTCACCAGTAGCATGATGGCAGCGATGGACATCATGATGATTTCGATGACGACGGGCATGGACAGCGGGCTTTTGGCCCCGGGCAGTTGCCGCAAGGCCGGGAAGAAGCCGAGCAGCACGACCAGCGCGACCCCGGTCAGAAAAACAAAGGCGGCGAGCTTCGCTGTGGGCTTGAGTGCCTGGCGTTGCGTGGCGGGTTGGGGCGCCGGAATCTCACCAGCAGCGAGCCGCGCCTGGTACACCTTGTCGTCTTTGAGGTCCTTGCCGATGAACATCGAGACGATGGCGGCGGCAATCACGCCGATAAGTGTGGCAGGCACGCAAATCAGCAGTATCTCGCGCAGACCCCACTCTGTCATGCCCTTTTCAGCAAACATGCCGATCATCGCCGCCGTGGCCGCTGCCACCGGGCTGGCGGTGATGGCCTGCTGCGAGGCGATGGTGGCCACCGCCATGGGTCGTTCTGGACGGATGCCATTGCGGTGCGCCGTCTCGTAGATCACCGGCAGCAACGGATAGACGATGTGCCCCGTTCCGGCGAGGAAGGTGAAGGTCCAGGTCGTGAGTGGCGCGACAATCGTCACGTATTTCGGATTGGCCCGGATGATGCGCTCGGCAATGCCGACCAGAAAATCGATGCCGCCAGCGGCTTCCATCACCGAGGCGGCCATGATGACGGCCAGGATGATCAGCATCACATCGACCGGCGGCGAGGTGGGGGTGATGCCAAAGGCACCCACCAACACCATCAGACCGACCGCGCCCCACAAGCCCAGGCCGATGCCCGAGGATCGCGCCCCCATCCAGATGGCCGCTAGCACGACCAGGAATTGAAGAACAATTGAAACGGTCATTTTGTTTTCTCTCTTTCTTTCTGGGGGTAATAATTTCTGATGCTTGCGCTTATTGCTCGAATTTCGGGCTAATCAGGTTCTCGAATGAGAATACCTCATCCCAGTGCTGTTGCGTCAACAGTTTGCGCTCTAGGACGACGATGTCATGCAGTGATTTGCCGGTCTCATAGCACTCGCGAGCGATCTCCGCGCACTGCTTGTAGCCCAGTGAGGGCTTGAGCACCGTGATGATGCCCAGCGAGTTCAATACCCGGCTATGCATGTGTTCCACGTTGGCGGTGATGCCCTTGATGCAGTTGACATTCAGGCTGTTGACCGCGTTCTCCATGGTGGAGATCGACGTGAACAGCGCGAAGGTAATGACAGGCTCCATCACGTTCAACTGCAGTTGCCCGGCAGACGCGGCCAGCGTGACCGTGAGGTCCAAGCCGATGACGAGAAAGCCGGTCTGGTTGACGACTTCAGGAATCACCGGATTGACCTTGCCCGGCATGATTGAGCTGCCTGGCTGCATTTGCGGCAGGTTGAGCTCGTTGAAGCCGCAGCGCGGACCGGAGGCCAGCAGCCGCAGGTCGTTGCAGATCTTGGTGAGTTTGGACGAGGTGCGTTTCAGCACACCCGAGAGCAGCACGTAGGCGCCGGTGTCGGAGGTCGCCTCGACCAGGTCGCCCGCGAGAATGAAGGTGCAACCGCTGACCTCGGACAGGTGTTTGATGGCCAGTTCCGGATAACCCGGCGCTGCCGTCACCATGGTGCCGATGGCGGTCGCACCCAGGTTCACTTCGTGCAGGAACTGGCGGACTTCGGCAATGCGTTGTACCTCCTCACCCATCGTCGTGCCCCAGCCATGAAATTCCTGACCAAGCGACATGGGGACTGCATCCTGCAGGTGCGTTCTGCCCATTTTCAGCACATTCTGGAATTCCCGGCCTTTGGCAAAAAAGGCCTCTTGCAACTGTTCCAGTGCAACCATGTAGCTGTTGAGTCGCAGAATCAAGGCCAAGCGAAAGGCAGTCGGATAGACGTCGTTGGTAGATTGCCCGAAGTTCACATGGTCGTTGGGGTTGCAGTACTGGTACTCGCCCTTCTTGTGGCCAAGGTGCTCAAGCGCCATGTTGGCGATCACTTCATTGGCGTTCATGTTGGTCGACGTGCCAGCGCCACCCTGGATGAAGTCGGTGACGAACTGGTCGCACATTTCGCCGGCGATCAAGCGGTCGCAAGCGATCACGATCGCGTCGGCGATCTTCACATCAAGCACGCCCAGATCGCGATTGGCCAATGCGGCCGCTTTCTTCACATAGCCGAAGGCCTTGACGAAGTAGGGTTCGTTCGACATCGGAATACCGGTGATGTGGAAGTTCTCTTTGCCGCGCAGCGTTTGCACGCCATAGTAGGCGGTGTCGGGCAGTTCTTTTTCGCCCAGAAAGTCTTTTTCAATTCGAGTGCTCATGTGTTTTCCTTGGTTGCTAAAGGGCAGTTGGCATGCTGGCGCATCGCGCGCACGCCTTCTGAAAAATGCAAGTTGTGGTGCCGAGCCACAAGCCCATGCGGGTCTGTGCTGGCACTGGCGGCAACCACAAGCTGCGCCCGACCGTCCGTGGGGACCTTGACCGGTGTGAGGCTGATCTCGAGGTAGCGATTTCGCACTTGCATGTCAGCAAGTCTAGGACGGCACCCTGTGCTTTAAAAGCAAATTAATCTGCAGAAAATACCTTTATGCAAAAAATGCATGATCGAAATTTCGACACAAAATGCGCCGACTGCGCAGGCTGTAACTCAGCAACTCTTCGGCCCTTTGAAGACGCTGCTCATTCCCTCCTATCCGCAGTTCGTCGCAACGTGCTTGAAGTGTCCGCGGGGCGTTCTTAGACTTCTTCTCAGGCAGCCCAAGGTTGGGCTCAAAAAGGAGATTTTGATGTGGAACGCCATGAAAACCAAGTCACTTGCCGCGGCGCTGTTGATCAGCACCACGATCCATGGCTCGCTGCTCTGGAAGATGAATGAGGTGGCCACTGAAGCGGCATCGGCAACCGTGGCCTCCAGCCCCACCCGCATGGCGGCAGGATCGACAACCTCAAGCCCGGCGATACGCTATGTCACGCTGGAGCCGGTCCTGATCGTCGGCCGGCACGCGCCCTTGCTGCCGGATCAAATTGCGCCACAGGCCACGATGGCGTCATCGACCACTGAAGGCCAGTGCATGAACAACAGCGACCAGCGCGTCACCCGCAATGAGCAGAAAGACGGCACGCCCGGACTTTGCTAAGCGGCCAATACGACACCAGGCGCTGTCGCAAGTGCCGACCCGGGCTCACATCTGGTGAAACAGATGAACGTAGTTGCGGCTCACCGTCAAGCGCTCGCTGCGGTCCTTCAAGTGCAATACGCCGCCATCGCCCGGCCCATGTGAAAACTCAGCCACCTTGTCCAGGTTGACGATGGTTGAGCGGTGAATCTGGAGAAATCGCTCCGGGTCAAGTTCATCGGCCATGTCCCGGATGGGCCTTCGGATCAGGGCCTCGCCGCCCTCCCAGGTCACCACGGTGTATTTGGTGGCCGACTTCAGGTAAAGCACTTGCTCGACCGGGATCAGCCGAACGACAGGGCCGACCGAGGCCTTGATCCACTTGAGCCGATGCTGCGGCTCTTGGCGCTGGCGCAATTGCTCGGCGATGCCGTTCAGCACGGCATCCAAGTCGGGCCGCCATTCGGGCATCGTGCATTGCAGTCGCGCGCGCAGCCGCTGGACCGTCTCAGCCAAGCGCTCTTCGTCGATCGGTTTGACGAGGTAGTCAATCGCGCCGCGTTGAAAGGCTTCTACCGCATAGTGTTCAAAGGCCGTGACAAAGACCAACTCGGCCCGCCCGGCCATACAGCGCGCTGCTTCAATGCCGCTCAGGCCCGGCATCTGGACATCAAGAAAGGCAACCTGCGGCTGGAGCCGCTCAAACAGGTCGACCGCTTCGTTCCCATTGCGGGCTTGCGCCACGATCTGCAATTCGGGCGACAGACGCGCCAGCTGTGCAACCAGTCGTTGCCGCAACAGCGGCTCGTCGTCAGCAATCAGGGCAGTGGCAACTGGCATATCAAGCTGGCGCCGTCAGTCGAAGCTCGACGCGCAGGCCATGCGGCGCCTGCTCGATGAGTTGGAGGCTGGCATCGGCCCCAAAAAGTGCCTGCAGGCGGGCCTGCAAATTGCTCAAGCCGGCGCCCATCTGGGCGCTCTCGACCATACCGACCCCGGTATCGGCCACCCAGATCAGCACCGTGCTGTCATCGACACGGCGCGCACCGACCTCGATGCTGCCCCCCTCGCAAGCCGGGCCAATGCCGTGACGGATCGCATTTTCCGCCAGGGTCAACAAGGCCATGGGCGGAAAGCGCAGCGGCCGCAGGGCCGAATCGATGTGGAACGACACACCCAGGCGGTCCGGCATGCGCATGGCCATCAGCTCAAGGTAGGCGCGCAGCAGCCGCTCTTCATCCCCGAGCGTGGCCGCTTCGCGCCGCAATTGGGGCATGGCGGCGCGCAGGTAGGTGATCAGGCAGCGAAACATCGGCACCGCCTGCGATGAGCCGCTTTCCACCAGTTCCTGCACATTGGCCAGCGTATTGAGCAGAAAATGAGGCTCTATCTGTGCGGTCAGCAGCTGCAGCTTGGCCACCGCGGCCTGGCGCTCCAGCGTTTCGCGCTCCAGCGCAAACTGCAGGGACTCGGCCCGGGCGTGCGCATCGCGGTCGCGGTACAAGGCACCCAGTGCAAACAGGGTGCCGATGATGGCCCCGCCCAGAGTCACCATCACATAGCCGCGGACCATGGGCACCGAGTCGAAAAAGAGCGACGATGCACCGCCCGAGGACAGTAGTTTCATGGTCAAAGGCGCGAGCACGGCGCCAACTGCCACTGCCAGGAGCTGGGCCATTCGACGCGGCATCAGCCTCTGGCGCCAAAGGCCAGCCAGCGTCGGAGCGAACACAACGCCCATGCCGAACAACAGGGTTTCTGCGACCAGTTCCATGAACGGATTCACGAACCAGAGTTTGAACACCAAAGCGGCGGCCATGATCACTGCGGCAGCTAGCGCCAATTGGCGCCGCCGCGGCAAGGCGCGTCGGCGGTCCCAGTTGCCAGCTGGCCTCTGGCTGGATGATTCAGTGAACGCCATAGGGCAAAGGTAAGTACGACACATACCTCTCAAGTCAATGAAGAAGCGCTTGGTCGCTCGGGCCATCGTTTGACGGGCAGGGCTGCCCATCAAACGATGGCTGCAGACCTGTCATTGTCCAAAAAGGCGGGCCGGCGGTCAAACTTGGATCGGTGCGCACCTGGCTGACCCACAATCAAATATAGTTCAACTGAACGCCACTGGTTGGTCTGTCACCCAGGTTCTGGACGACGCGTGGCGCCTGTGACTCAATGCCCCTTTTTCTTCAACGAGGCCTGCCATGACCGACACCACCCACTACCGAATTTGCCCCCTGTGCGAAGCCTGCTGCGGGCTGGAGATCAAGGTGCAAGACGGCGTTGTGAGCAGCATCAAGGGGGATGCCCAAGATGTCCTCAGCCAAGGGTACATCTGCCCCAAAGCGGTCGCGCTCAAAGACTTGCATGACGACCCGGATCGCTTGCGTACGCCGCTGATCAAGCGCAACGGCCAGCATGTGGCCGCCACCTGGGACGAGGCTTTTGCCGAGATTGAGCGCCGTTTGCCGCCACTGCAGGCCCAGTGCGGCCGCCAGGCGGTGGCGGTGGCCGTGGGCAACCCGACGGTGCACAAATACGGCTTGCTGACCTACTTTCCAAGGCTAGCCCGCGCGCTGGGCACGCGCAACGTTTTTTCAGCCTCCAGCCTGGACCAGGTGCCCAAGCAGCTCGCCTGTGGCTTGATGTTTGGCCACTGGATGTCGGTGCCGCTGCCCGACATCACGCGCACGCAACTGCTGCTGGTGATCGGCGCCAACCCGCTGGCCAGCAACGGCAGCATGTGGACCGTGCCCGACTTTCGGGGCAAAGCCAAAGCGTTGCAGGCGCGCGCTGGCCGCCTGGTGGTGATTGACCCGCGCCGCACCGAGACCGCCGCCATTGCAGATGCGCACCACTTCATTCGCCCCGGCGCCGACGTTTTTTTGCTCGCGGCCATGGTCAACACCTTGTTTGCCAAGCAGTGGGTGCGCTTGGGCGCGGTGGCTGACTGGGTGAACGGCGTCGAAGCCGTACAGCAGGCTGTGGCGAGCTTCACGCCGCAAGCTGTGGCGGCGCGTTGCGGCATCGCGGCAGACACCATCATTGAATTGACGCGTGAACTGGCGCACACCGAGCGCGCTGCGGTCTACGGCCGCATTGGCACCTGCACCCAGACCTTTGGCACATTGGCGAGCTGGCTGGTCGATGTGCTCAATGCACTCACAGGGCATCTGGATGCGCCCGGTGGCGCGCTGTTTGCCAAGGCCGCCGCCTTTGCCAGCAACACGTCGGGGCCGAGTGGCAGCGGGCGCGGCGTGGCCACGGGCCGCCACCATTCGCGCGTGAGCGGCGCGCCCGAGGTGATGGGTGAACTGCCGATGACCTGCCTGGCCGAAGAGATTGAAACCCCCGGCGCCGAACAGGTGCGCGCCCTGATCACGGTGGCGACCAACCCGGTGCTCTCGGCCCCCAACGGGCCACGGCTGGCGCAGGCCTTTGAGTCGCTGGATTTCATGGTCAGCGTGGACATTTATTTGAACGAGACCACGCGCCATGCGGATGTGATCTTGCCGGGCGTCTCGCCGCTGCAGGACGATCACTTTGACGTGTCGTTTCCGCAGCTGTCCTGGCGCAATCACGCGCGCTACAGCCCGGCGGCGCTGCCCTCTGAGGCCCGCCCGTCTGAATGGCAAATCTTGCTCAAGCTGGCGGCCATCGCGCAGGGCCAGCCTGCCGACGTGGATGTGAATGCGCTCGATGACGCGCAGTTTGCACAAGATGCGCAGCGCCTTTTCGGTGCGCAGGCCAGCGCCGTGATGGCGGCAACTGCGCATCTGCGTGGGCCGCAGCGCCTGCTCGATGTGGCCCTGCGCACTGGCCCCTACGGCGATGCCTTTGGCCTGAAGCCCGATGGCTTGACCCTGGCCAAGGTGACGGCCGCCAGCGCCAGCGGTGGCGTCGACCTGTGTGAACTGCAGCCGCGTGTGCCCGAGCTGTTACGCACCCCCAGCGGCAAGATTGAATTGGCCCCGCCCCAGCTG
>JBBQQX010000127.1:0-8074 GCA_038215405.1 Burkholderiales bacterium
ATCTCGTCGTTGTCCAGAAAACTGCGCCAGTCCAGGTTGCTCGAACCCACCGTGGACCAGACGCCGTCAATGACCGCGGTTTTGGCGTGCAAGAGCGCACCGGAGCGCTCGTACAGCTTCACACCGCCCTGGAGCAACTCGGTGTAGTAGGCTCGTCCGGCATGAAAGACCAGCCCCGAGTCCGAGTGGCTCGGCAGGATCAACTTCACGTCGACGCCGCGACCGGCGGCAGCCACCAGGGCTTGACGCAGCTGCGGGTCGGGCACGAAGTAGGCCTGGGTCAAATGCACTTGTTTTTCAGCGTTGCCAATCGCCGACATCAGTGTCAGGTACATCAAGCTGAATGGATCATCGGGCGTGCTGCCGACGGTGCGCACGATGTCCTGGCCCTGCACCTTGAGCGCCGGGAAATAATTTTTGGGCGCGAGCGTGCGTCCGTGCTGCTTTTCCCAGGTCTGCAGGAACAGTTTCTGAAACTCGCTAACCACTGGGCCTTCAACTTGCAGGTCGGTATCGCGCCATGCCTGCGCGTTGGGGGCCTCCTTGCGGGACCGGCTTGGAATGGAGCCGGAGCCATAGACGCTGCTGATGTTGATGCCGCCGATGAAGGCGATGCGACCGTCGACGACCAGCAACTTGCGATGGTCGCGGTGGTTGATCAGCCACGGCCCCTTGGCCGTCAAGGGGTTGATCGGGTTGAATTCAAGCACCTCGATGCCGCCTTGCTGCAGGCGTTCAAAAAAAGCCTTGGGCGTGTTGATGGCGCCCACGCTGTCATAGAGGATGTTGACCTGCACACCGCGCGCCTGCTGCGCCAAGAGCAAGTCAGAGAACTGGCGCCCGACCTCATCGTCTTCGATGATGTAGGACTCCAGGTTGATGTGGTCGCGCGCGCTTCGGATGGCGGCAAACATCGCGAGGTAGGTTGCAGCGCCGTCCTGCAGCAGCGTGACCTTGTTGCCCAGCACCAGCGGACTGTCATTGACGGCCTGCTCCAGAGCGATCTGTTTGTCCAGAATATCGAGGTCGCCTGACCGGCGCTTGAGTTGCGCCAGGATGGCAGCGCTCTTCTTGGCCGGCAGCGCACCGCGCGCCGTCTCGAACCGGGCCGCTTGCCCCGCATGCCGCTCGATCAGCTCATCGGTGTCGGGCAGGGTGGCGCAGGCGGCAAATGCGAGCGCGCCGACCGCAGTGGTCGCCAGGCGCAAGAGCGTGTGCAAGGTCACTTGCTGGGGCTCCCTGAACGCGGCAGTGCCCGCGCATCACGCACCAGCTGTCCGCAATCGCTGTCCTGGCCTGGACCGGCATCGATCAAGGGCAGCAGCGTCAGGAAGGGGTTGATCAGGCCCAGCGCAATGGCGCCCAGAGCGCGCACCGCCACGCGCCCCTTGTCAACGCCGACCTCGGGCTTGGCAAAACTGCCGCGCACATAGATCGGACTGCGCAAAGCCAGGGGGCTGGTTTTCTTGGTCTTCTGGTTGAAGACCAGGTCCAGGCTCTCCTGCCCCAGGTCGATGTTGCCGCTGCCGATCAGGGTCGTGACCTGGGTGTCGAGCACCAGCGCGTCCGTCTGCATCTTGCCGCTCTTGACCTCGAAGTCGGCCACGGCGCAGCGCAGCTTGATGAGCCGGTCGCCGCTAAGGCTCAGTTGCAGTATTTCCCACAGGTGCAGGCCGGCTTTTTCCATCATCAGCTTGCTGATCTCGCCGCCCGACACGACCAGTCCGACCTTGCCATTGGAACTCGCCAGCATGCGACCAACCGAATTGCCGTGTCCGTCCAGGTCGAACTCGCCATTGATCTGGCCAATGCTGTTCTGGTTCAGCTCAACGCCGGGGAATAACTTGGCCAGCAATATCTTGCGCGCCCGCACCTTCGCGTGCGCCTTGATCGGATCGCTGCGCCCATCAAGTTTGATCACCGTGTTGAGTTCACCGCCGGCCAGACCGAAATTGAGCGGGTCGAGCGTCAACACGGCATCCTTCAGGCTCAGATGCGCCACCAGGTCTTCCAGGGGCAGCTCCTTGTCGCGTTTGAGCGCCTTGGCGCGAAAACTCACCTCGGCATCGACACTGCCCCAGCGCTCGGTGTTGAACGGCAGGTCTGGCAGCACGCGCGCCCGCGCCGGGGTGGCGACAGCGCCTGAGTCCGACGCGGTTGGCAATTGCGCTGCTGCCTTTTTGGCGGCTTTTACGCTGCCCGGGCGCGCGCCGATCAGCGGCCCCAGGTCCGCCAGATCGAGCAGGGTCGATGTCAGTTCCGCCTTCAGCGTCGGGCGCTGGCCACCGGTTTTGACTTCAAGCGAGCCGGCGATGTCGCTGCGCCCGATGCGGCCCGAGAACTTCTCGTAGTGCCAGCTGTTGCCGCTGTGGCGCAGGTGCCCTGCGGTCACGTAACTGCGTGTGATGGGAAACGCGATACCAAGCACGGGGTAAAGCTGCGCCAGGTCGTCGCCGCTGAGCGCCAAGCTCAGATCGACTGCGGTGAGTTGAAGTAAGTTGGTGATGCTGCCCTGCGCGCGCACGCGGGTTTGCCCCACGCTGGCGTCAATGTTCAGAGGGTAGGGCGTGCTGTCGTCACGCAGCGCCAGCACCGGCCCGCCACTGCCCTCGGCTTTGAGCGTCTGTCCCTTGTACTTCCCGTGGGCGCTAAAGCTCAAGCCGGCATCAAGCGTGCCGCCGGCCGTTGGCGCCAGGCTGGCGAGTTTGGCGCGGATGCTGGTCTTCTGCAGGGCATCATCAAAACCGAGTTGGCCCTGATCAAGCGTCAGGCGGTCAATCTGGATGCGCGCGCCCGGGTCCTGCTGCTGCTGATCCAGCAGCCAGCTCTGGCGTCCCGCGCTGCCTTGTTCCAGAAACACAACGGGTCGTTCCAGTCGCAGTTCAGGGAACACCAGCTTGCGCTGAAGTAGTTGTGTCAGGTCGAGCGTGATCTCCACGGCGTCGGCGGTGATCATCTGCTTTTCCTGCGCCCAGGGCGGATTGGCAAAGCTGACCGCGTTGGCGCTCAGGCGCGGTCGCGGCCAGCCAAGGGCCACGTTCATGTCACCCTTGATGGCCAGCACGCGACCGGTTTTTTCCAGCGCCATGCGCTCGATCGGCGCGCGCAGCCAGTTCCAGCCGAACACCAGAATGAAAAGCACCGCCAGTAACAGCGGTGCGATCAGGGCCCCCGCGAACCATTTCAGGGAACGGGCCAACGTCAGGTGGCGGTGAGCGGGCGAAGCAGTCATGATTTTCCAAAAAATACTGCGCCAGGGAGGGCGCAGTCTTGAAAGCCATTGTCGGCCCCTTTGGAGAATGCCGACCGGCGTTGGCCTGCCAGGCGAACCCGTCAATCAAGATCGGGTCCGCTCCAGACTTTGTTACTGAGCCGGTACGATCACCACGGTGCCAGCGGGCGCGGTTCCTTTGGCGCCGGTGCGACCCGTTGCTCCAGTGCTGCCCGTAGCGCCGGTGTAGCCGGTCGCGCCGGTATCACCGGTAGCGCCAGCGCCGCCAGTTGCACCGGTTGCGCCGGTATAGCCCGTTGCACCGGTCGCACCCGTGCCGCCGGTTGCGCCGGTGTAGCCGGTGGTGCCCGTTGCGCCGGTTGCGCCGGTGTTACCGGTATAGCCCGTGGCGCCGGTCGCGCCTTGCGGTCCGGCCGGACCGGCGGGGAGCGAGAAACAGCCAGCCAATGTGATTGCTGCCGCAGTGGCGACCAATAGATTCGAGTACTTCATGATGTTTCCTTTGATTTAGACCGTGACAGGCAAGAACTTCACAGCGCCTGGCGTCCCGGACGTGATCGTTATCTGAAAAATTAACGCTGGCAGATCAGACCATCGCTAGTGCAGCGTCGTATTCGCAAATGATCGTGAAGATCAGCGCTTGGCTTTAACCCCCCGACCGCCACGTGACGACTGGAGACAAGACTAAACAATGTCTGGCTTGAATTCAGTGCGCTGGCGCACATGACGGGGATTTTTTTAGGCCAGCGCGGCGCCGCGCTGCATTTGCGCTTATGTGGGCCAGCGCACGGATCAGGCCGGTGCAAGCTGCCATGATGGGGCTGTTAGCAAACAAAGGAATCGATCATGAAATCAAGTCTGAGAATCCGCCATCTCGTGCTGTCCGTGCTGGTGGCTGCCAGTGCCGTCGCCGTGCCCGCCATGGCGCAGGTCAGCGTCAACATCAACCTCGGCCCGCCGGCACCGCTCTATGAAGCCAGGCCCGTCATCGCTCCGGGCTACGTCTGGGCGCCGGGCTACTGGACGCTCAATGGTGACCGGCACATCTGGGTGCGCGGTCGCACCATCGTCCAGCGCGAGGGTTACGTCTGGTCGCCCGATCGTTGGGAACAGCGCGGCACCGTCTATGTGCGCCAACCTGGCAGTTGGCAGCGCGATGACAGCTATCGGGTTGTGAAGATGGAAAAACAAAAAAAACCGAAGCACTGGAAGAATGACGACGGCAACGACGATGACAACGGCAAGCATGGCGACAAAGGCCGGCATGGAGGCAAAGGCAAGCATGGCGATTGATGCCCACCCGGCAGCTCAGTAGAGCTTGACACCCAGTTCTGGCGCCTTCGTGGCGCCAGAATTGTTTGGAAATTCGACAACGCCGGCTAATTGTCATGGCTCGGCGAGCGCCTGGAACGACCAAGCCCTTCAGCCCGAACGGTATTTCACGTCAATGCGCAACCCTGAAGCGCGTGCCGCGGAAGCTGAAGACCGAGCTGCGTGGCTGAATCTCCTCCAGTTTCAGCTCGGGCGCCGCGAGGGCACCTTGGGTCAGCACCAGGTTATTGACAAGGAGCAGCCGTTGGCCCGGGTTTGCGGCGTAGACCGCGCCGGTGATGGTGATGGCCGGCACTTGCGCGCGCAGCTGGTCGGGCAACTCACTGAGCAGCGGCAGCGCGGCCGAGGTGGCGTTGGCGGGTGCAGCGGCGACGGGCGCGGCCTTGGACGGCGCTGGTGCGGGTAATGGTGTTGTCACGGCCGGCGCGGCGCGCGTCGGCTCCGGTTTGGCTTTGATGGGGGCGCTCACCACGGGAGCGGCCTTGACCGGCGCGGTTGGCGCAACCGGCGCCAGCGCGGCGCGCGCCGGGGGTGCAGTGACCACAGCTCGCGCGACCACCACGACAGGCGCCTGGGTCGGTGTCTGCCAGAGCCACAGGCCGCCACCCATACCCGCCAGCGCCAGCGCGCCAGCAAGGCCCAGCCAAAGCGCGCGCCGTGCGCCGGGCGCGCTTCGATTGCTCTCGTGCGGGCTCGCCAGCTGGCGCGTGTGCAGGCCGGGCACGGCGCCGCGGCCACGTTCGGCATCAGCCCGTTTCAGGGCGTCGAGGATATAAGACATGGGCTCAATTCGGGTCGGTTTGCAGGCGCGGGCCAGGGCCGCCCGTGGCGCTGTCGAGTTGCAGAAAGGTCATGGGGCCGGGCTGGCCGTCGGCCTGGAGGCCCTGGGCGCGCTGAAAGGCCCGTACGCGTTCGCGCAGCGCCGCATCGAGCTGCGCCGGGCTCTGGTCCGCGCGGGGTGCGGGTGCCCCATCAATGCGCGCCAATTGCGACGCCAGCAGGTCAATGGCCGCGCTACGGCTGCCCTCTGGCAGGCCCGCGACGTAGCCCGGCGGTACGCGCCAGAAGGTGGCAAAGTCGCCGCGCCAAAGCCGGCCCAGCGCGACCAGCCGGACGCGATGCACGCTGCTCCCGAGCTGCAGCGTGGCGCTCTGCTCGCCCAGACCCACCAGCAAGGCATAAACCGGCACGCCGTCCTGTGCCTGAAGGGTCAGGATGCCGGGGCGCCCCAGCTGGCGCAGCTGGGGGACACTGAGCTGCTTGCTGCGGTAACACTGCAACTGCTGCGTGGCCGCCGCCAGGCAGGGGTCGCCATCACGCCCGCCGGCCAGCGCCGTCAGATTCCAAAGGCTGGCCAGCGCGCGCCAGGCGGTGTTGATGTCGCGCGGCAGTTGCGCCAGCAGGGCGTCGATTTCTTCAGGCGGGCTGGGCAGCGGCGCCACTGTCGCGGTCGGCGCCAAAGCTGCGACCGGCGCGGCTGGCACGCGCGCCGGTGTTGCGGGCGGCGTGGGGGCAAGGTCCGGCCACAGCAGCGAAGCGGCCAGCGCGGCGCCGAGCGCCAGGCCCAGGGCGCCCAGCGCGTAAGCCTGGCGCCCTGGCGCCCGAGCCCGCTGGGCCGGCTCGGGCCCGAACACCTCGGTCGCCGCTTTGTCGACCACGCGCCGGTTCACGCGCGTTGCGCCGCTGGCCCAGGCGCCCAGAAGGGCGCGTCCGCACAGCAGGTTGATGCGCCGTGGCACGCCGCGCGCGAGGCGGTGAATGCGTTGCAGGGCCGGCCGGTCAAAGGGCAGCGCGCCGCTGTGCCCCGCCACCGCCAACCGGTGCGCAATGTACTGGTTGCTCTCGGCGGCGCTCAAGGCGTCCAGGTGAAAGCGCGCAATCACGCGCTGCGCGAGTTGTTCGAGTTCCGGGCGTGCCAGCAGCGTGCGCAGCTCGGGCTGGCCAATCAGCACGATCTGCAGCAGCTTGCGCTCATTGGTCTCCAGGTTGGTCAGCAGGCGCAACTGCTCCAGCACCTCGGCTTGCAGGTTCTGCGCCTCGTCGATGATGAGCACGCTGCTCTGCCCATTCGCGTGCCGTTGCAGCAAGAAGGCATTGAGCGCGTCGATGTAGTCCTTGCCGGTGGGGGCGCCTGAGGCACCAGCCGCCAGGGTGATGTGGAACTCCTCGCAGATCGACTGCAGCAACTCCGTCACGCTGAGCTTGGGGTTGAAGATGTACGCCACCTGGCAACCGGCGGGGATCTGCTCCAGAAAACAGCGGCAGATGGTGGTTTTGCCAGTGCCAATGTCGCCGGTGAGCAAGACAAAGCCGCCGCCGGTGCCACTGCTGCCAGCGGCTGCACCGCCCGAGCCGACTACGCCGTAGAGCAGATGCGCCAGCGCCTCGCGGTGGCGCTCGCTCATGAACAGGTAGCGCGGGTCCGGTGCGATGGAAAAAGGGTCTTGGCTCAAGCCGAAATGCTGCGAGTACATAAGGGCCAAGGATAACCCTGCTTCGCAGCGGGGTCTGGCGCAGGGCTGCCCAAGGAGCCCCGGGTTCTACAATCCGCCCTTTTGTGCTTGTCATCCCTGTTGCCCCTTGGAATTTTTAAAGACCCGCTATGAGTGCTTTTTTAGAAGAAACCGTATTAAGCGTTCACCACTGGACGGATCGCCTGTTCAGCTTCACCACCACGCGCGACCCGACCCTGCGCTTCTCCAATGGTCACTTCACGATGATCGGCCTGCGTCTGGAAAGCGGCAAGCCACTGCTGCGCGCCTACAGCATCGTCAGCGCCAATTACGAGGATCATCTGGAATTCTTGAGCATCAAGGTGCAGGACGGTCCGCTGACCTCGCGCTTGCAGCACATCAAGGTCGGCGACAAGATTGTGGTCGGGCGCAAGCCCACGGGCACCTTGCTGATTGACTATCTGCTGTCGGGCAAAAACCTGTACCTGATCGGCACCGGCACCGGGCTGGCGCCGTTCCTGAGCATTGTGCGCGACCCCGAAACCTATGAGCGTTTCGAGAAGGTCATCCTGGTGCACGGCGTGCGCGAGGTGGCCGAGCTCGCTTACCACGACTACCTCACGAATGAGCTGCCCGAGCACGAGTTCCTGGGCGACATGGTGACGGAAAAGCTGCTGTACTACCCGACCGTGACGCGTGAAGCCTTTGTGCACCAGGGCCGCATCACCACGCTGCTGGAAACCGGCCAACTGCAGGCCGACCTGGGACTGCCCAAGTTCGACCCGGCGCACGACCGCGTGATGCTGTGCGGCAGCCCGGACATGCTGCGCGACCTGAAACACCTGCTGGAAAAGCGCGACTTCATGGAAGGCAACACCACCAAGCAAGGCGACTTCGTGATCGAGCGGGCCTTTGTCGAGCAGTAAAGACAACTTGCCATTGCACACCGATCCGCGTGTCCGTCATGCTGCTGCCTGCTGAGCGCCCCCAGGTAGCCGCCATGCTGCTGGCCGCGGGCCGCGGCGAGCGCATGCGCCCGCTGACCGACAGCACGCCC
>JBBQQX010000128.1:0-7877 GCA_038215405.1 Burkholderiales bacterium
GCGAAGATGGACGCGGCCAATGTCGATCTGAAGGCTTTCACCGACGAGTTCTATTTCAAACTCACGGGCTCGCACCTGCAGCCCGTGCTCGACACGCTGCTCTACCTCAAGCACGAAACCCAGGTCTGGTTCGAGATCACCACCCTCCTGATTCCGGGTCACAACGACTCAGATCAAGAAATCACCGCCTTGAGCCGCTGGCTCATGCAGGAGCTCGGACCCGATGTGCCGCTGCACTTCTCGGCCTTTCACCCGGACCACAAGATGCAGGACGTGCTCGCGACACCGCCGGCCACGCTGGTGCGGGCCCGCCACATCGCCCTCGAAGAAGGCTTGCACTTCGTCTACACCGGCAATGTGCACAACATCGAAGGCGACACCACCTACTGCCCGGGCTGCCAGGCGCCGTTGATCGTGCGCGACTGGTACCTGATCAAAAAGTACCGACTCACTGCCCAGGGCCACTGCCCGGACTGCGGCGCAGTCATGGCCGGACGCTTTGATGCTACGGTGGGCCACTTCGGCCGCCAGCGCATTCCGGTTGCTATCGGCGTCTGAGCAGTGCAAAGGGTTTGCGATGGCTGCGACACACGCACAACTGGTTCATATCCCGGTAGATGGCGTTCACATCGAGGGCTTGTTGGAACTGCCGCCCGAGCCTCACGGCATCGTGCTGTTTGCCCACGGCAGCGGCAGCAGCCGGCATAGCCCGCGCAACAACTATACGGCGCGCGTGTTGCACGACATGGGCATTGGCACGCTCTTGATGGACTTGCTCACCGCGGCTGAAGACCTGACCTACCATATCCGCTTCGACATTGCCTTGCTGACCCGCCGCCTGCTGGCGGCCAGGCACGGGGTCAAACGGCTTGAGAGCACCCGGCATTTGCCAATGGGCTACTTTGGCGCCAGCACCGGCGCAGCGGCGGCCCTGCAGGCTGCCGCGGCTCTGGGTCAGGACGTCCGGGCGGTCGTGTCCCGGGGCGGGCGCCCGGACCTCGCCGGCAGCCATGATCTGGTCAAAGTCAAATCCCCCACCTTGCTGCTGTTGGGCGGCAACGACCACGACGTGATTGAACTCAACCGCGACGCCTATGCCCGCCTGCCAGGTACCAAGGAGTTGAGCATCATCCCCGGGGCCACCCACCTGTTTGAAGAGCCAGGCACCCTGGAGGAGGTGGCGCGCCAGGCTGCTGTCTGGTTCGGCCAGTATCTTCAAGGCTGACGTCCGCAGGCCATGAGTCTGGCCGGCGCCGGGCTCAGGCGCCGCGCAGCTGGGCAATCACCTCGTCATCGTCCACCTGCGGGAAGTGCCGGTAGAACTGTCCCACCGCCTGAAAAAATGGCGGCGCCTCCAGGCACACCACCTCATCTGCCAACTCAGCCACTTTGGTCAGCGTATCTGGTGGCGACACGGGAATGGCGCAAATCAGTTTGGCCGGCTTCATAGCGCGCAAACCATGCAACGCCGAGATCATGGTGGCCCCCGTGGCCAGGCCGTCGTCAATCACGATCACGATGCGGCCAACCGGGCTGATGGGAGGTCGGATCGGCGTGTACTGGGCGCGGCGCTGCCGGATGGTCTGCAGCTGGGTCCGCTTTTCGGCTTCGAGGTAGTCGGCACTGCCGCCATAGCGCTCGGCAAAATCGGCCAGATAGGTCCAGCCGCTTTCATTGACGGAGCCCAGCGCCAGTTCCTCCTGATGTGGCGCGCGCAGCTTGCGCACCAGCACCACATCGAGTTCATCACTGAGCTTGTCTGCGATGATCTTGCCCATCGGCACGGCGCCGCGCGGGATCGCCAGAATCAAAGGATTCTTGCCGCGGTAGGCCTTGAGACGCTCGGCCAGCCGGCTAGCCGCGTCAGCGCGATCACGAAACATGGCTCAGCTGCACCTGTGCGCTATTTCACCTGAATGCGCGCCAGATAGTCGAGCAGCGACCCGATGCGGGTGCGTGCATCCAGGTCAGCAGGTTACGTGTCCTCGGCCCCGCACCTCTTTGTTTCATGATGTAGCTCCTTGGAGTTGAAGGAATCTGTTGTGCTCCATTGCCTAGTTTCAGGCGCCGGTGGGGGCAGCCTTTGATTATTCACAAGCAACTACAGCTTGGCGCCGCCAACCAATCCGACGAAGTCTGATTCACGGCTCAAGCGGGCACTTGATTTTTCGCAACGCCTCGAAGCAGCCCTTGGCTATTCTGGGGCAACGGATCTTTGTCTCGTCGCAATGCCCACAGGAGATGCCATGAAAACAGACTCGGAACTCAAGAAGGACGTACTCGCAGAAATGCTCTGGGACCCTTTGATTCCCGAAGCCCGAGTCGGTGTTTCAGTCACCGACGGCGTCGTGACCTTGACCGGTCACCTCGATACCTATGCGGAAAAAGTAGCGGCCAAGCGCACGGTTGAGCGGGTCAGCGGCGTCAAGGCCATTGCACTGGAGCTCGACGTCATCCCGACGGGCGTACACCAGCGCAGCGACACCGAGATCGCCGCCGCCGTGGAGCACGCGCTGAGCTGGAACACCTCGGTGCCGCAAGGCCGGATCATGGTGTCCGTAGAGAAAGGCTGGGTCACCCTGAGCGGTGAACTGGACTGGAACTTCCAGCGCCGGGCGGTGGAGCGCATGGTTCGCCCACTCAAAGGCGTGTCGGGCATCATTGACAACGTCCGGCTCAAGGCGCTGCCGATTCCGGCGAACCTGTCGACCCGCATCCAGGATGCACTGACCCGCCAGGCGCAGCGTGAAGCCCGGCGCATCGAGATTTCGATGGACGGCAGCGTGGTGACCCTGCGTGGGCATGTGCACTCTTGGGCCGAGCGCAACGCGGCAGAAGGCGCAACCTGGTCGGCGCCGGGTGTGAGCCGCGTCAACAACCAATTGACTGTAGAGGCCTAGCGCGGCCATGGCCAGCCAGTTGAAGGACTTCGCGACATCAAAGGTCGCCGTGGTGGAGCCAGAGACACCCACCGTGGTGGTGGCGCAACTCATGCGAAAACACCACATCGGCGCCCTGGTGGTGGTCGACGCCCATGAAAAGACACGCCCGATCGGCATTGTGACGGACCGCGACCTGGTGCTCGAGTTGATGGCCGAAGGCTTGGACCCGGCGATTTTTACCGCGGGCGACATCATGTCGGTTGATCTGGTAACAGCGACACCGAACATGGACGCGCTGGAGGCGGTGCAACTCATGAAGACGCATCGGCTGCGTCGCCTGGTCATCAACGATGACGAAGGCCGTCTGGTGGGCATCGTCACGATGGAAGACGTGCTGGAACTCTTGGCTGGTGAGTTGGCCAACCTGGCTGCCGGGCTGGCGGGAGCGCGCGACCGGGAAATCAGCGAACGCGAATAGGCGGGCCGGACTAACCCGGCTGATTCAGCCAAGAGAGGCACAAGTAACGACCCCTCGTCATTCACAAAGTGGCGTCAGACATGCGACCTGTTTGTGCTGGCCGGGCGCATTCCCGGGCTCTATATTGCCGTTCTGGGCGCGCTGAAAAACGGCAGCGTGGTAACACCGCTGTTCCTGGCGGAGTTGCGCGAGTTATTGCAGCAGCCCAACCGCAAGCACGCAAGCAAACGCGACATGAGCACCGACCGACCCGCGCTGATGGCCACCGTGGTGGCACGGCTGCGCGCCATCGCCCGGGGGTGGAAGCCGAGACACTGGACTCGATGGACGGGCTCAACTTTCTGGTGAGCCTGCATGAGCACGTCGGGGTGACCAACCCGGAGGCAGACTACGCCAGTCTGGTGTCACTCGACAACGTGGTGGACTGTCTGCAGGCCCGGTTGGCATAGCGGTACAGGCCATCGGCCAGGGCCACGTAGACATCCACTTCCCTCGCATTCATGGCGCTGGGCGCCGTGCAGCCGCCCAACTCGGGACGGTTGATGCCGGCCGCTGGCAGATGGTAGGGTGCTGGCCCTCAGCGCTGGCCCACCACCCGAAATCACGCCTATTTCCCCGGAAAAACCGCCCGCACCACGCGGCGATCAGAGAGCTGGCACTGTCCCTCGCCGCCGCCGGACATGCCACGGGCCGGGTCAACCAGGTGAAAGCGGCAACGCAGGCGCTGGTTGTCGGGCGCCTCCAGGGTCGCAACTACCTTGCCGGAGTAATGGGTGATGAACTGGGTGGCCGGATAGGGCGGCGCTACCGGGCCACTCCAGTACGGCCAGTCGTACCAGCCGCGATTCCAGTGCGTCCACAAGGGCGTCAGCAGTTCGCCCCGGGTCTGTTGGGTAATTTGAAAGAACCGGCCCTGGTAGCTGACATTGGGCAGCGCCGCTGTCATGGTGCCCGAGATGCCGCCATCGGTGCTGGTCCAACTGAATGCAACAGCCTCCTCCTGTGCGCCGGGACCTACCAACTGGCCCCCGCCAAACCCGGTGGTCGTACAGCCGACCAAAGCCGACATGAGCAGCAGAAAAAAGGCCAAGAATCGCGCGCTTTTCATGGGTCACTCCGAAGTGAATGCATGTCACCTTCCGGCTCGACGGCAGGGTCCGATCCAGCCGGCAGTCCTGCTGCTGGATGCGATCTAGTCTAGGCAATACGGACCTTGAAGCCTTGTTTTTTCTCAAGCCACGACGACGTATTCTGAACAGCTATTACAATAATAGCGACTCATCCAGTATATACGTGGGCTGCAGCCCAATTAGTTATATAAAACAGGCAACTTGCCAGTTGCTCTGAGCCGCTCTGGCTGGGTCGGCCACAACTGCGGGTCCAGGTGGCGGCCGCGGCAACCGCGGCAAGCCGACTTCAGGTGAGTTGCCTGGGCATGAGACCCGGCGCAGCCAACCGGGCAGCGTCCATGATGCGCAGCACGCCCGCCTGCGCACCGCCCTCGGCCAGTTTAAAAACACTCACCACTTGAACCATGCGCTCGGCCTGCTGGTTCAAGCTGTCGGCTGCGGCGGCGGCCTCTTCCACTAAGGCGGCGTTCTGCTGGGTCACGTTGTCCAACTGGGTAATGGCCTGATTGACCTGGTCGATGCCACTGGTCTGCTCATTGGCCGAGGCGCTGATCTCGCCGATCAGCCCGGCCACACGCTGGACCTGGGTGACGATGTCGTTCATCGACGCACCGGCCGCGCCCGCCAAGTTACTGCCGGCTTCGATTTTCTCGACACTGGCGCCAATCAGGCTCTTGATCTCCTTGGCCGCTTCGGCGGAGCGTCCAGCCAGGCTGCGCACTTCGCTGGCCACCACGGCAAAGCCGCGCCCCTGCTCGCCGGCGCGGGCCGCTTCGACTGCCGCGTTGAGCGCCAAAATGTTGGTCTGGAATGCGATGCCGTCAATCACGCCGATGATGTCTGCGATCTTGCGTGAGGCGACGGTGATGTCCTGCATGGTGCTGACCACCTGGCCCACCACCAACCCGCCTTGCACCGCCGCCGCGCTGGCCAAACTGGCCATTTGATTCGCCTGGTGTGCGGTTTCAGCGTTGTTCTTGACCGTAGAGCTGAGTTCTTCCATGGAAGCCGCTGTCTCCTCCAGATTGCTGGCCTGGGTTTCGGTTCGCTGTGACAGGTCTGCATTGCCGGAAGCGATTTCGTTGGCGCCGGTCGAAATGTTCTCGGCCCCGATGCGCACTTCGCCGACCATGCGGGCCAGGCCATTGCGCATCTCGAGCAGGCCTGCCAGCAACAGTGCCGCCTCGTCGCGGCCATCGACCTGGATCTCGCTCACCAAATCACCGCACGCAACGCGCGCCGTAGCCTCCTGTGCCGTCTGCAGTGGCCGGGTGATGCTCGTCGTCAGGCGCCAGGCCATGAGGCCGGCCAGCACCAGCACCAGCGCAGCGGCGATGCTGATCACGTTGACTGTGACGCGGTTGCTGGCATTGGCCTGCTCGGTGGCGTCGTCGGTGCGCTGTTTCTGGATGGCGATGAAGGCGGCCAGCTCATCCGAGGCTTTGGTCAACAGTGGATCGATCTTGCCGGTGATGACGGCGCCGGCCTGCTCGGTATTGAACTGGGAGGCCAAGTCCACGGCCTCCTTGAACTGCGCATCCATCTGGCGGTCAATCTCGGCCAAGCGGCCAAACAGCTCACGCTCCTTCGGGCCGAGGTCGGTGGCCTCCAGCTTGCCTTTGGCGACCAGGTAGGCCGTGCGTTGCTTCTTGGCTTCGGCTTCATCCTTTTGAACGCCTTCCACCGTGGTCTGCAGACCCATGTTGCGCACCGCGACCGCGCTGCTGAGCAAGGTATGGCGCATATGTGCCGCCAGATCCTGATGGGCCGTCGCGCGCTGCATCGTCTCCAGCAGAGCGGCCCGGCTGGCGCCGTTGTTGATGAGCGTGCCCACCAGCATCACGCTGGCAGCCAGCAGGATCAAGCCAAAGCCCAGGCCGAGGCGCAGACCGATTTTCATGTCGCGCAAGTTCATCAGAACGCTCCAACGTGGGGTGATCAGGGGGTCAATACCGTGCCCCGTACTTGGGGCACACGGGGAAAATTACTTCTTGTAAATGCCGCAGCCGACAAAAATGTCTCCGACGCGTTCAATGTAGGCGACTTTTTCCTCCATTTTTTCCGATGTCGGATTCCTGAATTTGAAAGGCTCCGACCAGCCCGAGCCTTTGGTCTTTGCAAGCTCTATCAGCGGCGGAAGCAGGAGCTTGCCGTCCGGGTCTTTCAACCCGATGAGATTCTTGCCAACCAGTTTCGGGTTGGCACCATGGGCCACATTTTTACCGGTCATGTCGTACGCATAAATGTACAGATCGCGGTCCTTGAACGACTTGCCGTTCGTGAATTCTTCGAAAGCCTTTTCCGGGCCATTGGCCTTGACGTAGGCGGCGGCCTTATGGACCATGGCTTCCGCTTCTGCGGCTGTGCCTTGATCGGCCGCTTGGGCAGCGCCGGCCATCAAGAAGCTCATGGCGGTGGCGCTCAAGAGGGCTTTGAGAAGAGAGAAAGGTTTCATGGCGGGGCTCGTGGTTGGGTTAAAAATTTGACGTCCGTGTAAAAAGTACGTCAGGACATAAGTAAAGAATGATACGTCATTGCCACGGTGGGCTCGCCGCCAAGCTTGGCCGGAATGCGCTTGGGCGAGCCCGCTGATCACACGCCCCAGCGCAGCCAAAACCACACAATGCCCAACGTGGCAAGGGTGACCGGGACGCCAATGCCGGCATGGGCGCGCCAGTCGATGCTCACACCACTGCGCTGCGCCAAGTCGACCACGATCAGGTTGGCAATCGAGCCCAGCAGCAGCAGGTTACCCGCCAGCGTGCTGACCAGCGCCAGCATCACACCCGCCTGCAGGCCCTGCACATGCGGCAGCAGCAGCATCACGGCGGGCACATTCGACAGCAGGTTGGACAAGCCCACGCCGGCCACGAACAGCGGGCCGGGGTCTGCCAGGTGCACGCCTTGGGCGCCCAGCCAAGCAACGGCTTGCGCTGCCAGACCGGTGGACTCGAAGGCGTGGCTGACCACAAACAGCCCCATGAACAGCCCCATGAACAGCACCAGCACGTTCCAGTCAACCAGCGCCATGACCCGCGAGGAATGAAAGCGCCGACTCAGTAGCAATACCCCCGCGCCGACCAGGGCGGCGACCTCGCGCGGCCAGTCGGTGAACAAAAAGACCAGCAGCAACGCACCTGCAACCCCCAAGCCCTTGCCGGTTTGCCAGGCATCCAGGGGCGCCGGTTCAGCGGCCGCCTGCGGCACCAACGCCACCCGGGGCAGCTCGGCCGGGCGCGCGTACGGCCCCCACGCCAACCAGGCCCACAGCACCGCCAGGCTCAAGAGCACCGGCGGCAAGGCCTGGCGCACATAAGCGCCAAACGGCAACTGCAGCACCGAGCCAATCAGCATGTTTTGCGGGTTGCCGATCAGCGTCGCCGCCGA
>JBBQQX010000129.1:0-7748 GCA_038215405.1 Burkholderiales bacterium
CCGAGAGCAGGGGCGCCATGAGCAGCGCCATCACGATCGCCATCAGTTGCGACAGCAGACCGAGCCAGCTCATTGCTTCACCACCAGAAGCACCACGATCAAGGTGATGAAGCTGTACATCAGATAGACCGCAATGCGCCCCTGCTGCAACATGCCAATGACTTTCGAGATGCGCTCCACCAGCCGGGCGATCGGCAGGTAGAGCCAGTACCAGAGCGGGTCTTCGACCGTCACGCGGTAGCTGGGTTGCTCGTCAAAGGGCGAAGGCAGCTCGCGCTTCATGCGAAACATGGGGTCGAAAATCTGCCGGATCGGCTGCCCGAAGCCTTCAGCCGAGTCCTGCATGCGGGCGTCCTGCCACGGGTAACCGCAGTCCCAGGCCGGGGCGCGCCGAATCCGGCCGCTGTAGACACGGCGCACCAGCAGGTAAGTCAAGGCAAAGAAGAACATCACGCCAAGCAGGAAGATCGCCGGCGCATAGCTGGCGCGCTCAACGCTCACGGGCACCAGCAGCCAACCACTGGTGGCGACCGTCTTGGCCAGGCCCGCCGACACCAGCAACTGGGTGACCGGGTCAATCAGGGCAATCACCTGGTTGGGGAACAGCCCCAACACGACACAGCCCGCCATCAGCCAAAGCATGCCGGCGCGCTCCCACGGGCCGGCATCGTGCGCCCCGGCGAGTTTTTCTTCACGCGGCTGCCCCAGGAAGATGACGCCAAAATACTTGACCATGGTGTAGCCCGAGAGCGCCGCAATCAGCGCAATCAAGGTCGCCATCACCGGCACCAGCATATTGAGAACGGAGCTCGGCAGCCCAGAGGTGAATAAAAAGCTCTGCAGCAGCAGCCACTCGGCGATGAAGCCACCAAAGGGCGGCAGGCCGGCGCAGGCCAGCACGCCAATCAGCGTCGGCCAGGCGACCCAGGGCATGTAGCGCATCAAACCACCCAATTTGCCCAGGCTTCGTTCGCCCGTGGCGTGCAGCACAGCACCGGTGCTACAGAACAGCAGGCTCTTGAAAAATGCGTGGCTCAGCAGGTGGTACAGCGCCGCAGTCAGCGCCAATGCAGCCAGGGCGTTCATGCCGTAGCTTGAGAACAGCAGCGACAAGCCGAAACCGGCGCAGATCAAGCCGACGTTTTCGATCGAGGAGTAGGCCAGCAGGCGTTTCATTTCCACCTGCACGGTGGAGAAAATAACGCCGAACAGCGCCGTGGCCAAGCCGATGGCCATCAGCATCACGCCCCACCACCAAATTTTGGTTTGCAGCAGGTCAAAGGACACGCGCAAGATGCCGTACAGCGCCATCTTGAGCATCACGCCGCTCATCAGGGCCGACATCGGCGACGGCGCTGCCGGATGCGCCTCCGGCAACCAGGCATGCAGCGGCAAAATGCCGGCCTTGGCGCCAAAGCCAAACACCGCCAGCACAAACGCCACCGAGCCCCAGAACGGCGACAGGTGCTGGGCCCGCATGTTGGCGAAGGTGTAGTCACCGGTATTGGCCTGCAAGACACCAAAGCACAGCAGAATGCCCAGTGCGCCGATGTGCGCCACCAGCATGTACAGGTAGCCGGCAAAACGGATTTCAGGAATGCGGTGGTTGGCAATCACCAGGAAGAACGAGGAAAAGGCCATGGTTTCCCACACCACCATAAAGGCATAGGCGTCGTCGGCGATCACAACCATGGCCATGCTGGCCAGAAAAATATGGTATTCAAGGCAGATCAAGCCCGGTGGCGTGCCCTCACCCTGGCGGAAGTAACCGGCGGCAAAAGCCGACACCCCAGCAGACACACCGCCAATGACGATCAGGAAGAAGGCCGACAGACTGTCCAGGCGCAAATGAAACGGCAGTTGCGGCAAGCCGATCGGCAAAATGGCCACCTCCGGCCCGCTGAATGCGGCGCTGATACCCACCCCCATCAGCAGCAAACCCAAGAGCCCGCCCGCCGGGAACAGCACCACCGCCACCAGCCGGAAGCGCCGCAGCGCAAACACACCCAGCACCCCGATCAACAACCAGCTCGCCACCACCACCAAAACCCAGTCCAGATGAACCCAAGAAAAGGGATGGAGCCAGGCGTTCATGGTGCGTTAGCGGGACAAAAGGGTTGTAAGCATAGGACGCCGATGGTACGCGCTGTCGCTCTGTTGAGCATGATGCTGCGCAAGCGCCGACTGCACCAAACTCAGGCGCGCGGCAGCGTCACGCCCACCTGGCCCTGGTACTTGCCGCCGCGGTCTTTGTAGGAAATTTCGCAGACTTCATCGCTCTCAAAAAACAGCACTTGCGCACAGCCTTCACCGGCGTAAATCTTGGCCGGCAGCGGCGTGGTGTTGGAAAACTCCAGCGTGACGTAGCCTTCCCACTCGGGCTCAAACGGGGTCACGTTGACGATGATGCCGCAGCGCGCATAAGTGCTTTTTCCCAGGCAGATGGTGAGCACGTTGCGCGGAATGCGAAAGTACTCCATGGTGCGCGCCAGCGCAAAGCTGTTGGGCGGGATGATGCAGCTGTCCCCGTGAAAATCGACGAAACTCTTTTCGTCGAAGTTTTTCGGGTCCACCACCGTGCTGTGGATGTTGGTGAAGACCTTGAACTCGGGGGCACAGCGGATGTCATAGCCGTAGCTGCTGGTGCCGTAGCTGACGATCTTGTTGCCGCTGGCATCCTGGCGGATCTGGCCCGGTTCGAAGGGCTCAATCATGCCGGTGGTCTCTGCCATGTGGCGAATCCATTTGTCACTTTTGATAGTCATGCGAATGAGGCTCCAGGGTTGGACCAGATTGTAAGCGTGGCAATTGCTATCAAATCCGAGAAATCAGGCTAATAGGGCCGTGGGTTAGCGGCCGGTTTCATTGCGAATACGCAAGGGCTGCGCCCCAGCGTGACGCGATCATGCGGCATGAGCAAACCGACTAAATCGCGCGCGGGTGGGCCCGGCGCTACACGCAGCAGGCCGCTCACGCATAAGCGCTATGTCTGCCTGTTGCCGCTTCAATTGGCCTCAAGGTTTGAGGCCCTGCATGAGGCCTATCCCGGTAAGAAGCGCAGTCAACTTCTGGAGGAACTGCTGCGCCTGGGCTTGACCGAGGTCGAACAGGCTTGGGGCGCGGGCGCCACCGCTGCAGACGCGGCGTTTCATCCCGACACCCGCCAGCCGATCTACTTGCCGACCGGACCATTTGCCGAGTTTCATAGCCTAGTTCAAAAGCATCATCTGGCGCTGGAGCATGAATTTGCCGGAGAAGATGATCCCCAAGCGGCGTACCCGGTGGATGACTACGGGCTGAACGCCAAGGAGTAGCGAACAGCCCATTCACCGGCATGGATTCAAAATCAATAGCTATAAACCGTTTAAAGACGAGGGCTAGAGGCCGAAAAGGCTTAACATTTTTTGAAAGTGGCTGTTGGCGCTGGCGCTGCGCCGCACAGCAGCGCACGCTGCGCGTCATCCAGCTGCGGACAGTGGGCGGACATGGCGCTCGCTTCAAGGCAACTGCCCTTGCACCCCTTGCACCAGCCAGTTCATCTTGAGAATCTGCTCATCACTGAGCGTCTGGCCTTTGGCAATCACCTCTTGACCCTGGTTGTCCAGCACGGCTTGATTCGCATAGAACGGGTGCAGCTTGCCCGCCGCCAGGTCCTTTTGCCGCGCCAGTACTTCCTGCTGCACCGCCTTCGGCACCTTCGAGCCAAAACCCTCGACCTTGATCATGCCCTCACGCACGCCGCCCCATACATTGCCGCTGTTCCAGCGGCCGTCCAGCAGCGCTTGCGCGCGCTCGGTGTAGTAGTTGCCCCATTGGTGCGTGACAGCGACGATCTGCGCGTCGGGTGCGATCTTGCGCAGGTCCGAGTGGTAGCCCACGGCCAGTTTGCCGCGTTCCTGCGCGGCCACCATCACGGCCGATGAACCCGTATGAAAGGCGATCACATCGACGTTCTGGTTGAACAGCGTCATGGCGGCGTCGCGCTCGCGCGTCGGGTCAAACCAGGTATTGAGCCACACCACTTTGACTTCGGATCTCGGGTTGACCGAGCGCATGCCCAGCGCGAAGGCGTTGATGCCCTGCAACACTTCAGGAATCGGGAAACCCGCCACGTAGCCCGCCAGGTTGCTGCGGGTCATGCGCCCGGCCGCGATGCCCGCCAGGTAACGGCCCTCGTAATAGCGCGCATTCGCTGTGGCCACATTGGGCGCGGTCTTGTAGCCGGTGATGGACTCGAACTTGAGGTCCGGGAACTCCTGCGCCACCTTCAGCGTGGGTTCCATGTAGCCAAAGCTGGGCGTGAAGATGAGCTTGTGGCCGGTGGCGGCAAGGTCGCGGATCACGCGCTCGGCATCGGGCCCTTCGGCCACGTTCTCCACATAAGTGGTTTTGACGCGAGCGCCCAAGGCCGCCTCGACCGCCCGGCGGCCTTCATCGTGCTGATGCACCCAGCCGGTATCGAGCAATGGCGCGACGTAAACAAAGCCGATCTTGAGCGGCTCCGGGGTCGCAACGGGTGCGGGGGTTTTCGAGAAAACGGGGGAAAGAAAACAGGCGGCCGCGATCACGGCTGCGAGGTTTTTATACATGGTAGTCCTCTACATGGCTCCGAAACATAAAAGCAAAGCCCGCCGGAGCAGCGGGCCTTGAGAGCCATTTTAGCTGTGCGGCGGCGTCAGCAAGCCCTGGGCCACCGTCGGGTAGCGCAGCCTCACGCGCAATTCACGCTTGAGGCGCGTGTTGTCCATGCGTCGCGACTCGCTCATGAAACTCAGCAGCATCAAGGGCAGCTGCGCGCTGGCGGTGCTGCGGGGAACTCGCGGCGGGCGCGGCAAACCATACAGATCAGCGGCCAGGTCAAAGTAGTCGCCCATCTTGAAGCAGCCGTCATCGTTGACGTTGTAGATGCGTTGCGGGCGCGCCCGCCACAGTGCCGCCACGCAGGCGCGCGCCAGGTCATCGGCATGGATGTGGTTGGTGTAGACGTCGTCAACGGCCTGCAGCACTGGCGTGCCTTTGAGCAGGCGCGCCTGCGGCGTGCCGTTCGGCCGGTCCGGCGCATAGATGCCGGGAATGCGCAAGATGCTCGAGCGCACACCGCTGGCGCGGCCAAAGAAGCGCACTGTGTTTTCTGCATCAATTCGCCGCTTGGCCCTCGTCGTATCTGCATGAGTAGCTCTTGTTTCTGTAGCAATTTCACCCTGGCAGTCACCGTAGACACCGCTGGTGGAGCCGTACACCAGGGCGCTTGGGCGGGCGCGCAGGGCCAGGGCGCGGGTCAAGGCCCGGCTGCGTGGGTCCAGCCAGCCCTCATCGGGTGGCGGCGCCAGATGAACCACGCGATGCGCCAGCCCGGCCAGGCGGCGCAGCGTCTCAGGGGCATCCAGGTTGCCAGCTAAGGGCGTGATTGAGCGCTGACGCAGCTCCACCGTGCGCTGCACGCTGGAGGTGAGTGCCAGCAGCCGCACCCGCTTAGGCAGCGCCTGCGCCACGCGCAGACCGATATCGCCACAGCCGACGATCAGCACCCGCAGACGGCGGAAACGGGATGGCAAGGCGCCGGGGCGGGTCGCGTACAGGCTGCAAGCGGGGCTTGGGTTTGAAGGCAAAATCGGGGCTACTCAAATAGGGGAGACAGCGCGCGTTGCGACGCAGCGGCGGCCTGCTCCGAAAAACTGTTAACCCCGGCACTCTACCCCAAGGACAATCCCCACATGACGCACAGCGCAACCCAGGCTCCCGGCTTTCAGATCACGGTGCAACCCAGCGGCCGCGCCTTCAGCGCCGAACCGCACGAGACGATTCTGGCCGCCGGCATTCGCGCCGGCGTCGCCCTGCCCTATGGCTGCAAGGATGGCGCCTGCGGCACCTGCAAGTGCAAGAAGATCGACGGCAGCGTGGTGCATCGCGCGCACCAGAGCAAAGCCCTGAGCGACGAGGAAGAGGCGCAGGGCTGGGTGCTGACCTGCTGCGCCGTGGCGCACAGCGACGTGCTGCTGGAGTCGCGCCAGGTCACGCGGAAAAACGCCTTGGCGATCAGGAAGATGCCGGCGCGTATCAGAGCGCTTGAAAGGCTGTCGCCGGATGTGATGCGCCTGCAATTGCAATTGCCGGCAAGCGAGGCGTTCAACTACCACGCCGGCCAGTATGTTGAATTTATTCTGCGCGATGGCGTGCGCCGCAGCTACTCGATGGCCAACGCGCCGCACACACTGGCCGACTTTGATGGCAAGATCGGCGGCCTGGAGCTGCACATTCGCCACATGCCGGGCGGGCAGTTCACCGACCATGTGTTTGGCGCCATGAAAGAAAAGGACATCGTGCGCATTGAGGGCCCGTTTGGCAGCTTCTACCTGCGTGAAGACAGCGCGAAGCCGATTGTGCTGCTGGCGTCGGGCACCGGCTTTGCGCCGAT
The DNA here is from genome assembly GCA_038215405.1 of Burkholderiales bacterium. Lineage (GTDB taxonomy): Bacteria > Pseudomonadota > Gammaproteobacteria > Burkholderiales > Burkholderiaceae_C > Rhodoferax. The sequence goes on from JBBQQX010000129.1 coordinate 6,416, forward strand.
CAAGGCCTTGATCGAACAGCTCCAGAACACGGGCAGCACGCGCCCTGTGACGCTGTACTGGGGCGGGCGGCGCCCATCCGACCTTTATCTGGACGCCTGGGTCAAAGCCCAATTGACGCAGATGCCCTGCCTGCGCTATGTGCCGGTGGTATCCGACGCGCTGATTGAGGACAACTGGCAGGGGCGCACCGGCTTTGTCCATCTGGCCGTGTTGCAAGACATGGTGGAGCTCTCGCTCTACCAAGTCTACGCCTGTGGCGCGCCGATCGTGGTGGACTCGGCCCGCAGCGCCTACACGCAGGCCGGTCTGCCGCAGGACGAGTTTTATGCCGACGCTTTCATCACCGAGGCCGACAAAGCGCGGTCCGCCGCTGCCGCCTGAGCTCGCGCAAACCATGCCTGCGCGTTGATCGCCATGAATTCTTAAGCCTGCGGGTACAGCGCCTTCAGAATTTGCGACGCCATTTGACTGAGCACGGCGTGCAGCGGCGCCGTTGACGGGCTCAGTGGTGAACTTGCCCGGATGGTGTTGAAGGCCTGGGCCATCGCCTCCTCGTGCGCGCCAACGGCTGAATCCACCTGCTCGCGCCAGAACGACGGCGCCTGCGAGAGCACAAACTTGCCGCGCCCGCGGCCAAAATGGATCACAGCCAGATAGCGCAGCAGAGCGGCGATCAATTGGGCGCGCAAAAAATCATCAGAAAATTGCACCCGGGATGCGTCCCGCCCGGTGCTGACGTTGAAGACCTCGGCCGCACCCCAAAAAGCCACCGCCCCGCCGATGGCGCCGATCAAGGCGCCAGCGCCCAGGCTCAAACCACCCGTCAATACATCCGCCGCCAGCCCCCCAAGCAAACCCTGTGACACTGCGCCCCACAAACTGGCGAGCGGCTTGCTGACCGGCTCGGTGGCGACAAAGGCGCTGGCCACCAACTCGTTGATTTCTCCCACGGAACCCGCATCAAGGTGGTGCAATTTGAGCAGCTCGACGGTGGTTTTGGCACTGTGGTCAGCCAAGCGCTTGGTCAGTTTGAGCATCGCTTTTTCCTCGGGACTCTGCCCCAGTTGCTGGCCAAGTCCCAAAAAGCCCAGCACCTTTTTTTTGATGACACCCGCGTCGCCCGCGATCAGCTCGGTATCACAGGCTACCGCCACCAGCTGAGCCGCAATCAGCTGCATGGACGCCTGGAAACGGGCATCGTTGGCCTGCTCCCAGCTCAGCAACAGACGACCATAGGCCTCCATTTTTTCTGCAGGAATCAACGTCGCCAGGGTTGCATAAAAGACGCGCTCATGCACCCAGCAGCGAGCGTAGGCGTCCAGCGCCAGCACT
>JBBQQX010000130.1:0-7624 GCA_038215405.1 Burkholderiales bacterium
CATGGGCTGATGCAGGTCGTGCATTTCGACACCCTGCTTGATCGCGGCACCTCATCTTGGGTGCGCGGCACCAATGCCTTGCTACCTCGCGACATTGCGGTCGAATGGGCACACGCCGTGCCGAACGAATTTCATTGCCGCGCCAGCGCGTTGTCGCGGTGTTATGCCTATATCTTGCTGGAGTCACCGGTGCGCCCCAGCGTCGATGTGGGGCGGGTCGGCTGGGTTTTCAAACCGCTGGACCTGGGTGCGATGCAAGAGGCCGCAAAGCACCTGCTGGGCGAGCAGGACTTCAGCTCGTTTCGGGCCGCCGCTTGCCAGGCCTTGTCGCCGGTCAAGACGCTGCTGCGTATCGACATTTCGAAGCGCGGCGCCTACTGGCGCTTCGAATTTGAGGCGAACGCTTTTTTGCACCACATGATTCGCAATATCATGGGCTGCCTGATTACCGTGGGCCAGGGCAAGCAGGCGCCGCAATGGATGCAGCATGTGATGCTTGAGTGCGACCGGGACGCCGCGGCTCCGACTTTTTCACCCGACGGCCTGTATTTTCTTGGTCCCCGTTATGCCCCGCATTGGGGTTTGCCCGAGCGCACACCTGCCTTTGATGGATTGCCATGACAACTGCCCCACCATCTGCCCAGCGCACCCGGATCAAGATTTGCGGTCTCACGCGAGAACAGGACGTCGACGCGGCCGTGGCCGCCGGTGCGGATGCCATCGGCTTTGTGCTCTATGCCAAAAGCCCGCGCCATGTCACACCCGCGCGGGCGGCCGACCTGGCGCGACGACTGCCCCCCTTTGTCACACCGGTGCTGTTGTTCGTCAACGAGACTACTGAAAATACAATAGCTGCATACGCAAGCGTAGCGGGGGCTACAGCCCAATTTCATGGTGAAGAAACACCGGAGCAGTGTTGGCTGGCATCCCAATCGGGCGCGCGGCCCTATTTGCGTGCAGCGCGCATTCCGCTGGGTGACACCGATGGCGGCTTCGATCTCGTAAAATTCGCTCAAGATTATTCTCAGGCCCAGGCCATTTTGCTCGATGCCCATGTGGAGGGCTACGGCGGTGGCGGTCAAACATTCAATTGGTCACTGCTGCCTCCAAACGTCAACGCTCACCTCGTCTTGAGTGGTGGGCTGAGCGCTGCCAACGTGACCGCGGGCATCCTGCAGGTACGCCCGCGCTGTAAATCGCTGGCGGTCGATGTGAGCTCGGGGGTGGAAGTATCCGGCCCCGGCAACAAGGGCATCAAAGACCCCGAAAAAATCAACCAGTTTGTCGCCGCCGTTCGCGCCGCAGACAAGCAATTTGCAGAGATGTCAAAACATGTTTGAATACCAACAACCCGACCCGCGTGGCCACTTCGGCATCTACGGTGGCAGCTTTGTTTCCGAGACGCTGACGCATGCCATCAACGAGCTCAAGGCGGCTTACGCCAAGTACCAGTTCGACCCGGCCTTCTGTGCCGAATTCGAATATGAACTCAAGCACTTTGTGGGTCGCCCCTCCCCCGTTTACCACGCCGCCCGCATGAGCCGTGAGCAGGGCGGCGCGCAAATTTTTCTCAAGCGCGAAGACCTGAACCACACCGGTGCCCACAAGATCAACAACACCATCGGCCAGGCGATGCTGGCCAAGCGCATGGGCAAGCCGCGCGTGATTGCCGAAACCGGCGCCGGGCAGCATGGCGTGGCCACCGCTACCATTTGCGCCCGCTACGGTCTGGAATGCCTGGTCTACATGGGCAGTGAAGACGTCAAGCGCCAAAGCCCCAATGTGTACCGCATGAACCTGCTCGGCGCCACGGTGGTGCCGGTCGAGAGCGGCAGCCGCACCCTCAAAGATGCCTTGAACGAGGCCATGCGCGATTGGGTGGCCAACGTGGACAACACTTTTTACATCATCGGCACGGTCGCGGGACCACACCCGTACCCGATGATGGTGCGCGATTTTCAAAGCGTGATCGGCAAGGAATGCCTGGTGCAAATGCCCGAGATGCTGCAAGCCGCAGGCTGCACCCAGACCCAACCGGACGTGGTCACGGCCTGTGTTGGCGGCGGCTCCAACGCTATGGGGATTTTTCACCCCTACATTGCGCATGAAGCCACGCGTCTGATCGGCGTCGAAGCAGCGGGCGAAGGCATGGACAGTGGCAAACACTCAGCCTCCCTGCAACGCGGCAGCCCGGGTGTGCTGCACGGCAACCGCACCTACGTGCTGCAAGACGACAACGGCCAGGTCACCGAGACCCACAGCATCAGCGCTGGCCTGGACTACCCCGGCGTTGGCCCGGAGCACGCCTTTCTGAAAGACATCGGCCGTGCGGAATACGTGGGCATCACCGACCAGGAGGCGCTCGCCGCTTTCCATTACCTGTGCCGCACCGAAGGCATCATTCCGGCGCTCGAATCGAGCCACGCCGTGGCTTATGCCATGAAGCTGGCCAAAACCATGCGCCCGGACCAGTCGATTCTGGTGAATCTATCCGGTCGCGGTGACAAGGACATCGGCACCGTCGCCGACCTCTCCAACGCCAATTTTTATTGCCGCCCCAGTTGCACGGGGCAGTCGGTCAAAGGCGCAGACCACGCGCACACCAGCGCCAGTGAACACATTGTGAAGGTCACCCAATGAGCCGCATCGCCAGCACCTTTGCCGACCTCAAAGCCCATGGGCGCAAGGCGCTGATTCCCTATGTCACGGCGGGTTTCCCGTTTGCCGATGTCACGCCTGAGTTGATGCACGCATTTGTCGCCGGTGGCGCTGATGTGATTGAACTGGGCGTGCCCTTTTCCGACCCCAGTGCCGATGGCCCGGTGATCCAGAAAGCCGGCGACAAGGCCCTGGCTGCTGGCATTGGCATGGTGCAGGTGCTGGAGATGGTGCGCAACTTCCGACTTCGAGACACGAGCACGCCGGTGGTCCTGATGGGCTACGCCAACCCGGTGGAGCGCTACAACCAGAAGCATGATCGCCCCGACCGCAAGAGCGCTTTTGTGCTTGATGCTGCGAGCGCCGGTGTCGACGGCGTGCTGATTGTCGACTATCCGCCCGAAGAGTGCGAAGACTTTGCCACCGAGCTCAGAAGTGCCGGACTGGACCTGATCTTTTTGCTCGCACCCACCAGCACCGACGAGCGCATGCAGCAAGTCGCGCGCGTCGCCAGCGGTTATGTGTACTACGTCTCGCTCAAGGGCGTCACCGGGTCCGGTGCGCTCGACACGGGCGCCGTCGAGGCAATGCTGCCGCGCATTCGAGCGCATGTGCAGGTGCCGGTCGGTGTCGGTTTTGGCATTCGCGATGCAGCCACCGCTCGCACCATAGGGCAGGTTGCCGATGCGGTTGTCATCGGGAGCAGAATCATCGAGTTGATTGATGCACAGCCGCGTGATCAAGTGGCCCCGGTAGCGGAAAAATTTCTGCGAGAAATCCGCACCGCGCTCGATAATTGAAACCCTGTGGGATAGACCGCAGTTGCACGAAGTGAACAAGCTCTGTCCCCAACTGATTAGGAAAACGTATGAGCTGGCTAGAAAAACTACTTCCCCCAAAAATTCAGCAGACCAACCCGGCCGACCGGCGCAGCGTGCCCACGGGTCTGTGGATCAAATGCCCGAGTTGCGACAGCGTGCTGTACAAAACCGACCTGGAACAAAACCAGAACGTCTGCCCCAGTTGTAGCCATCATCACCGCATTGGCGCGCGCGCCCGGCTCAATGTCTTTTTGGACAACGAGGGGCGCTATGAAATCGGCCAGGAGGTACTGCCGGTCGATGCCCTCAAGTTCAAGGACAGCCGCAAGTACCCAGAGCGCCTCAAAGAAGCGCTGGAACACACCGGCGAGACTGACGCACTGGTGGTCATTGGCGGGGCTGTGATGGGTATTGGCGTGGTAGCTGCCTGCTTTGAATTCGAATTCATGGGCGGCAGCATGGGCTCGGTGGTGGGCGAGCGCTTTGTGCGCGGCGTACATACCGCGATCGAACAAAAAGTGCCGTTCATCTGTTTCTCGTCGACCGGCGGCGCGCGCATGCAAGAGGGGTTGCTGAGCCTGATGCAAATGGCCAAAACCAATGCTTCATTGACTCATTTGGCGAAAAAAGGACTGCCCTTCATCAGCGTCCTGACCGACCCGACCATGGGCGGCGTCAGCGCAGGCTTTGCCTTTTTGGGCGACGTGGTGATCGCCGAACCCAAAGCCCTGATCGGCTTTGCGGGCCCGCGCGTGATCGAATCGACCATGCGTGTGACGCTGCCTGAAGGCTTTCAACGCGCCGAATTCCTGCAGACCAAAGGAGCGATCGACCTCATCTGCGATCGCCGGGAACTGCGCAAGACCATCGCCGATACCCTTGCCATGTTAACGCGTCAATCTGCCGATGCAGTGAGCTAGATCGGGTGATCACGGGCGACCCGGTCGCCCGCCTGAGACGAGCGCCAGTCTCAGACCGCCAGCAGGGCCCACCCCTGCAAATTGCCCAGAACAATCGAGGCGATCTGCAGCAGCAGCAACAGGACCAACGGCGACAAGTCGATGCCACCAACCAGCGGCAGCACACGGCGGATGGGCATCAGGAGCGGTGCGCAGAGCCGCCCGACCACATCCGAGATGGGCGACTGGGTCTGCACCCAGGACAGCACGGCATACACAATGACCAGACCGGTCATGCCCGAGATCGCCAGCCGCACCAGACCAAACGCAGCCAGAATCGGCACCGCAAACAGGCCGCCGCCAGCCCCCGCGACCAACCACAATAACAAGAACTGCGCCAGCTCCAGCGCAAGAGCTGCCACCAGGCTCGCCAGGTCCCAGCGCCCCGCGGCGGGCACGATACGCCGCAAGGGCAACACCAGCCAGTCGGTCAGGGCAAAGACAAAACGCCCGAGCGGGTTGCCCGAACGGATAGACATCGGAATGCGCTGGTACTGCATATAAAGCCGCAACAGACAGGCGCCGGCGAGGATGCTGGTGGCCACTTCGAGCAGCAGGGAAAAGATTTGGTAGAGCATGGTGCCAAGTTTATCGGCTCCCTGGAACAGGGCGAGCGGGCAGAGCCACTTAAAATGCAGTGTTTCGGCAAGAACGCCCGTCAAGGCTCACCCCTTGTCGCCCTCACTATTTCCACTGCGCCCCATGTCAGACCACTCCAGCACCCCTGCCCCTGCCCCAGCCCCCGTCGACGAAAACCAACTGATCCTGGAGCGCCGCGACAAGCTCAAAGCGCTGCGCCAGCTGCAAGCCGATGGCAAGGGCGTCGCCTTCCCCAATGATTTCAAGCCGACCGACCACGCCGCCGATCTGTTTGCAGCGCACGCTGGCCAGACCCCGGAAGGTCTGGTCGAGCAAGGCACCGTCGCCAAAGTTGCCGGGCGCATGATGCTCAAGCGCGTCATGGGCAAGGCCAGTTTTGCCACCGTGCAAGACAGCACCGGGCGCATCCAGCTCTATATCAAAGGCGAGGATGTGGGCGCCGAAGTCTACGCCAGCTTCAAGCACTGGGACCTGGGCGACATCGTGGCCGCCGAGGGCACGGTCTTCAAGACCAAAACCGGCGAGCTCTCGATCCATGCCAGCAGCGTGCGGCTGCTCACCAAGAGCCTGCGTCCGATGCCCGACAAGTTTCACGGCATGAACGACCAAGAAACCAAATACCGCCAGCGCTACGTTGATTTGATGATGGACGAGAGCACCCGCGCGCGCTTCACGGCCCGCAGCAAAGCGGTCAGCGGCATCCGCGAATTCATGGTGGCACACGATTTTCTGGAAGTGGAAACGCCGATGTTGCACCCCATCCCCGGGGGCGCCAACGCCAAGCCCTTCGCCACGCACCACAATGCACTGGACCAGAAAATGTTCCTGCGCATTGCGCCCGAGTTGTACTTGAAGCGCCTGATCGTCGGCGGTTTTGAGCGCGTGTTCGAGATCAACCGCAGCTTTCGCAATGAAGGCATCTCGGTGCGCCACAACCCCGAGTTCACGATGATGGAGTTCTACGCCGCCTACTGGGACTACCAGGACCTGATGACCTTCACCGAGAAGCTGATTCGGGACGCGGCGCAAAAAGCCGTCGGCACCCTGGCGCTGAGCTACGGCGGCCGCGCGGTCGACTTGAGCCAACCGTTTGAGCGCCTGACGATTCACGAGGCCATCTGCAAGCACACCGAAGCCGGTCAGGCACTCGATGACGGCTCCGGCCTGAAAGTCGACAACGCGGCCTGGCTCATCAGCGCGCTGCGCAAGCTGGGCCTCTCGGAGGGCAAGAACAAACTCTCGACCCGCTCGCTGCCGAGCCTGCAGGTACTGTACTTTGAAGAAACCGTCGAAGAGCTGCTGTGGCAGCCGACTTTCATCTGCGAGCACCCGGTTGAAATCTCACCGCTGGCGCGCGCCAGCGACCACAAACCAGGCGTGACCGAGCGCTTTGAGCTCTACATCACCGGCCGCGAGTTCGGCAACGGCTTTTCCGAGCTCAACGACGCCGAAGAGCAAGCCGCCCGCTTTCACGCCCAGGTGGCGGCCAAGGACGAGGGCGACGACGAAGCCATGTATTACGACCACGACTTCATCCGCGCATTGGAATACGGCATGCCCCCCACCGGCGGCTGTGGCGTCGGCCTGGACCGGTTGATGATGCTGCTGACCGACAGCAGCAGCATCCGCGACGTCATCCTGTTCCCGGCGCTACGCCACGAAGTTTGAGAAAAATCAGCCTCTAGCCCACGTGATTAGGGCCTAAGCAGCTATGAATTCAGTAGTTAATAGTGCGCCTCCCCAGCGCTTGAAGTTTCTGCAGGGCTATCCGGCTGACACGCTGGCGCAGGTAGACCAGCTGATCGCCGGACCAGGGCTGGGCGAGTGGCTGCACAAGCGCTACCCGCAAGCCCACGGCGTGCGCACCGACAAGGCGCTGTTTGAGTACCTGCAGGGGCTCAAGGCCAGCTACCTGCGCGGTGCCGAACCTTTAACCAAAGTGATGTTTGACAGCAAACTGCAGGTAGTGCAGCACGCGCTGGGCACCCACACCGCGATCTCGCGCGTGCAGGGCCACAAACTCAAGGCCAAACGCGAAATCCGCATCGCCGCCCTGTTCAAGGACGCGCCGCCTGAGTTCCTGCGCATGATCAGCGTGCATGAACTGGCGCACCTCAAGGAACGCGCCCATGACAAGGCTTTCTACCAGCTGTGCTGCCACATGGAACCGCGCTACCACCAGCTCGAATTTGAGTTGCGGGTTTATCTGACTCATCTGGAGGCCTCGGGGGCGCGGCTGTGGGGGCAGCAAGCTCAGCCCGGCCCGGACGCATTGGCCTGAGCCGGCGAGTCTGGCTCCGGTGGCGCTGATCAATCGGCTCACCCGTGCAAACTCGCGGCCAGACGCCTGTGCAAGCGCTTCACTAAAAGGGGCTGCCGGCGCATATTCCGTGACGGCCAGAAGCCAAATTGACGTATAAATTCGCGTATTTTGTCTCGCCACTTCAACGATCAATCCATGACCCAGCCCACCGTCATTTCATCCGATTACCCGGCCCTGCTGCGCAGCCTGTTTGACGCCGCCGTGGCGGCGGCGCAACCGGCCCTGTGCTTACCCAAGCATTTGCCGCCACCCCCCAAGGGCCG
>JBBQQX010000131.1:0-6778 GCA_038215405.1 Burkholderiales bacterium
GTGCGCACCAGCACCGCGTTGCCCTGCCCGATGTCCGCCGCCAGCAGTTCAAACTGACCTTGTGGTGGGCGCGGCGCCTGCCACAGCAACACCGGCAGCATCAACGGCAAGCCGAGCAGTCGCACACTCCAGGGCCACTGCATGACCAGCACGGCGCCGCCGATGACCCCGGCCACGCCGGCCCAGATGGGGCCTTGCGCCACCGTGATCGTGGCGAAGGGCAAGGCCGCCAACAGTTGCAGGTACCAGCTCAAGGCGGCGATGGTCCAGGCCGCGGCGTCCCACAGCGGCCCAAAGAACACGCCCGCCATGGCCAGCGGCGTCACCACCAGCGTGACCCACGGAATGGCCAGCGCATTGGCCGCCAGCCCCACCACCGAGACCTGCCCAAACAGCAGCAGTGTGAGCGGTGTCAGCGCCAGCGTGATCACAGCCTGCTCCCGAAACATCAAGGCCAATCGGCCTCTAGCCCCCGTTTTAATTGCCTTGGTAGCTCCTGAATCAGAAGCAAACAAGATGCCGACCGCAACAAAGCTGAGCCAGAACCCGGCCTGCAACAGCGCCCATGGGTCCGCTGCCACCACCACCGCGCAGGCCAGCAGCCAGACATGCGGCCAGGGCCAGCGCCGCCCGCTCAGGCGCAGCAGACCCATCGTGGCGAGCATCAGCACGGTGCGCTGCGAGGGCACGCCCCAGCCGCTGAACAGGGCATAAGCACCCGCCAGCAGCACGCCGCCGACCAGGGCCGCGCTGGGCGCCGGCAACCACAGGCAGAGGCGACCGGAGCGCCGCCACAACCAGCCCACCAACAGCGCGGCGAGCCAGGCAAACATGGTGACGTGCAAGCCTGAAATGCTCATCAAATGCGCCACACCGGTGGCGCGAAACACATCCCAATCGGCCCGGTCGATGGCATTTTGGTCGCCCACCACCAGCGCCGCAATCAGACCGGCCCACTGGCGCTGGGCCACCTGCTGAAAAATCCGCTCGCGCACCTGCTGGCGCAGCCGCTCCACCGGGTGCGACCAGGTCTGACTGAGCCGTTGGGGTGGCGGGTCTTTGGGCCCAGCGCGCACATAGCCGGTGGCCTGCAAGCCCTGCTCCCACAGCCAGAGTTCAAAGTCATAGCCATAGGGGTTGCTGGCGCCATGCGGCGCTTTCAAGCGCACCGTGAATTGCCAGCGTTCGCCAGCCTGCAGCGGCGCCGGCTGGCCTTGGCGTTCATCGCCCAAGTCCGCATCACCACCCGCAAAGCGATCGGCGTACCAGGCCAGATACAGGCGCGGCGGCACGCGAACCGGCTGCCCCTGTAATTGGGCCGTCTCCACGTCCAGGCGAAAACGCAAACCGGTCTCGCTGCGCTGCGGCATGGCGGCAACCAGCCCGCTCACCGCCACGTCGCGACCCTCCAGATTGGCATCCAGCGCCTGGTCTGCATAGATCGAGCCGCGCAGCCCGGTCAGGCCCAAAGCCAGCACGCCAAACGCCAGCGCCATCAGCGCGCTGCGATAAAAAATTGCTATTGATCTGGTAGCTGCCAGCGCATAGAGCGCGGGGGCCAGGAGCACAAATGATACATAAGGCGGCCAGCCCCACAAGCTCGGCTGCTGCAGTTGCAATGCGGTGCCCGCCACAAAACCCAGCAAGGCCGGAAAGATCAACCGTGCGCGGGCTCTGCTGTGGGTCGGGGCGGCGTCCATGATGTCCTTGGCAAGCCGCCCGCTACATCGACAGCGACCCCTCCCGGAATTCCGTCTTGTCGAGCCAGACATTCACAAGCACCGGCCGCCCGCTGTGCGCCAGCGCGCGGGCGCGGATCAGCGCCGCCGGTACTTCCGCCATGGTCTTCACCACGATCCCCTCGGCGCCAAAAGCTGCCGCCACGGCGTGGTAGTCGCTGCGCGCCAGCACGGTGGCCACATCGTCATGCAGCATCTTGATCTGCTCGCGTGCAATCTGGGTCCAGCCCGCGTCGTTGCCCACCAGCGCAATCACCGGAATGCCGTGGCGCACAAAGGTGTCGAACTCGACCAGGCCATAGCCACTGGCGCCGTCGCCCAGGATGATCCAAACCTCGCTGCCCGGGCGTGCCAAAGCGGCGCCAAGCGCAAACCCGGCCCCCACGCCCAAGGTGCCGAAGGCGCCGGGGTCCAGCCAGCTCAGCGGCGTGCGCGGGTGCAGCACATAGGAGGCGGTGGCGACAAAGTCGCCGCCATCGGCCACCAGCACGGCGTTGTCGCCCAACGCATTCTCCAGCGTGCGAAAAAGCGCGATCGGGTTGACAAACTCGCCGCTGGCCTGCGCTTGCTGGTCAATCTCCAGCTCACGTTCGCCGTCGCGACCGCGCAGTTGCGCGATCCACGCGGCCAGGCGTGACCCGGTGACGGTGCCGGTCGGCTGTGCTTGCGCCAGCGACTGCAGGAACAGGCCGGCGTCGCCAATCGCAGCAATATCGGGTTTGCGGTTCAGGCGCGCATCCTTGGCGCTGCGGTTGGCAGCGATCAGCGTGGCGCTGCGCCGCACATGTTTGCCGTAGTCGAGCCGGAAGTCGCAGGGCACACCGGCCAGCAACACGCAATCGGCTTCGCGCAGGGCCTGGCGGCGCTGGTGGCGCATCTGCAATGGGTGGTCGCGCCCCAGCAAGCCGCGCGCCATGCCGGACAAATAGACCGGGACGCCGAGCCGGGCCACGGCGGCGGCCAGATCGGCCGCTTCTTTTGAGCGCACCAGCGCCTGGCTGCCGATCACCAGCAAAGGCCGCTCGGCCTTGGTCAGTGCGGCCAAGGCTGCGCGCAGGCTGGCGCCGGGCGCACGCGGTGGCTCCACCGGGCGCACCTTTGGCGCCAGCACCTGGGCGCTGCCGTCGAACATCTTTTTGACGTGGCGATTCAAATAGAAGCGCAACAACCGGTCTGCGACCGATGTGCCCTTGCCCGCTGCGTCGACGTACCACTGCCGGATCGAGGCCTCGTCATACAGCAGATCAACCGGGCATTCGATAAACACCGGCCCCGGCACACCGGCCTGCGCCACGGCAAAGGCTTGATCCACCGCCGGGCCGAGATCGCGCACGCGCCGGATCTTGATGAAGCGCTTGACGTGCGGCGTCACCAGCGGTCGCTGGTCGATGTCTTGCAGGGCGCCGCGCCCTTGCAGTGCGGTCGGCGCGGCGCCGCCAATCAGAATCACCGGCGACTGCGCCAATTGCGCGTTCTTGAGCGCCGTGATGGTGTTGCTGATGCCCGGCCCGGCCGTGACCGCCGCGACGCCGGGCAGGCCGGACAGGCGCGCCGTGGCGTCGGCTGCAAACACGGCAGTGGCCTCGTCGCGCACATCAATGATGCGAATGCCGCGCGCCTTGGACGCGCTCAGGATCGGCGATATATGGCCGCCGCAGAGCGTGAAGACGCAGCGCACGCCGTGCGCCTGCAGGGCTTCGGCGACGCGGTCACCGCCGTGGCGGGTAGGGGCAGTGGTGTTTGGCATCGTATCTTTCCTCAAGCCCAATAAACCGTGCCGTAGCTGGCGTACCAGGTCTCCACCTGCGGCGCCATCAAAGCTTCGATGCGACCGCGCTTGATCTTCATGGTCGGCGTCAGGCAGCCGTTCTCGATCGACCAGGGCTCAGGTGCCACCACAATCATGCGCAGCTTTTCATAGTCAGGGAGCTGGCCGTTCACGCTCTGCAGCAGCGCGTCGAGCGCTGCCTGCACCTGCGTGCGCATCGTCGCGTCACCCTGTTGCGGCCGCAAGTTCTCTGCCAGCACCACCATGGCGTAGGCCGACGGCTGACCGACGCCCGACACCAGGGACAGCTCCACCATCGGGTGGGCGTTGAGCAGGTTCTCGATCGGTGCCGGCGCCACGTACTTGCCCTTGGCGGTCTTGAACAGCTCCTTGAGCCGCCCTGTGATCTTGAGCAGGCCGTCCGCGCGGCGCTCGCCCAAGTCGCCGGTGTGAAAGAAGCCGTCTTGCGTGAAGCTCTCGGCGTCCAGATCCGGGCGTTTGAAGTAACCGCTGAGCTGCCCCGGCGACTTGATCAACACCTCGCCTTGCGCGCTGATGCGCACCTGCACACCGGGCAGCGGCACACCGACAAAGCCGGGCGCATTGATCGCGGCGGTGGAGTTATGGGAATAGGCAAAATCCTCGGTCATGCCATAGCCTTCGATCAGGTTCAGGCCCAAGCGGCGGTACCAGGCGATCAACTCGGCCGGAATCGGCGCCGAGCCGCTGCCGGCGAGCTTGACCTGGTCCAGCCCCAGGCCCTTCAATACCTTGCGTGCAACCAGTCTGCCAATAATTGGAATGCTGAGCAGCCGGTCCAGCTTTTTCGGCGGCATTTTGGTGAACACGCCCTGTTGGAACTTGAGCCACAGCCGCGGCACGGAGATGAAGGTGGTGGGGCGCGCGCGCTGCAAGTCCTGCAAGAAGGTGTCCATCGATTCGGCAAAGAAGACGTGGGTGTTGCCATCGACCCAGGATGCGGCCTCGACCCAGGCGCGCTCGAAGCTGTGCGCCAGCGGCAGGTAAGACAGCACCCGGTTCGGGGCGCCCTGACCCAGTCGTGCCGACACGTCTTTCACTATGCCTTCGGTGGCGCGGGTGATGTGCTCAAAATCAAGCATGACACCCTTGGGTTGGCCGGTGGAGCCTGAGGTGTAGATCAGCATCGCCAACTCATCCGGGGCGCGCGCAGGCCGGCCCGTGAGCGGAGGCGTGCGCGCCACAATGGCGTCCCAGCTGTCAAAGTCAGTGCGCGCTGCCAGCGGGAAAGCCACGCAAGGCAAACCGACCGGCACGCCCGGGGCCTGATGCTCCCATAAATCGAGTTTGCCCACGAACAGCAGGCGGGCGTCGCTGTGTTCCAGCACAAAGCTGACCGTGTGCGCCGTCTCCGTCGGAAAAATGGCCACCGTGGTGTAACCGGCCATCCAGATCGCCAGTTCCGCCATGAAGAAATGCGCACAGTTCTTGGACAGGATGGCAATCCGGTCACCGGGCGCAAAGCCCTGGGCTTGCAGATAAGTCGCCATACAGCGCGCCTGCAACAGCGTCTGCGCCCAGGTGTAGTGCGTGACCTGCCCGTCGCCCACGGGCTGGGTCATGAAGACCTGATCGGGGTGCGCGGCTTCATGGTCGTAGATGTAGTCGAGGATCAGTTTTGCGTGGGCCATGGGGCGTCCTGTGGTTTCACTCTCGCGCCAGCATGGCGCACAGCGTTCGACTATGACTGGCAATGCCCTCATCATCACACGGGGTTTACCCCAATTTTTTATAAAATCAAGCGCTAGCCCTCGTCTATCCTTGCTAACATGCTACTTTTAATGCAGCAAATTGAGTGACCGACTGGCGGGCGTAATCGCGTGAGCCGCTAGAAAGATTCCCAATCCGATTCGCCCGCAGCCGGCTGGCGGGCAACAGGAGTCGCCCTGGAGCTCACTTGCGCTGGTGCTGCTGGCAGCGGCCGCCATTTCTTCAACCAGCGCCGCATTCTGCTGGGTCGACTGGTCCATTTGGGTGAATGCCTCACTCACCAGCGAGACCCCCATGGCGTGCTCGCTGCTGGCGGCGCTGATCTCGCCCATGATGTCGGTCACGCGGTGGATGCTGCTCACGACCTGCGTCATGGTGCTGCCGGCCTGGTTGACCAACGCGCTGCCCTGCTCGACCCGCTCGACACTGGCGTTGATCAATGACTTGATTTCTTTGGCAGCGTCAGCAAAACGCCCGGCGAGTGAGCGCACCTCACTGGCCACGACGGCAAAACCGCGTCCCTATTCACCCGCACGGGCGGCCTCGACCGCCACCGCATTTTCAAAGGTCCGCAGCGACGGATTCAGGCTGTAGACGACGAACAGAGCGGCACAGAACAGGAAAAGCTGAGCTCAGGCAAAGGCCAATGGCAACTTGAGGCTCAATTTCATGGTGGCTTTAGTGGGCAAGACATCAGTGTACCGATGCCTGAAAAGCGTATCAATGAAACATCACAGTCGCATGCGACTGCCGCAAAACAGTCTGCCCTACAACAGCGAACGCCCCGGCATCTGCGCTGACCAGTCAATCGGATCCTGCTGCAGCACCATGTTTACCAATGAATAATTGGCTTTTACATTAAAGGTTACGCTAAAGGTTACGCTAAATAGGAAGTTTGCCCCCTGCCCTACTCCACCTGCTACAGATAGTGTGACAGCATTGATAACTCACCTGCCCACCCCGCATCGGGCGTGGACGGGTGTGATTCAAAGTGGTGTTTCCTTGGCTCACACGACATAGGGCGCAGCAGACGAAGCCACTACTGAGCACGTTCAGCTTTCGTGATGGCTTTTCCCGCTGATTTGATCAAGTTGCATGAGGGACGAACGACTGACTCCATCGGGCAACTTGATCAAATTGGAATAAAGATGAGTTGGTCGTGGGTGACACTGCTGGACTGAGCTCCACTTCACAAGACCAATCCATGACCGTCAATATCTTGCAGCAGCCTTGCTTTTTCCAAGTTCTCGCAGCCATTGACTCAGACTTGGCAAGTCGGGCTCGGATTCAGGGCTGCAGCTTTTGTGGAGGTGTTCTTCACAGCGCTTGCTATCCCCGTAAACCGCGAGGGTCGGGGGAATTGGATGCGACTGCTGCGACAACACGGCACAGTTTCTGTTGTGACAAATGCCGGCGGCGAACGACCCCGGAATCTGTGCGCTTTCTCGGGCGACGTGTCTATCCTGGGTTCGTGATGGTTTTATTGAGCGCCATGCAGTCAGGCGTTACTGACAACCTGATC
>JBBQQX010000132.1:0-6752 GCA_038215405.1 Burkholderiales bacterium
ACGGTGGCCTCCTTGCCACTCATCAACTGGCGCACCACGGTGTCGATCAGGCCTTCTTCAATCAGCGTTTGCAGTCTTGCGGGTGGTTTCATGGGCGGTATTTTGCACTGTGCGCCGGACGGCTGGCCGCGGCTGCCCAGAGCCGTGGCTTGGGCCGGCCCTGCGGCATGCCAGCCGGCGTCTGTATACTGACCCGCTCAGGAAGTTCAACCAATCACGCCGGCAACGATCAGCGTCGCAATTCAGGAAGAGTCAACGGCTTGTTTTGATCACGAAGCCGGTTTGAATGCTATGGTTTTATCGTCGTTGTCTCTCAAGACCAAAGTGACGCTGACGACCTTGCTCATCTTCGTGTTGAGCCTGTGGTCGCTGTCGTATTACCTCAGCCAGATGTTGCGTCAGGATATGACGCGCCTGCTCAGTGAGCAACAGTTTTCGACCGTGTCGCTGGCGGCGGCGCATGTGGATCAGGAACTGCAGAACCGGGTCGAAGCACTGGAACTGGTGGCGCAAGCCATTGACACGTCGCTGCTGAACAACCCTGCCGCGCTGCAGCAATTCCTGCATCAAAGAATTGTTCTGCTGTCTCTTTTTAATGGCGGCGTGCAGGTGATGGGGCGCGATGCTGTGGTGCTCGCCAACATGCCGGCAGGCGGCCCCATCGGTGCGGACTATTCCACTAACAGCGCTGTTCAGACCGCCCTGTCACAGGGTAAAAGCAGCATTGGCACTCCGCTGCTGGGCCCGGCGCCCAAGCAAGCGATGTTTCCGATTGCAAGCCCGATCCACGCTCTTGACGGCCAGGTGATAGGTGCCATCGCCGGCAGCATCAATCTGGCACAGGCCAATTTTCTGAACCAGCTGGTGCAAAGCCACTACGGCGAGACCGGCGGCTACCTGCTGGTGGCGCCGAAGCTGCGGTTGGTGCTGACCGCCACTGACAAGAGCCGTGTTCTGGAGGTGCTGCCCGCGCCGGGCGTCAATCCGGTGATCGACCGGTTTATCGGCGGCTACGAAGGCTCGGCCATCATGGTCAATCCGCTCGGTGTGGAAGTGCTGGCGTCGGATAAGGCGATTGCGTCCGCAGGCTGGATCATGGCGAGCATACTGCCCACGGCAGAAGCCTTTGCGCCGATTCGCGCGCTGCAGCAGCGCATGCTGCTCGCCACCCTGGTGCTGACGCTGCTGGCATTGGCGCTGACCTGGTGGATGATCCAGCGCCAGCTGGCGCCGCTGCAGGCCACTGCGCGCCGACTGGCGGCCATGGCCGATGAGCAAGAGCCGCTGCACCCCTTGCAGGTGACCCGTCCCGATGAAATCGGCCAGGTCGTCAAAGGCTTCAATCGCCTGCTGGGCACCTTGGGGCAGCGCGAGGCCTTGTTGCAGCAAATCCTGGATACATCGAGTGTGGCGATTTTTCTGGTGGATCGTCAGGGCTGCATCACACAGGCCAACCAGCGCATGGCCACGCTGTTTGGCTACCCGCTGCGTGAATTGCAGGGCATGGAATACGTGGCGCTGGTGCACTCCGCACAGCGCGAGACCGGGCGCCAACAGATGCTGGCCTTGCTGGACAGCACCCTCCAGTCAGTGGATCTGGAGCGACTGTATTGGCGCGCCGACCAGACCGAGTTCTGGGGTCACCTGACCGGCCAGCGTTTTGTCGACGCCAATGGTGTTGAACAGGGTCTGGTCGGTGTGATCGCCGATGTGACCGAGCGCCGCCAGGCCGAAGCCGAACTGCGCATTGCGGCCATTGCTTTTGAGTCGCAGCAAGGCATGATCATTACCGACGCGCAGGAGGTGATCCTGCGGGTGAACCAGGCCTTCTGCACGATCACGGGCTACAGCGTCTCAGAAGCGATCGGGCAAAGCCCGCGCCTGCTCAGTTCCGGGCGCCATGACGCCGCCTTTTATGCCGCCATGTGGGGCAGTATTGCCCGTACCGGTGTCTGGCAGGGCGAAATCTGGAACCGGCGCAAGAACGGCGAGGTGTTCCCTGAATGGCTCAGCATCAGCGCCGTCAAGGACCCCGGCGGGCAGGTGACGCACTACGTGGCCACTTTCAGCGACAACAGCGCAAACAAGGCGGCCGAAGAGCAGATCAAGAGCCTGGCTTTTTTTGACACCCTGACCGGTTTGCCCAACCGCCGGCTCCTGCTGGACCGCTTGGTGCAGGCGATGGTCAACGGCGCGCGGCACGGTCGCCAGGGCGCGCTCCTGTACATTGACCTGGACGACTTCAAGACCCTCAACAACACCTACGGCCATGACGTGGGCGACGCGTTGTTGCAGCAGGTGGCGCAGCGTTTGAGCGGCTGTATGCGCGAGGGTGACACGGTGGCGCGGCCCGGTGCCGACTCCTTTGCCGTGTTGCTGGAGGCGCTCAGCGCCAACGCCGTCGAGGCCGCGACCCATGCCGAAAGCGTGGGCGAAAAAATCCGTCTTGCGCTCAGTCAGCCCTATTATCTCGACGGTCACCTGCATCGCAGCACCGCCAGCATTGGCGTCACCCTGCTCGATGACCGGCAACAAGAAGGCGTTGATGAGCCCTTGAAACGGGCTGAACTGGCCATGTACCAGGCCAAGAGCGCCGGTCGCAACACGCTGCGCTTTTTCGACCCGCAGATGCAGACTGCCGTGCTGGCGCTGGCGGCGCTGGAGGCCGATTTGCGCGAGGCGCTGCGCAGTGGACAGTTTCTGCTGTACTACCAGGCCCAAGTCGACGGTGCCGGCGATGTCAGCGGCGTGGAGGCGCTGGTGCGCTGGCAGCATCCGCTGCGCGGCCTGGTGCCCCCAAGCGAGTTCATCGCGCTGGCCGAGCAGACCGGCTTGATCTTGCCGCTGGGCCAATGGGTGCTGGAAACCGCCTGCGTCCAGTTGGCCGCTTGGGCCAACCAGCCCGCACGCGCGCAGCTCACGGTGGCGGTCAACGTCAGCGCACTGCAGTTTCACCAGGACGACTTTGTGGCGCGGGTGATGGCAGCGCTTGAGCGCAGTGGCGCCAACCCGCAGCGCCTCAAGATCGAACTCACCGAGAGCCTGCTGGTGCACGATGTGGAAGGCATCATTGCCAAGATGAACGCGCTGCAGGCCCAGGGCGTGGGCTTTTCGCTGGACGACTTTGGCACCGGTTATTCGTCGCTGTCTTACCTCAAGCGCCTGCCGCTCAATCAACTCAAGATTGACCAGGGTTTTGTGCGCGACATCTTGCGGGACGCCAACGATGCCGCCATCGCCAAAATGGTGGTGGCGCTGGCCGATACCCTGGGGCTGGCGGTGATCGCCGAGGGCGTGGAAACTGCGGCCCAGCGTGACTTTCTGGCAGACCAGGGTTGCCACGCCTACCAGGGCTACCTGTTCAGCCGCCCGTTGCCGATTGCCCAATTCGAGGCATTCATGCAGCAGGGCGTAAGCCCTTAGCCCAGCAAGCTGGCGGCGTTCACGTAGGGGTAGCCCAGCGCTTTGGCAACCGCTTCATAGGTGACATGGCCGCAAGCCACATTCAGGCCGTTTTTCAGATGTGGGTTGTCTTTGAGGGCCTGCTTCCAGCCCTTGTCGGCCAGGGCCACGGCGTGCGCAATGGTGGCGTTGTTGAGCGCAAAGGTGGAGGTGCGCGCCACGGCGCCCGGCATGTTGGCCACGCAGTAGTGCACCACGCCGTCCACCACAAAAGTGGGATCGGTGTGGGTGGTGGCGTGCGAAGTCTCAAAGCAGCCGCCCTGGTCAATCGCCACGTCCACCACCACGGCGCCTTTCTTCATGCGCGAGATCATGCTGCGGGTCACCAGCTTGGGTGCGGCGGCGCCCGCAACCAACACCGCACCAATCACCAGGTCGGCATCGAGCACAGCCTCTTCGACACTGTGCGCACTGGCGTACACGGTATTGACGCGGTTGCCAAACACCAGATCGAGTTGGCGCAGCCGGTCGACGTTTTTGTCGAGCACCGTCACCCGTGCGCCCAGGCCGACCGCCATTTGCAGCGCGTGCGTGCCGACCACACCCGCGCCGAGGATCACCACCTGGGCCGCCGCGACGCCGGGCACGCCACCGAGCAGCACGCCCATGCCGCCTTTGGACTTTTCCAGATGCGCCGCACCGGCCTGCACCGCCATGCGCCCGGCCACTTCGCTCATCGGCGCCAGCAAGGGCAGGCCGCCGCCGGGGCCGGTGATGGTCTCATAGGCAATGCAGACCGCACCTGATTGGACCAGCGCCGCGGTCTGCTCCGGGTCGGGCGCCAGGTGCAGGTAGGTGTACAGAACCTGCCCCGGGCGCAAAAGGGCGCACTCCTGCGGCTGTGGTTCCTTGACCTTGACGATCATGTCGGCTTGGGCAAACACCGTGGCAGCGTCAAGCGCCAGCGTGGCACCTGCCGCCTCGTACTGCGCGTCGCTCAGGCCGATGTCGGCGCCTGCGCCGCGCTGCACCAGCACCCGGTGGCCGTGCGCGACGAGCTCATGCACGCTGGCCGGCGTCAGGCCGACACGGTATTCATTGTTTTTGATTTCTTTGGGTAGTCCGACCAGCATGGTGTGCTCCAGGTGGGTGATGAGAGGGGTTTCCAATTATTAGCGGCGTGAATGAAATCGAGATTAGTCTTATTTGTATGGAAATGGACTGCCTTTTGTCAGACACTGCCATTTTTCACTATCCGGCAAGACACCATGGCCCAACAGGCTGACTTCATCATCATCGGCGGCGGTATCGCCGCGGCTTCGGTGGCCTACTGGCTGGCGCCACATGGCCGTGTCATAGTGCTCGAGCGCGAGTCGCAGCCGGGCTACCACGCCACCGGACGTTCGGCCGCAATCTTCATGGAAAGCTATGGCACGCCTCAAGTGCGCGCGCTCACCATGGCGAGCCGCGCCTTCCTGCAAACACCGCCAGAAGGCTTCAGCGAGCATCCCTTGCTGTCGCCACGCGGCGCGCTGATGGTGGCCGCACCCGGTCAAGAAGATTTGCTGGCCGAAAAATGGGCCACCATGCACGCCCTGATTGCCAGTGCCGAGTTGCTTGACCAGCAGGCCACCTGTGCACTGGTGCCCGCGCTGCGCCCGGAACTGGTGCTGGGCTCGGTGTACGAGCCCGACGCCGCCGACATGGACGTGGATGCGCTCTTGCAGGGCTACCTGCGCGGGCTGCGCCGCGCCGGTGGCTCTGTGGTCTGCGATGCCGAAGTCACCGCGCTGGAACACGCCAACGGCCGCTGGCGCGTGCAGGCCGGTGGCATCAACTACCAGGCACCGGTGGTGCTCAACGCCGCCGGTGCCTGGGCGGACGTGGTGGCGGGCATGGCGGGCGTGCAGCCGATCGGGCTGGAGCCGCGCCGGCGCTCGGCCTTCATTTTTGCGCCACCGGCAGACTCAAGCACCGCGCACTGGCCGATGGCCATTGGCATGAGCGAGGACTGGTACCTCAAGCCCGAAGCGGGCCTGCTGCTGGGCTCGCCCGCCAATGCTGACCCGACCACGCCGCAAGATGTTCAGCCCGAAGAACTGGACGTGGCGCTGGGCATGTACCGCATCGAAGAGGTGACAACTTTGAACATCCGCCGCCCGACCCGGACCTGGGCCGGGCTGCGCTCCTTTGTGGCTGACGGCGACCTGGTCGGCGGTTTTGCGAGCGAGCCCAAGGGCTTTTTCTGGGTCGCCGCGCAAGGCGGCTACGGCATCCAGACCAGCGCCGCGATGGGCGAAACCTGTGCCCATCTGGCACTCGGCCTGCCGCTGCCGGCAGCGTTGGTGGATGCGGGATTGTCGGCTGCGCTGCTGGCCCCGCGCGGCTGAGCAAAGCCACCTTCGATTCCCGCGGGAACCCGCGGCAGGCGCTGTGTGGTTATCATGACGCACTGCGCCAATGCCACGGAAGTGATACTCGCCATGTTGCTGATGATCGACAACTAGCATCTGCATCCAGACATATCCGTAATAGTCCGCTTAATCGCGCGAAATGGCTTCAAATCAGGCATTTTCATGCCATAGATGTCCGCGAACATCCGTTGTAAGCCAGAGAAATTGCGGGTACCGTTGCGGGTACCAAAGCCCGATACCCGCATCATGTCGCTTACTGACGCCAAGATCCGCAACACCAAATCCGGTCTAAAGCCCATCAAGCTGACCGATGGTGGTGGCCTATACCTCGAAGTGCGTCCGACAGGGGCGAAGCTCTGGCGTTTTCGCTATCGCATTGCTGGTAAGGAGAACATCTTTGCTATCGGTGCGTATCCGAGCATCGCTCTTGCGGAGGTGCGCGCTGAGCATGGCAAGGCCCGGGCACTGGTCAAGCAGGGGATTCATCCTTCACATAGCCGGCGGGCCGAACGGCTATCAATCCATGCGGCGAACGCCAACACGTTCGAAGCTGTTGCGAAGGAGTGGATTTCCAAGAAATCCTCCGGATGGACGTCCTACTACCAGCGTCAAGTAGAGCGGTTCCTGGAGTCAGATGTATTTCCCTATGTGGGTAGGTTGCCGATTCGTAGCGTAACGGCGGCACACCTGCTTGAAATCATCCGCCGAATCGAAGGGCGGGGAGCCGAGACGGTTGCTCTATTGGTTCGCCAGTGGTCTTCGGCCATCTTCAGGTATGCCGTTGCCACGCTCCGCGCCGATGGCGATCCCGCCGCCGCATTGAAAGGGGCCATTCATCGACCGAAGGTCGAACATCACAAGCCGCTTTCACGCAGTCAGATCGTCGACTTCACCAAAGCGTTGGGAAAGTACGGTGGCTATCGCACAACCGTTATC
>JBBQQX010000133.1:0-6632 GCA_038215405.1 Burkholderiales bacterium
CTTTCGCCAGGATGAGGTGCAAGAGTTGTACCTGTCGAGCGCCGACTGGATGAACCGCAACATGCTGCGCCGGGTCGAACTGGCCTGGCCGGTGACCGAC
Organism: Burkholderiales bacterium; assembly: GCA_038215405.1. Classification (GTDB taxonomy): domain Bacteria; phylum Pseudomonadota; class Gammaproteobacteria; order Burkholderiales; family Burkholderiaceae_C; genus Rhodoferax. Next base: position 101 of record JBBQQX010000133.1, read on the forward strand.
CCGGTCCAGCGCCAGCGCATTGTGGATGAAGAGTTGGTGGCCTATTTGCATGACGGCGTTGACGCGTGGGACTTGTTGCCAGACGGCAGCTACGCGCGCGTCAAGAGCGAGCATCCACGCCAGGCCCATGGCGCGCAAGCAGCCCTGATGGCACGCTACGCCGACCATGATGGAAGACGCGGGGCCTGAGATGGACCTCGTTTTATGGCGTCATGCCGAGGCGCAGGAATGGGGGGAGGGTTGCGACGACTTGGCCCGAGCGCTCACCGCGCGGGGTGAAAAGCAGGCTGCAAGGGTCGCCAAATGGCTGGACCGCCAGTTGCCCGAAGGAGCACGCATTTGGGTCAGCCCAGCCCGCCGGTGCGAGCAAACGGCGCAGGCACTGGGGCGCAAATACAAAGTGCGCGAGGAATTGGCGCCGGGCGCCAGCACCGAGCAGTTGCTGCAATTGGTGCAATGGCCTGCGGCGAAAGGCACGGTGCTGGTGGTGGGCCATCAACCCGTCCTGGGGCAAACCATCGCCCAATTGCTTGGCTTGACTGCGCGTGAATGCACTGTCAAGAAGGGTGCCCTCTGGTGGCTGCGCTATCGCCAGCTTGATGCCCAGTCGCAGACCGTGGTGGTCACGGTGCAGTCACCTGAGTTGCTTTAGTCCGGCAATTGATGGTTGGTGACGGGCGTGGTGTTTCACGGAAACGTCATCAAAGCGCCGTCATGCTGTCACGATCAGTTTTTAAGCTGATTACTTTTCAACCCAAGGAGTCGTCATGTCGTCAAATCTTTCACTCACCAACACCGCAACGGGCAAGCCCGAACGCATTGCGCCAAGAGCGACTCACCTGCAACGCCGCCAAGTGCTCAAGGGCGCTTTGGGTGGCGTCACCGCGCTGGGTTTGGGCAGCTTTGGCCTGAGCGCTTGCGGCGGCAGCGATGCCGTGGCCGCCAGTATCATCTCGGTGGAATTCATCGGTATGGCGGCTCCCGCAACGGATGCGCAGCGCGCCACCACCCTGACCAGCGCCAGCGTGAAAATTTTTTACACCGACGGCACCACGAAAACGCAAGCACTGGCCTACAACACACTTTACAAAACCGGCGACAGTCTCAAAAATGGAAACGCCAGCGTGATCGCGGGCGGCTACTTCGACAAGAGCGGCGCTCCCATCATTGACACGTCGGGCGCCACATCGATGCCGTATTTCAGCGACAGCCCGGACGGCAACTCGCTGCTGTCGCTGGCCAACCCGACGGTGCCGGGCGTCAAAGGCAATACGCTGTTTCTGGTCACCCAGTTCGAATACCTGACGGCCAACAACGCCTCTGCGGGTATCCGCCCAGCGCCTGCCGGCACGGATATGTACGGCAAACTGCCATCGCAAATTGCCGTGGCCGCGCTCGACCAGGACAAGAGCACCGGGGCTCTATCGGTGGTGCGCTACTTTCCGGTCGATACCAGCAGCGTCAACGGCCTGTGGATTACATGTGCTTCGAGCCTGTCGCCCTGGAACACCCACTTGTCGAGCGAGGAATACGAGCCCGATGCCGTGAACATCGCCAGTAACACCCTGTTCCAGGCCTTCAGCCAGAACCTGTACGGCAGCACCACGGCCGCCAACCCCTACCACTATGGCCATCTGCCTGAGGTGACGGTCAACCCCGACGGCAGCGCCAGCATCAAGAAGCACTACTGCGTGGGTCGCGTGGCGCGCGAACTGGTTGAGGTGATGCCGGACAACAAAACCGTGTTGATGGGCGATGACGGCAGCAACACCGGTCTGTTCATGTTCATCGCCGACAACGCCAGCGACTTGAGCAGCGGCAGCTTGTACGTTGCCAAGTGGACGCAGACATCGGCCGGCGCGGGCGGTGCCGCCACGCTGGGCTGGATCAAGCTGGGGAGCGCCACCAGCGTGGAAGTCAAGGCCTTGGCCGACAGCCTCAAGGCCAGCGACATCGTCACGGTCAAGACCACCGATCCAGTCGACACCAGCTACACCAAGATCGCCTTCAACGGCAAGACCGAGTGGGTCAAGTTCACCGTCGGCATGGAAAAAGCGGCCGCCTTCCTGGAAACCCATCGCTACGCTGGCGTCATGGGTGGCTCGATGGAATTCACCAAGATGGAAGGGACAACGGTCAACCGCAAGGACAAAGTCCTTTACAGCGCGATGTCGTATATCCAGAAAAGCATGTCCGACACCACTGGCGATATTCAGGTCGCCCAGATCCTGGCAGGTGCCGTCTATGAAATCAAACTGTCCAGTGGCCAGAAAGACAAGGCGGGCGCAACGATTGGCAGCGACTGGGTTCCCTCCAGCATGGCTGCGGTTGCCGCGCTGGTGGGCGAGGACCTGGCTGCGCCGGATGCCGTGGGCAACACCGCCAACGTGGACAAGATTGCCAATCCGGACAACCTCAAGTTCTCGGAAAAGTTGCGCACCCTCTACATCGGCGAAGACTCGGGCATGCACGTCAACAACTTCCTGTGGGCCTACAACGTCGACAGCAAGAAGCTGTCGCGCATTATGTCGGTGCCCGCCGGTGCGGAATCGACCGGCTTGCAGGCGGTGGACAACCTCAATGGGTTCTCCTACCTCATGAGCAACTTCCAGCACGCGGGTGATTGGAGCGGCATCCACTCGCTCGTCAAGGCCGGTGCCGATCCGCTGATCAACGCCAACTGGAACAACAAGAAGAGCGCGGCCATCGGTTACCTCAGCGGCCTGCCCACACTGTGAGCGTGAGCTTCATGTCGTTGCCAGGGTTCGAATGATCATCATCGGCGTCTTGCCATGCAGGCGTGCGCTTTGCACGCCTGCGCGGCGAGCCAGTGTGGTTCGGGCCTGATGAAATCGATTGCTTTGCGGGCTCGTGCCGGTTGGAAAATGGCAGGTGTGCTGTTGCATCTGCTGCGTGGCTGGTGGACGGTGGTTCTGGTGTTTCCTGGACTGACGACCCCACAAAAGCAAGAGCGAATCAGGGTCTGGGCCCTCGCCCTTCTTGCGCTGCTGGCTATCAAATTGATAGTAATTGGCAGGCCGCCAAAGCGTGGCCCCTTGTTGCTGGTGTGTAACCACATCTCGTGGCTCGACATTTACGTGATCTATGCGGTCTGCCATTGCCGCTTTGTTGCCAAAGCCGAAGTGGGGCGCTGGCCCTTGATTGGAACCTTGGCCGCAGCGGCTGGCACCTTGTTTATCGAGCGCGAGTCCCGGCGTGACGCCTTGCGTGTGGTGCAGCAGATTTCCGATCACCTGCACGTTGACGATGTGATCGCGGTGTTTCCAGAGGGCACCAGCAGTGACGGGGTGGGTGTGCTGCCATTTCATGCCAACCTGGTCCAAGCCGCCATTGCGGCCGATGCGCCGGTTCAGCCCGTAGCGATTCGGTTTTCAGATGGCGCCAGCGCCACGCAAAGCCAGACCGCGTGCTACATCGACGAGGACACGCTGATCGGATCAATCTGGCGCATTCTGAATTCACCGCCGCTGTGTGCGACCCTGACGTTTGGCGAGCAGCAAGTCGCCCAGGGGCGCGAACGGCGTGTGTGGAGCGCCGACTTGCACCGGGCGGTGATAGCCATGCGTGCGAGTCCCAGTGACAGCTGAGCGCGGCGCGCGGCGCTCATCAGCATCAGCAAGGAAGCGCTTCACTTGATCTTTCAAAGCCAAATCGGACCTTAGCCCTCGCAGATATTGCGCGAGCAGCTATCATTTTTTATTCTTCTGCTGCCTTGTCGCCACTGCGAACTCAGCTTTGTCTGCCCTTGGCAACGCCACGCAAAAAATCAAGAACGCCGGGTTCTGTCTCCAGTTTGGCAACCAAGGTGACGGCCAGACTGACATCGCGCGCGCTGCCCATGTGCAATTGAAGCTCGCTCGCCTGGTCGTGCCAGCGTTGCGACCGCTTCTTGGGCAGCAGCGGCCGCAATGCCTCGATGCTGTAGCGCAGTCGCTTGGCCACGATGCGAGCGCGGTGCTGGCCGTCTGTGGCGCTGCTGTCCCGCAGCGCAAGCTCCAGCTGATCATGCAGGCGCTTGATGCGTTGCCTGGCCCAGTCCAGTAAGGACCCTTTGGGTCCATGCGCCGCATCGCCTGCACTCTTTGATACTGACAATTCTTCTAGCCATTGCGTGATTTCAAGCAGGCATACGCCAACCACGGGTTGTTGCAGCGCGTGGCGCGCCAGCCCGCGTTGATGCGTGGCGGCCTGTGCCACCTCCTCCTGCATAGCCAGCCACGCGTGTGCCCGTCGGCTGTCGCCGTCCGCGTAGGCATCAAGGAGCTGAGGCAGTGTCTCCGTGCAAGCAACGTCAAGATTGCGTACTTCACCCAGCAGACTTAACAGGGGTTGCAGCGCTTGCCACGCGGGGATCGCATCACCCGCACCGGTCACTTTGAAGAGTCGCAAGGCGCTTCTAAAGCGGCGCCAACCCACCCGCGCCTGGTGCACGATCTCCGGGTTGTCAGAACTTCCCAGCAGGCCCAGGTTGGTCGTGAACTGGCAGAACATTTCGCGCAAAACCCGATGCGCTGCCTGCTGCCATGAGAGCCTGGCGGTGACGGCGGGGGGCTGGGCCCTCAATGGCTTGTCCAGACAGCGCTCGGCCAGCAAGTAGCCACGTTCGGACTTGCTGATGTTGGCGGGCAATACCGCAATCGTCCTGGCAATTTGTCGGGCAATGTCAAACAGCGCAAGGGGTGAGCCCGCGAGCAACTCAAGCTCCAGTTCGCAAATGGGTGATTGGGTCTGATTGGCGTCTATCTGCCCAAGGTCCAGTGCGAGCTCCACCGCGCTGCCGTCGCGCTTGCGAACGACCCAGGTGGTCCGGTCGAAAACTGTTGAAAAACTCGGCGCCAGCGCCTGAAAAACGCTGCCATCTGGATCAATCTGCTGCCATGGGGTTGCTTGCAGGGTCTGCAAATCGAGCGTCGCATCTGGCACCGCAACTTCCCATTCGCCGCGCTGACTCAGAGCCGAATCACCAAGACCTCCGATCTTGAGAGTCTGCAGCCATTGCGGGTTTTCATCACTGCCAACCCGCCGTATTCGCAACGCGATGCGCGCTTGCCGCAATCCTTGTTCGGGTGTGTCGTAGTAAAGGTTATGCAGGTGCAGCTGCGTCGCCTTGCGCCGGGCCAGCAAGGGCAGCTGAGCCAGTCGTTTTGCCAGATCGGCCGGATCAGCCCCTGGCAAGGCCAGCTTGAGCTCGATCTCTTTTGGATCAAGGGAAGAATTTTTTGTTTTCATCAGATGCAAGCCTGTCCTTCAATTATGCGTCCTGACTCTTTCATTTTGAACCTGGCTGGGGCCACAACGGGCCATGTGCGCTGGCCGACGGCGCTTGGCTTGCGTGCGCCGTTGCCGCGAAAGCGCTTTGGCGCTGCCTAGTCCAGCTCAGAAATACGTGCGACGACGTAGCAGGCGTGAACGCTGCAACGCAAGGAATTCGACCACACCACAGGCAATGCAGGCCGGGATCGTCAGGATGCGAAAAAAGGCTCTTTGGTTAAACATAGGGTGGTCGCTGGCAAGCGTTTTGAAGTGGGCAGCGGCCAAATTACACCGGCTTCATGACAAATTCGTGTCAGTGCGAATTAACGACGTTTGTCCAGGCAAGTGTTGCAGGCGCGCGGGATAGGACGCTAAAGTCCCCCTTCATGATGGTCGTACTTCAATTCATATCGCGCCAGCAACTGTGACGCAAGCCAGGCTGCCAGAACTGCTTGCGCTGGAGCGCCTCATCGAGTTGGGCGCCGCCTGGCTGGAAACACGCGTCGCCTGCAACGTGGATCTGCCAGGGGGCGGCTCCTATCCGGTTCATGTCATTGCGTTGGGAAATCCGTCGCCTGACGTGCCCGCAGTGGGCTATTTTGGTGGCGTTCATGGTTTGGAGCGCATCGGCACCGGCGTCGTCATTTCGTATCTGCAGAGTCTGGTCATGCGCCTGCAATGGGACAGCACATTGCACCGGCAACTCGAATCGGTCCGGCTGGTCTTCATGCCCATCGTCAACCCGGGTGGAATGGCGCTAGGCACCCGGGCCAATCCCAATGGGGTGGACTTGATGCGAAACGCACCAGTCGAGGCGCAAGAGTCAGTGCCTTTCATGGTTGGCGGGCAGCGCTTTAGCGCTGGCTTGCCCTGGTACCGCGGTCTCAAGGACCGGGCCATGGAAGTTGAGAATCAGGCCGTCTGTGAAGTCGTGAAGACTGAACTGCTGTCACGCCAGTTCAGTCTGAGTATTGACTGTCATTCGGGCTTTGGCAGCAGCGACCGTATCTGGTTCCCCTACGCGCACACCCGCGTTCCCATCACCCATTTGGCCGAGATGCATGCCCTCAAACGCATTTTCGTGCAGTCCAACACGCACCACCGTTACATCATTGAGCCGCAGAGCTTGCAGTACCTCGCGCATGGGGATTTATGGGATCACTTGTACCAGCAGTCATGTGCGCAAGCCGATAGGCTATTTTTACCGCTCACCTTGGAGATGGGTTCCTGGCTGTGGGTCAAGAAAAATCCACGCCAA
>JBBQQX010000134.1:0-6624 GCA_038215405.1 Burkholderiales bacterium
ACACGCCACCACCAGTTCACCGCGCGCCAGTTCGGGCTCGATCAGCAAACGCGGCACCAGCGCCACGCCCATGCCGTGCGCGGCTGCCGCTGCCGTCATGGAAAAAAGCTCAAAGCGCGGGCCCGCCAGGGCCATCGGCGCGCTCACGCCCATGGCGTCAAACCAGCGCCGCCAAGCTTCGGTGCGGGTGCTTTGCTGCAGCAGGGGCAAGGCGGCAATGGCCGCAGGCGTGACGCTGCTCTGGCCGGCCAGAAAATGCGGGCTGCACACCGGCACCACCTGTTCAGCCATCAGCTTGTGCGCGCGCGTGCCGGCCCACTGGTTCACCTGCTCCGGCGTGCCGGCAAACAGCGCCGCGTCAAACACGGTGTCGGCAAACATGAACGGGCGGGTGCTGGTTTCAATGTGGATGGTCAGATCAGGCTGCAACTGCTTCAGCTCGGGCAAACGCGGGATCAGCCAGCGCGTGGCAAAGGTGGGCACCGCCGCCAGGTGCAGGGTGCCGCCCGGGCCTTGGGCCGACATCGCGTCGAGCGTGTCCTGCTCCAGCGCCTGCAGGCGCGGCGCCACCTGGGCAAAGTAGTCGGCGCCGCGTTCGGTCAGCAGCACGCCGTGGCGGGTGCGGCGAAACAGCGCGATGCCTAGAAAATCTTCCAGCGCCGTGATCTGGCGTGACACCGCGCCTTGCGTCAGCGCCAGCTCCTGCGCCGCGCGCGTGTAGCTTTGTTGGCGGGCGGCGGCTTCAAAGCAGGCCAGGGCCTGGAGCGAGGGGATTTTTCTGCGCATGATGTGCTTAATATACACAATTACAGGTTTTATTCATAAAAATATTGATTTATTTTGATAGCTACATGTTATTTAAACACGAGGGCTAGAGTGAAATTTAATCGCTACATTGAGCAAATATGGGTACAGCCACAATGATTCATATATTACAAATAGTCATTGCTTGGTGATTATTCATCGTTTGCCATTGACCCGCTGGGGCGCTACCATGCGCCATCTGCTCTTTCATTTTCATCAGGAGACCACTCATGGCCCACGCCGCATTCAACTGGCAAGACCCCTTCTTGCTCGACAGCCAACTCAGTGACGACGAGCGCATGGTGCGCGAAGCCGCTGCCGCCTACTGCCAGGACAAACTGCAGCCGCGCGTGCTGGAAGCCTTTCGCGGCGAGAAGACCGACGCCTCAATCTTTCGGGAAATGGGCGAACTCGGCCTGCTCGGCCCCACCATCCCCGAAGCCTACGGCGGCCCCGGCCTCAACTACGTCGCCTACGGGCTGATCGCGCGCGAAGTCGAGCGCGTTGACAGCGGCTACCGCTCCATGATGAGCGTGCAAAGCTCGCTGGTGATGGTGCCGATCTTTGAATTCGGCACCGAAGCGCAGAAGCAGAAATACCTGCCCAAGCTGGCCGCCGGCGAATGGATCGGCTGCTTTGGCCTGACCGAGCCCGACCACGGCTCCGACCCCGGCTCCATGGCCAGTCGTGCGCACAAGGTGGCCGGTGGCTACAAATTGAGTGGCAGCAAGATGTGGATATCCAACAGCCCGATCGCCGACGTCTTTGTGGTCTGGGCCAAGGAGGTTTCCGAGAGCGGCAAGGTCGGGCCGATTCGCGGCTTTGTGCTGGACAAAGGCGCCAAAGGCTTGAGCGCCCCGACCATCCACGGCAAGGTCGGCTTGCGCGCATCCATCACCGGCGAAATCGTGATGGACGGTGTCTTTTGCCCGGAAGAAAACGCCTTCCCTGAAGTGCACGGCCTCAAAGGCCCGTTCACCTGTCTTAACAGCGCCCGCTACGGCATCGCCTGGGGCGCCCTGGGCGCGGCCGAAGACTGCTGGTTCCGTGCCCGCCAGTACACCCTGGACCGCAAGCAGTTTGGTCGCCCCCTGGCGGCGAACCAGTTGATCCAGAAGAAGCTCGCCGACATGCAAACCGAAATCGCGCTCGGTCTGCAAGGCTGTTTGCGGCTGGGGCGCATGAAGGACGAAGGCACCGCCTCGGTCGAACTCACCTCGCTGCTGAAACGCAATTCCTGCGGCAAGTCGCTCGACATTGCCCGGCTGGCGCGCGACATGATGGGCGGCAATGGCATCAGCGACGAGTTTGGCGTGGCGCGGCATCTGGTGAATCTGGAAGTGGTGAACACCTATGAAGGCACGCACGACATTCACGCCCTGATTCTGGGTCGGGCGCAGACGGGGATTGCGGCGTTTGGGAATTGAGCCTTTTCCGGCATAGCTGGCCGACGGCGAACCGCCGTGGAATTGAGTTGGCAGAGGGTTGGCTTGGTTCGTTGATTGGCTCTTGGGGTATTGGGCTTTGTTGCTTTTGTATTCCCCCCCCTCTCCCCCAACCCCTCTCCACCCCCGCCGGGGCGGAAAGGGGAGCTAACCGCCACATTTGGCCAACGCTTTGATGGTGGGAAATCTGTTTCTAGATGGCGCGCTGCCTCAAAGTGGCGGCAATGCATGACGAGGCCGATCAGCCGATCACCCGCGCAGCGGCTGCGGGCTTTGCCATCCAGTTTTGACCGCGACTTCTCCATTGACGAGAGCGACTGGTTCATGAGTTGTCGCCACTTTGAGGTCAGCGAGCCGTCGAGCGCAAAGTTCCCACCTTAAGAAACGCGGCCAAATGAGGCCCCCCTCTTTCGCCCGGCGGGGCGAGAGAGGGGTTGGGGGAGTGAGTGGGGGAAAAATGGCAAAAAACAAATCTTCACCCGTCAACCGCAGTTCATTCAAACCAGACATGGGCAAGTCAAAAACGAATTGAATACGAAATTGAAAGCAAACATGAATCCAGCAAACACCCAAACCACCCAACCCCAGGGCGCACTCAGCCACCTCAAGGTGTTGGACCTCTCCCGCGTCCTGGCCGGCCCCTGGTGCACCCAAATGCTGGCGGACCTGGGCGCGGACGTGATCAAGGTCGAACGCCCCGGGGCCGGTGACGACACGCGCCACTGGGGCCCGCCGTTCCTCAAGGATGCAGACGGTAACGACACGACCCAGGCCACCTATTTCACCGCGTGCAACCGCAACAAACGCGCTATCACGCTCGACATGGCCAAGCCAGAGGGACAGGCGCTGATCCGTCAGCTGGCGCTGGAAAGCGACATCCTGGTGGAAAACTTCAAGGTTGGCGGCCTGAAAAACTATGGGCTCGACTATGAGAGCCTGAAAGAAGTCAACCCGCGCCTGATCTACTGCTCGGTCACCGGCTTTGGCCAGGATGGCCCCTACGCCGAGCGCGCTGGTTACGACCTGATGATCCAGGCCATGAGCGGCCTGATGAGCATCACCGGAGAGGCTGATGGCGTGCCCGGCGGCGGCCCGATGCGCGTTGGCGCCGCGGTGATCGACATCTTCACCGGCGTCTATGCCACCAGCGCCATTCTGGCGGCACTTGAAGTGCGGCATCGCACGGGCGCCGGCCAGCACATCGACATGGCGCTGCTCGATGTCGGCATGGCCGTGCTGGGCAACCAGGCGGCGGGCTACCTCAACACCGGCAAAGTGCCGCAGCGCCAGGGCAACACGCACCCGAGCCTGGCGCCCTACCAGACCTTTCCCACGCTCGATGGCGCGATGCTGCTGGCGATCGGCAACGACGGCCAGTTTGCCCGCTTTTGCCAGGCCGCCGGGCACCCCGAGTGGGCCTTAGATGCGCGTTTTGCCAGCAACACCTTGCGGGTGAAAAACCGCGATGCCTTGATCCCGGCGTTGCAGGCAGTCACCCGCGGGCGCAGCACGGCCGACTGGATTGCACTGCTGGAAGACAAGGCCGTGCCCTGCGGGCCCATCAACGATATCGCTCAGGCTTTTGCCGACGCCCAGGTGCAGGCCCGTGGTTTAGTAGTCAATCAGGCTGTAGCCCACGTCGATGCTGCGCAATCAGCTATTAAATCAATAGTGACGGTGGCAAGCCCGCTGCGCCTGCTGGCGACGCCGCCGGTGCTGCACCGGGCGCCCCCCAGCTTGGGGCAGCACACCGAGGAGGTGCTGGCGGAAATGGGGCTGGATGCGCCAGCGATTGCTGCACTGCGCACGGCCGGGGTGGTGTGATCCGGTCTTTGACCGCGGACGCAATGACACGCACCTAATTTTTTCGCTGGATCGTCCCGCTGGTCTACTTGTTGGAATAAGGCAACCCAGCCAGCCCTAGACGACTCACCTGATCAGCGCACAGTGTGCTGAACCTGCAAGGGGTGGCAATTTACTGTTGGGATTCTTTACACATTGTTTTGTGAGCGCTGTGAGACCGCCCGCTAAGTGCTTGATTTATAACAAAAAGTCTGTGCTAGGCATGTTTCATGCTTACCTTTATTTGTCGGCCTGCGAACATTGACCGCTTTTGTTGATGTGTGGGGCACCTGCACACACTGATTTGGCAATGATCCTGGGGGCATTTCAACCAAAGTAAGGGGGAATCTAATGAATGCTATGAAATTGGCAATACCGTTATTGGTCGCGCTTGTCGGCGGCACCTCACCGGCATCGGCCGTGCCGATACTGGGGTCGGATTTGTTGAGCTTCGCGGTTCTGGGTGCCGAGACGGTGACCAATGTGCCCACGAGCACCATCGTTGGAAATGTCGGAGTCTCCCCAGGTTCTTCGATCACCGGCTTTGCCTCTTCGCCAGGCGTGGCGTGGCCGGACCCACAGGTAACCGGCGGGCTGGTACACGCAACTACCGCCGTGGCGGCTCAGGCTCAGAGTGATCTCACCATTGCGCGAACGAATCTGGGGCTTATGGGCCCAGGCACTCTCTTGGGTGTGGACCTGACAGGGCTCACGCTCGCTCCGGGGGTCTATACAGTTCCTGCTGGAACGAGCAATTTGTCCGGAGCGCTCACTCTCGACGGAGGGGGCAACGCCAATGCGGCCTGGGTGTTCCAGATGGTTGATACGCTGTTCACCTCGCCTGGCTCGGTCGTGAACGTGATCGGCACAGGCTCAGGGGCCGGAATCTACTGGAATGTAGCCAGCTCTGCGATCCTCGATACAACCACGTCGTTCCAAGGAAATATTCTCGCCCTCACCAGCATCGCCCTGAGGACCAACGCAACCATTGGCTGCGGTAGAGCCTTGGCGGACAATGCGGCCGTGACTTTGGATCACAACACCATCGGCGCCATCTGCGCCGCGGGTACAGTGGGCGAAGGCAGCTACGGTTTCAGCGGCGGTCTTACGGTTCCTACCGGTGCCAGTGGTGAGACGCCCACCTTTCTTCCATACGCCCCCGTGGGTGGTACCGTACCCGAGCCAAGCACGCTGGCGCTGCTGGGCGTCGGACTGTTTGGGCTTCTCGCATCCCAGTTGCGCCGCCTCGCCTCGCCGTTACGCTGAACCGGCGCAAGTCGCCAGACAGCGAGGGCAAACAGGTCGCGCTTACTCATCAGGGTGACAAGGCGCGTCCCGGCCGTGGTGGACAAACGCAGCCGCATTGACCGGCTCATGGAGTCCGCAAAACAGGGGCAACGTCAGTGGCGCCAGCGCCCAATTCTTCCGCCACGGCCTTGAGCAACTCATTGGCGGCAATCGGCTTGGTGAAGTGGTGGCGAATGCGCGCGTGCATCACTTCAATCCTGTCAATGCTGCGGTCGTTCCCGGTGCACAAAATCACCGGCAGATCAGGCTGCAGACGGTGCAATCGCAGCGCCAACTCGGTGCCATTCACGCCGGGCATGGTCTGGTCGGTGATGACCAGATCGAAATCCTGGGACCCAGCTTCGAACGCTGCCAGTGCGGCGGCGGGGTTATTGAACTGCGTCACGCGGTAGCCCTGCCCCTCCAACAGTTCGCTCAGGTAACGCGTGACTGCGGGTTCATCATCGACCACCGCAATATGCTGCCCTGAGCCGCGGCGGAGCGCCTGAGCGTCGGCTGGTGCAACTCGCAATAACGCCCCAGCGGAGGTGATCGGAAACAACAGCTGAAACTGGCTTCCTCGCCCTGGTTGCGACTCGACCACGATGTGGCCGCCGGAACGACGCAAAACGCCTTGCACCATGGACAAACCGAGACCGGTGCCCTTGCCCACCTCCTTGGTCGTAAAGAACGGGTCAAACAGACGCAGCATGTGCTCGGGCGCGATACCGCTCCCGTTGTCCGTCACGTCAAGCGCAATATAAGGGCCTGACAGGCGTTGTTGGCTGACCGCACACAGTTGCCCATTGGCTTCGATCTGGTGCAAGCGGATACCGATCACACCCTGTCCGTCGATGGCATCACGGGCATTGATGATCAGATTGAGCAATATCTGATTCAACTCACCCCCGTCCATCAATATATACAGATCGCTCTCCAGCCGGACATCGAACTGAATGCTGGAAGGAATGGAGGGCCGCATCATGGCCAGAACTTCCTGCACTATGGCGGCAGGCGAGATCAAACCCACATTGGCATTGGCGCTGGCTTGGGTGCGCGTGAACACCAGCATCTTGGCAACCAGGTCGCGCGCACGTTCACTGGCCATGATGATTTCGCGCAAGTAGGTCGCAAGTTTGCTTTGCTTGTCGGGTACCAAGCGATCCAGCGCCAGCTTCGAATAGCCCAAAACAGAAACCAGGATGTTGTTGAAGTCATGGGCGATACCGCCAGTCAGCTGCCCCAT
>JBBQQX010000135.1:0-6445 GCA_038215405.1 Burkholderiales bacterium
CGCATGCGCGCGCTCACCTGCACCAGCAGGGCGTCGCCTGTTGAATGACCATAACTGTCGTTGACTTTTTTGAAGTCGTCCAAGTCCAGAAATAGCACCGCCACCCGCGACGCCGCGCGCCCGCTGCGCGCCAGCGCCTGACTGAGTTGCAGGTTGAACAGCCAGCGATTGGGCAAGCCGGTCAGCTCATCGTGGCTGGCCTGGTGCTTGAGCGTTGCCTCAAATTTTCTGCGCTCGCTCAGGTCGCGCACATAGGCGATGGCGTGCTGCGCGCCCGCGTCTTGCCAATAGCCCAGCGAAATGTCTACCGGCAGCAATTGGCCATCGCGGCGCAGCAAGTTCAAGTCCATGGAGCCCATGGGGCGAGTGTGCGGTGCCTTGAAGTTAAGCAGCATGGACTGCGCGTGTCCGGCGCGCAAATGCTCAGGCAGAAAGATCGACACGTTTTGGCCCACAAGCTCGCCAGTGGCATAACCCGAGAGGTTTTCCATGGCCGGGTTGGCCATGGAAATACGGCCCGCTTGATCCACCCACAGCACCCCATCGGGCGCGGCGTTCAGGGTTACCTGCTCGCGCAGGTGCTGCCCGGCCAGTTGCGTCAACGGGCGCCGCAACGCTTCATTGAAGGTGGCATGAAGCAAATACAAATAGGCAGCGCCCTTGTAGAGATGCCCCACTGCATTGGCGCCGTCCTGGTCGTAGGCCCCGAGCCGGGTGAAAAATAACTCTGACACCGCCGACAAGGCCAAGGCAAAACCCAGAGCCATGCCGCACTCCTGCGCCAGGGCAGCGCGGCGTTGCCACAGCAGCGCCAGTGCGGCCAGGTTCAGGCTGATGACCAGCCATTCCAGTCCAATCTTCAGTCGGCTCAAGCCCTGCCCCGGCACAAACAGCGCGGGCACGCGCTCGGGCCAGCGCAGCCCGATCAGCCCCAGCAGGCCCACCAGCGCCAGCATCAGCACCAGCGCCAGGCGTTTTTTGGATAAATTGATTTTTGATCCGTTGGCCGACCCAATATACGCGAGCAGGGCGACGGCGGCCAGCAGGCGCGCGGCCAGCCAGAAAAACATCGATTTGTGCGGGCTGTTGGCGCTGAGCGCATCGGGCATGCCCACATAGCTCAGGGCATGCAACAAATCAAGCAGCCCGACCCCCAGAAAGGTCACCCCCAACAGCACCACGGCCCCTTCGCGTGCTGACAGGACGGCGCGGTAGCCGGTCATGAAGATCAACATGGCCACCACCACCGCGAACAACTCCAGCAGGTTGTGAAAGAACACAAAGGTCCCGGGGGCAAAGACGTGCTGGCGGGCCGGGCTTGAGACCCACCACAAAAGCGGCAGCGCCAGCACCAGCAAGCTCAGGCCTGCGGCTTTTTGGTAAGGATGGGAATGGGTGGCGTGCATGGATCCCAGCTCAGTCATTTTGCACCCTTGTTTTAAACCGAAAACACCTTGACCGCCTCCACCAAGCGCTGCGTCTGGTCGCTCAAGCTGTTGGCCGCGGCACTGCTTTCTTCCACCATGGCGGCGTTTTGTTGGGTCATCTCGTCGAGCTGCGCCACCGCCTGGCCGACCTGTGAAATGCCCAGCGTCTGCTCCTTGGACGCGGCTGAAATCTCGGTGATCAGATCGTTCACGCGGCTCACCTGCGCCACCACTTCGGTCATGGTCTGGCCGGCCTGCGCCACCAGGCGGGTACCCGAGCTGACCTTGTCGACCGAATCGTCTATCAGGCCCTTGATTTCCTTGGCCGCTGCGGCCGAGCGCCCGGCCAGGGAGCGCACCTCGCTGGCCACCACGGCAAAACCGCGGCCCTGCTCGCCGGCCCGCGCCGCCTCCACCGCGGCATTGAGCGCCAGGATGTTGGTTTGAAAGGCAATACCGTCAATCACGCTGATGATGTCGGCAATCTTGCGGCTGGACGCCGAGATCAGGCCCATGGTGGCCACCACATCGCTCATGGCCTCGCCGCCTTGCGTGGCGACCAGCGTGGCCGCATTGGCCACCTGGCTGGCCTGTTGCGCGGTGTCGGAGTTCTGGCGCACGGTGGCGGTCTGTTGCTCCATGGCGGCGGCGGTCTGTTCCAGATTGGCCGCCGTTTGCTCGGTGCGGCTCGACAGATCGTTGTTGGCAGCGGCAATCTCCCGGCTCGCCACCTGCACGCCCGAGACCTGCTCGTACACATCGGCCACCAAGGACTGCAGGTTCAGGCCCGACTGGTTGACGGCGCGCGCGATCAAACCGAGGTCATCACAGCGGTTGAGGTTCAGCTCTTCGCCGGCTTCACCGCTGGCCACCTGCTGCGCCACCACCAGGATTTTGTGCAGCGGCGACGTGATTTGCGCCTCAATGAACCAGTCGGCCAGCAACAGGCTGGCCGCCACCACGAGCCCGGTCGCCGCCAAGGCCGCGGCGCCGATGCCGCTGAGCGACAGCGTGGTGCCAACAGCCAGCGCCACAGTTGCCAAAGGCAGGCGCACGCGCCAGGCGGTGGGCAAGAGTTGCAGCGCGCTGGCCCAGCGCATGAAGCCGGTGCGCACAATCAGGCCGCGGTTAAACGCCAAGCCGCCGGCGCGGCCGGCCTTGAAGCGGGCGTAAAGCGTTTGCGCGACCTCCACTTCAGCGCGCGCCGGCTTGGTGCGCACCGACAGGTACCCCACCACCTGGCCATTGCGGCGCATGGGGGCGGCGTTGGCGCAGACCCAGTAATGGTCGCCGTTCTCGCGCCGGTTTTTCACCAGGGCGCGCCAGGACTGGCCCTCTTGCAGGCTGCGCCACATGTCGGCAAAAGCCTCGGCCGGCATGTCGGGGTGGCGCACGAGGTTGTGCGGCTGGCCCACCAACTCTTCGAGCGAAAAGCCACTGGTGCGCACGAAAGCCGCGTTGGCGTAGCTGATGTGGCTGGCGGTATCGGTGGTCGAGAGCAAGGTTTCGCTGTCGGGAAACTGGTACTCACGCTGGGTCACGGGCAGATTGGTTCTCATGCGGTTGGTCCTTGGGTCAAGAGTTGAGGTGAGTCA
Source organism: Burkholderiales bacterium (assembly GCA_038215405.1). Classification (GTDB taxonomy): domain Bacteria; phylum Pseudomonadota; class Gammaproteobacteria; order Burkholderiales; family Burkholderiaceae_C; genus Rhodoferax. The sequence goes on from JBBQQX010000135.1 coordinate 3,023, forward strand.
GTGAAAAGAAATCGCGCTTAAAAGCTGGTCCAGTCATCGTCGCTGGCCGCCGCGGGGCGCGTGCTCGTGAGCCTGGGCGCGCGCGCGGGTGCCGGCGCCGGCAATTTGCTGACCGGGCGACTCAGGGCTGGGCTTTTGCGTTTTTCAAGGCTTTTGAAAGGCAAAGGCTTCGGGGCGCTGGCGCGCGTCACGGGGCGGGCGGGGGCGGCAGGCGCCAGCGCACGGGCACGCTGACCCTCGCCTGCAGCCAGCTTGAACACCGCCACCGTGCCCACCAGCTCCTGCGCCTGGGCCTTGAGGCTGCTGGCGGCAGCGGCCATTTCTTCGACCAAGGCGGCATTTTGCTGCGTCACTTGGTCCATCTGCGTGACCGCCTCGCCCACTTGCGAGACGCCCTGGCTTTGCTCGCTGCTGGCGGCGCTGATCTCTCCCATCAGGTCGGTCACGCGCCGGATACCGCCCACCACCTCGCCCATGGTCACGCCGGCCTTGTCCACCAGCAACGTGCCCTGCTCGACCTGCTCGACGCTGGCGTTGATCAGTCGCTTGATCTCCTTGGCCGCCTCGGCCGAGCGCCCGGCCAGGCTGCGAACTTCACTGGCCACGACGGCAAAACCGCGTCCCTGCTCCCCGGCGCGCGCGGCTTCCACGGCGGCGTTGAGCGCCAGGATGTTGGTCTGAAACGCAATGCCGTCGATCACGCTGATGATGTCAGATATCTTCTTGCTCGAATCGTTGATGCCCTTCATGGTGTCCACCACCTGTGCCACCACCGCGCCTCCCTGCACCGCCACGCTGCTGGCGCTCACGGCCAGCTGGTTGGCCTGGCGCGCGTTGTCGGCGTTTTGCCTGACGGTGGAGCTTAGTTCCTCCATCGAAGCGGCGGTTTGTTCCAGCGCGCTGGCCTGCTGTTCGGTGCGGGCTGACAGGTCGTGGTTACCGGCGGCAATCTGGGCGCTGGCGGTGGCCACGCCTTCGGAGCCGTTGCGCACGTCAGACACGACCCGGGCCAGGTTCTGCTGCATCGCCGCCAGCGCCTTGAGTAGTCGCGCCACTTCGTCCTGGCCGTTGGCCTCGATCGGGTGGCTCAGGTCGCCCTCGGCCACGGCGTTGGCGGCGTCGATCGCCTGGCTCAGTGAGCGCGAAATGCCCCTGATCAGGGCGATGCCGAAGGCAAAGGCAAGCAGCACGCCCGCCAGGATCGAGCCGGTGGCGATGAGGCGGATCGTCTCGTAGCGGGCTGTGGCCGCGTCGAACTCCTTCTTTGCCTCATCGAGTTGCAGTTGCATCAGCTTGTCCATCGCTCCCAGCACCGTGGCCGCGAGCGGACTGATTTTCTCTGCGTAAATTTTGGCTGCTTCATCAGGTTTGGCAGCACGCATCGCATCACGCGCGGCGAGCAGACCTTCTTGCACGTAGGCCTTTCTGGCGACGGCAAATTCACCGGCCAACTTCTCTTCTTCTGACGTCAAAGAAGTCGCCATGTAGGCGTCCCAAGTCTTGTTGACGGTGCCAACATTGGTGTTGAGTTCAGTATCGCGCTTCTCGATATGAGCGGGCTCAGGGTGGAACATCATGTCCATGACCAGCACCCGGTTGCGCATCAGCAGGCGGTTGACATGCTCCAGTTGAGCAAATGCAACGGTGCGGTCTTCGTACACCGTTTTCAAGGCCGCGTTGGACTGGCTGATGCCAAACAGGCCAATAGCGCCAATGGCGATCAGCATCACTGACAGCAGGCTGATCAGCAGAATCAGGCGCGTGGAAATTTTGAGATTGTTCAAGATAGGTTTCCGTGACAAAAAAAGAATCAGACAACGCCGCGCAGGCACAGCTCGTCCAGGGCGCAGTGAGCAGGTGGTGTCAGGCCGGGATGGCCTTGGGAGTTTTCAGGCAGTTGGAACACGTGCATCGCAGTCCTTCATGGGGGCTGTTTCGTTTCTTGTCAAGACGCGCACAGGCACGTTCGACGGTTAACGAGGCGTGTTCAGGGCCTCAGGGGCTGGGGCCGCCAGGGGCAGGGGCGGGCCAAGTAACTTACATTTCAATTCTATATCGACAACTTTTGACTTTAATCAATACGATTGTTACTGAGCAACAAATTTAATTTGTCGACCGCCGCAATGGTCTGCTCGGCCAGCGCCGCCAGTTTGCAGCGCTGGCGGCGCGCCGATTGGCGCAGCAGCTCAAAAGCGTCGCTGCGCTGGCAGTGTTGCTGCATCATGACGATGCCCACGGCGACGCTGATGTTGCGTTCGGCATCGAGCGCTCCCTGCAGTTGCTGGCGCATCAGCCTCAAGTCCTGCAGTTCATTGGCCCGTGCCAGCGCCGTCTCGATCGCCGGCACCAGGTGCGCGATGTCTTGGGGTTTGATCGCATAGCCCAGGGCGCCGCTGGCGGTGGCTTGAGCCACCAGGTTCAGGTCGCTGTAGGCGCTGAGCATCATGAACGGAATGTGGTCAAGCTCATGCAGGCGCTGCGCCAGCGCCAAGCCGCATGAGCCCGGCATGCGCACATCCAGAATGGCAAGGTCCGGGCGGACGCCGCTAGCCAGCGTGGCTTCGGCCTCCTCGGCGGATTCTGCCGTCGTCACGACATAACCGGCCGCGGCGAGACCGCTGGCCAGCGTGGCGAGCACCAGGCGGTCGTCATCGACCAGCAGCAGTCGTCGGCCGGGGGTGCTGGGCTCAATGCAGGGGTCGCTTGTCATGTGGGTATCTTCAAGTCCGGGCCCAGGGTGGGAGGCTCCAGGTGTAAGCGGGTTATAACCCGCCCGTCTTGCTGCTCCCTGAGCAGGCGCGCACCCTGGCGCGGCAGCAACGCCGCCACCAGCTTCAGGCCGTGCGCCTGTTCAGGCGCTGTGGCCGCCTGCGTGAACTGGCCGGCATTGCTGATGCTGATCTGCACCTGGTCGGGCCGCTCGCCTTTGCGCACCTCAATGCGCACCGGCGTCTGGCCGCCATGCTTGACAGCGTTGACGATCAGTTCGTTGAGCACCAGGGCCAGTGGCACCGCCTCTTTCTCCACCACCAGGCAGGGCTGCCAGGCGGGCGCAATGTGCACCTGCACCGGCGTGTGCCACAGGCTGGCGACCGCGTCGGCAATGGCGCCGGTGAGCTCACACACCCGCACCTGGGCGCTGTCGGCGCGCCCCTGCAGGCCATGGATGACGGCAATGCCCTGCACCTGGCTGATCGCCTGCTGCAGCGGCTCGGCCAGCGCCGGGTGTTGGCGCGCCCACTGATGCAGCAAGCCGCTAACGCCCTGCAGGCTGTTCTTGACGCGGTGATGCACCTCGCGCACCAGGGCGGCGCGCTGGGTGGCCTCGGCCTGTTCGCGCTGACGCTCCTGCAAGGCGCTGTCGGTGCTGTCGGTCAAGCTGGCGACGTAATGGGTGACTCGGCCGCGCGCATCCGTGACCAC
>JBBQQX010000136.1:0-6410 GCA_038215405.1 Burkholderiales bacterium
TGCTATATTTCTCGCATGAAGTGGGAGATCAAATATCACGATGAAAAGTTGCAAGCTGATGTGCTGGCGTTGCCGCCAGGAATTTTGGCTAGGTACTTTCATTGCACCGATCGCATGGCGGAGTTCGGCCCTGATTTAGGAATGCCTCACACGCGGGCAATGAGCTTGGGCCTCTTCGAATTGCGTTTGAAATCCCGTGAGGGCATCGGACGGGTGTTTTACTGCACTTTGGTGGATCGCAAGATCGTCATGCTCCATCAGTTTGTGAAAAAGACTGATAAGACGCCTCCCAAAGAATTGGCACTTGCGCGCAAGCGAATGAAGGAGTGGAAAAATGTTGACGCATAGACAACTTCGCACCAAGGCACTGACAAATGCTGAGGTAAAGGCGGAATACGAAAAACTGGCCGATGAGTTTTCTCTTTTGGACGAGTTTCTGAAGGCGCGGGCTGCCCAGGGTTTAACCCAAGCGCAGGTGGCCGAGAAGATTGGCACAACCCAATCCGCCGTAGCACGGATGGAGTCCGGTAGTGGCAGGCACTCGCCATCGCTTGCTACGCTGACCAAGTATGCGGATGCGTTGGGGTGCAAGTTGGAGGTCCGGCTGGTTCGCAGGCCTCGGCCAGCGAGAAATTTAACTGGTCATCCAAGCCCGACAGCGCCCAAACGCACTGCGGCTTGACTTCGACGTTATGAGTTGCACCGTGGCCTATGGTGACAAAAGGCACACAAATAAGTAGAATCTTCCCATGAAACCTTTTCGATGGGGTGTTGAGAAAAACGAGTCGCTGAAGTCCGTCCGGGGCGTGTCTTTCGAAAGCATCGTTGTGGCGGTTGAGTCCGAGGGGTTGCTCGATATTGTGGAGCACCCTAACAAAGCAAAATATCCGAATCAAAAAATTCTCGTTGTCTCGTTTGATGGCTACGTCTATCTCGTCCCCTTTGTTGAAGAAGAGGATCACTTTTTTCTTAAAACCGTGATCCCTAGTCGCAAGGCGACGCGGGACTATTTGCAACAAGGTGAGAAAAATGCCAAAAGTTGATGCGTACGAACGCGAAATCCTGACCGCCTTTGACAAAGGCAACCTCAAATCCGTCGCAACGAAGGCTGAACTTGAGAAGTTCAGGGAGGCAGCAAGGGCCACCGCAGTGAAAGATCGCAGGGTCAATATTCGCCTGTCATCCATTGACCTGAGCGACATTCAGGTCAAGGCCTTAGAAGAGGGAATGCCATATCAAACACTGATCGCGAGTGTCTTGCATAAATTCGTCAGTGGGCGTCTGGTTGAGAAGACGCAACTCATAACTGATCGCTCAACACATACTGCCCGCAAGCGGGCGGCTGGTTAGCACAACGTTATGCCGCTGGAGTAACCCGGTAAGTTGGTGAATTGGATGGTCTGCTATGCTTTCAATATGAAAGTAAGCGAAGTCCTCCGAATGTTGCAAATTGTCGGTTGGTATTTGATCGCGACCAGAGGAAGCCGTCGCCAGTACAAGCACGCGAGCAAGCCTGGTCGCTTAACTGTCCCAGGTAAACCCACCAGCGACGATTTGGCGCCGGGCACGCTGAATAGTGTTCTTAAACAGGCTGGTCTCAAGTGTGTGGTTTTTATGCGCTACGCAATAGTTATTGAACAAGCAGAAAATAATTTCTCAGCTTACGTGCCGGATCTACCTGGGTGCATTGCGACAGGTAAAACGATCACTGAAGTCGAAGATGAAATTCGCGATGCCATCATCTTCCATGTCGAGGGTCTGCGCGAAGATCACATACCCGTTCCCCTTGGCCTAAGCCATGTTGAGTACGTTGAGGTCGCCGCATAACTGGTTGCTCGTCGCGGATACGCAGCGGCAGGTTGCCGCTGCGCGGCACGAGTCTCAAATTCGGGGTCCACTTTACTCTCAGAGGATGAACCCTTCGATTTTCTTAATTGGTTCGAGTACGCGCCAATCCATGAGGTTGAGTTCGACAGGCTGCTTGCCGAACTGCGTGCGTCAGAGGAATGGAAGTACGTCGAGCGAGAAGTCGATATCCGTCTCAGGCGCGAAGATGCCCACCCTCCCAATCAGCCACCGTCGTGACACCCGTTAGGGCAGCTGCCTGCGCAGCACGGGCGTAGAGACATCGTCGATGTGCCGGAACGCTGGCGCAACCTTCTCGATTTCAGGCGCCGGCACGCCGACGCTCTCGAAATAGGCCCGCCACTCGCGCACGACGCGCCAGAGCTCGGCAATCATCTCGCAGGCCGTGGCGCGCGACAGCGTGAACATCTCGTGCGCCGCGAGGGCGTTGTCGAGCGTGGCCAAGCGGCCCTGCGGACCGAGACCCAGGTGCAGGAATCGCTCCGTAGCGTGGCTCGGACGCGGCAGTACGTCGTAAAGCGGACTCAGCCGCCAGCCGGGAAGGCGAGGATCCAAGACGAAGGCATGGTTGCGCAGGTGGTCGTCATCGTTGCTGACCAGGACGTTGTAGACCATGCGTTTGAACAGTTCCGCGTTATCCGCGCGGATGACGCTCGTGTGGCAGTGGTTGCGCACTGCCTGGGCGAGGTCAGTGTATGCTTTTGTCCGCGACTCGGTCTCGTCGCAGCCCACCAGCGTCAGGCCGCTAACGAACCCCAGGCGGTGCTCTGCCCGGCCGTTGCCCGGCCGGGTCGCCATAAGGTCGTCTTTGGTGCCCGGCGCTCTACCCGGTTCGGCCCAATAGCGGTCGAAGCGGCGGATGAGCATGACCTTGCGTGCGCCTATCGTGCGCACATCCACAGGTGGCACGGTGAGTCCTGCCTTTGCGGCCAAGCGCAATACTGCATATTCGATGGCCGGGATGTCAAAGCTGTCCTTGCGGCTGGAGAACTTGGCCAACCACAGCACGCCGTGCTCGTCGCGTACCGATGCCTTGGGCCGGGCGCCGCCGAGCGCCGTGCCGTCCATGAAGATAGCTTCCAGGTGCGCTGGAATTGGCAGCCCATCCTCGATGCGCTCGGCTGCGTCCATCAGGTGCTCCAGGGCATGCGAGACGTTGGCACCCTGAGTCGGCCCGTCATGAATAGACTCACGGATGTCGAGCGCACCGACCCGGTCGCTGCCTGCGTGCAGCAGGTACCGCGACTCGGGCAGGCTGTTGGCTGGGGCCTTGAGTTTGGCCTCGATGACGCGTCGCCCCCAGGAGTCAGGAGCTGCGTCGCGGAGGCCCCCGAAGAGAGTCAGGCCGTTGGTCGGCAGCAGTCGCTTGCCCCTCACTGCGTCGCGGTCCCGGATGCTTAGGCTCACCGGGTCTACCTCAAGCGCGTCGGTGCGGTGCAGGTAGTTCAGGCCGTAGGCGAAGCTGGACGCGAGGACGTTCGGGCCCTCTTCGGTCATCAGAAGTTGGCCGCAAGGCGCCCAATCTTGACCCAGGTGCGCGAAAACCGTCAGCTTCAATTCTTTGGCTGCCATGTCGGTTGTCCCTTCAGAAGTCGAGTTCTTTGAGCTCGGTCGCGCTCATGTCGCGCGCGCGCTTGGTCTTCTCCCGCGCGCCGAGCGAGAGCAGCGCCGGGTCATTCTCGGACAGCAGCTCCAGCAGAGTGCTCCCCGGCGCGATGGCCTCCAGGTAGCGCAGGACCTGACCGAGTGCCAAACCCGGGTAGCCCTTCTCCAGCCGATAGACGGTGTTGCGCGAAAGGCCGGAGCGCAGCGCGGCGTCCGTCTGCTGAACCTTGCGAGCAATGCGCAGACGAGCCAGCTGCAGCCCGAGGCGAGCGCACTCGTCCAACTGGCGCGGGGAGAGCACGGCGGACTGATTGACTTTCATGTTCGATAAAGTGAGGGTTAAGAGCAACTGCTCGATTTCACGAACATCATACTTAAAATCGTCGAACATTGCAATAAATTGCTCGTTAAATCGAGGATTATGCGGTTAATACTCGATTTGACGAGCAAAATAGAAAAAGCCGCAGACAGTCACTTGACATCAAATTGCTGGCACTTCGAAGCGCAGAGGCAAGTCAACACGATAGGGCTTAAAGTAATATTCCCGTCCAATGGCAGTTTTCAGCCGCTGGTAAAATCACCATTCTCCATGGACGGGCCCAGGCCGCGCGCGCCTTGAGTCGTTTTTCAACCCAGTCAGCTACCCATTCCAGAACATCCAAGTGACCCTGCACATTAGCCAATTCGAGGGCGGCAGCGCTCTCAGCAGTTTTCGTATCCAGCAACTTTTGCCCAGCCTGCAAGCTGTTCACGACAAGATCAACGGTGTGGCCGCGCGCTTTGTGCACCTCGTGACGTCTGACGTCGAGCCCGCGCCGGCGCTGAAAGACCAGCTGGCCGCCTTGCTGACCTACGGCGAGCCCTATGCAGGCCCCAGCGATGGCGCCTTGATTGTGGTGACGCCGCGTTTTGGCACGGTGTCGCCCTGGGCCTCGAAAGCGACCGATATTGCCCACAACTGCGGCTTGGCTGTGCGGCGCGTGGAGCGGGTGCTGGAATACCGCGTCACGCTCAAGAGTGGTTTATTGAGCAAACCGAGCTTGTCCGAGGCGCAACTGGCGTTAATCGGCGACCTGCTTCATGACCGCATGACCGAGAGCGTGATGTTCGACCGCGCTGTTGCGCTCGGTCTATTCACCGAGTTGCAGCCCGCGCCCATGGCCCATGTGGACGTGCTGAAAGGTGGTAAAGCCGCGCTGGACGCGGCCAACACCCAGTTCGGTCTGGCCCTGGCGGCTGACGAGATCGACTACCTGGTGCAGGCCTTCACGCAACTTAAACGCAACCCGACCGATGTGGAGCTGATGATGTTTGCGCAGGCCAACAGCGAGCACTGCCGCCACAAGATTTTTAACGCCCAGTTCACGATTGACGGCGTGGCGCAAGAGCAAAGCCTGTTCGGCATGATCCGCCACACGCACCAGGCCAACCCGCAGCACATGCTGGTGGCGTATTCTGACAACGCCTCGGTCATGGAGGGCACGCAAGTTGAGAAATTTGTAGCTAAATCAGCCTCTAGCCCCCGTGAAATAAGCCTGAGTAGCTATCAAAAAGATATTGCTACGCACCACGTCCTGATGAAGGTGGAAACCCATAACCACCCGACCGCGATCTCTCCTTTCCCCGGTGCCGCCACCGGCGCGGGCGGCGAGATTCGTGACGAAGGCGCCACCGGGCGAGGCTCCAAACCCAAGGCCGGCTTGACCGGCTTCACGGTGTCCAGACTCTGGCCCGATTCATCCATCGCTCAGCCTGTGGCTTACGGCAAGCCCGAGCACATTGCCAGCCCCTTGCAGATCATGCTTGAGGGCCCGCTGGGCGGCGCGGCGTTCAACAATGAGTTTGGCCGGCCCAATCTGCTCGGCTACTTTCGCGAGTACGAGCAGGAATTGACTTACTTGCTGACAGACGCCGCAGGGCTGGCCACGCAGCAGCAAGAGCAGCGCGGTTATCACAAGCCGATCATGATCGCCGGCGGCCTGGGCGTGATCGACGCCACGCAGACGCACAAGATTGCGTTTCCGGCGGGCAGTTTGCTGATCCAGCTTGGTGGCCCCGGCATGCGCATTGGCATGGGCGGCAGCGCCGCCAGTTCGATGGCGACGGGTGCGAATGCGGCGCATCTTGACTTTGATTCGGTGCAGCGCGGCAACCCTGAGATTGAGCGCCGGGCGCAGGAGGTCATCAACCAGTGCTGGATTTTGGGCAATGGCGATGGTGCCCACGGCCAAAGCAACCCGATTCTGGCGATCCACGACGTGGGCGCGGGCGGTTTGAGCAACGCCTTCCCCGAGCTCACCAACGACGCCGGGCGCGGCGCCCGCTTCGACCTGCGCGCCGTGCCACTGGAAGAATCCGGCATGGCCCCCAAGGAAATCTGGTGCAACGAGAGCCAGGAACGCTACGTGCTGGCGATTGCCCCCGAGTCATTGGCGCTGTTCACGGCACTGTGCGAACGCGAGCGCTGCCCCTTTGCTGTGGTGGGCGTGGCGACCGAAGAGCGTCAACTCGAACTCGTTGATGCAGGCAAAGAGTCGCCAGTCCACATGCCCATGAACGTGCTGCTGGGCAAACCGCCCAAGATGCACCGCGACGTGACAACGGTGGCGCGCACCTTTGTGCCCGTCAACCTGACCGGTGTCGATCTGCAAAAGGCCTGCATTGACGTATTGGCCAGCCCGACCGTGGCGTCCAAGCGTTTTCTGATCACCATCGGCGACCGCACCGTGGGGGGCTTAAGCCACCGCGACCAGATGGTCGGACCCTGGCAGGTGCCGGTGGCGGACTGCGCCGTGACGCTGGCCGATTTCAAGGGCTTTGCCGGTGAGGCCATGAGCATGGGCGAGCGCACGCCGCTGGCGAGCGTGAACGCGCCGGCCAGCGGGCGCATGGCCGTGGCGGAAAGCATCACCAACTTGCTGGCCGCACCCATTGAGCTG
>JBBQQX010000137.1:0-6142 GCA_038215405.1 Burkholderiales bacterium
GCAGTGCTGGAAATAACCACCCGCCCTGCACTCTTCCAAGCCGCTTTTTAACAATCTCCAAGGCTCTACCAATTAAAGGAACACGCAAATCCCCGGCGTTGGCCCTATTCTTATTCTTGGTTTTGATTTTTGGACAAGTCCACCACCACCCATCCTTTTCATGCGTGACTTCGGATGATTCGATTGCCACAATCTCAGCGCCACGAGTGCCTGTCCATAAGTACATTTGAATCACATCAGAGACTAATTCACTGACGTTGGGGAGCCACTTAATCAGTTTGACCACTTCGGCCTCAGACAGTACCCGTTTGACTTCGCCAATATTTCTTCCAACGCGTGTTTTACCTTTGGACCTTATTTTCAGCTTCATCACTTGTCGCCACCAGTTAGGTGTACCTGCTGGAATTCGTCCAGCATCAAGCGCGTGATCCCAAGCGGCGCCCATCTCACACCGGAACTTCAAGGCGATGATGGGCGTTGCCAACAGCGATTCCAGCAAATCAAAGGCGTCAGACCTTGTGATCGTGTCGGCCCGCTTGTCTTCAATGCTAGCGCTATGCAGAGTCACAATACGTCGAATGCGTTTGGCACCATCGGGCATGCGGTGCAGATCAACGTGCCCAGCCAGGTAGTCATTGCAGAGCTTTCGCACGGTGTAGACAGTCTCTGTGCGCTTGGCTTCTGCCAAAATTTTATCTGCCTTAACACTGAGGACAGGATCAGTGCCTTGCGAGCGCAGCGTCTTCAGCCGATCCCACTCAGCACTTGCTTTTGTGAGTGACATTGACGGCCAGTTACCAATCTTGATTTGACGCATTTTTTCGTCAGTTGGAGACTTGTAGCGATAGAGCCAAGTTCGAGTGCTAGCACTAGCTCGCAGACGTAGACCGGGACAGTCATCAATTACCATCGACTCGCGGTCTTTTAAAGCATTGGCTGAGAGTGCATCGAATCGCATGGGGGGGTTACTCCTGCAGTCCAGAGGTTACGCTAAAAATCAAAGGTTACGCCAAAGGTTACGCCGGGATGACAAGTGTAGGTGGGTTTCGGTAGGTTTTAATGGGACATTGTTACGCTGAGGGCTACGCTTAAACACCCCTGTTTTCATTGGCATTTACCAATGAAAACACCCTACAACAGAGAGCGCCCCGGCACCTGGGCTGACCAGTCAATCGGGTCTTGCTGCAGCACCATGTCAATGTCCAGGCCCAAGACCTCGCCCACGGCGCCCGGGAAGGTCGTGGCCAGCATGTTGGCCGACAGCCCGATCTCGCGCGCGCGCACCCGCCAGGTGGCCAAGTGGATCACGCCGGCCAGCGGTTCAAAAACATCGTCTTCAAAGGGCGCGTCCTGGTGCGCCAAGGCGTCCACAATGGCCGGCGGAAACTGCCATTTTTTGGCAAAACCGGCCCCGACCTCCGCATAGCAGAAGCCAAAAGACCGGTGCTCCAGCTTGGCATGGCGCAAATCAAGCGGGGCCACCTCGCGGTCGAGCGCGGCCACCTCGTCGGGCATGCCAATGTGCATCGCCAGCTCGCCCATTGCATGAATCAGGCCGCAAGTGAAGGCGGCCTGTTGGTTTTGCCGCACCACCCCGGCCAGCGAGCGCGACAGTTTGGCCACGTTCAGGCTGTAGGCCCAAAACTGCTGCAGGTTGATGCCCGGCACGGCCTTCAGCGAGGCACCGGAGGCGGCTTGAGAGGCCATGGCGCGCACGTGCGTCAGGCCCAGGATCGCCAGCGCTTCGGACACACTGTTGATGTGGCCCGAGAGCTTGAAAAACCCCGCATTGGCGCTCTGCAGCAGGCGCGTGGTGAGGGCCGGGTCGGTGGCGATGAGTTGTGTGATGGTCTTGAGGTCTGGCTCAGCGCGCCCAAGCTCGCTGAGCAAGAGCGCGACCACCTTGGGAATGCTCGGCAAGGCCAAAGGGAGAGCCAGCAGGGCATTGAGTTCCAAGGTGGCACAACTCCGTTAACAAATTGGGGGGACGCAAGAGCTTGACAAAATCATTATGTACTGAAAGCACTAACGCCCCACGCCCTTGAGCTTGGCAAAGGCCGATGACATCGAGGTGGCGGGCGGGTTGGACGGCGAGACGCCTTGAGCGCCACGCCCGCCGCGCTGGTTGTTCGCCACGCCCTGAAAGCGGTTGTCACCGGCACCGCCCTGGCGGCTGGGCGCCGCGCCGAGTTTCATGGTCAGGGCGATGCGCTTGCGGGCGACGTCCACCTCCACCACCTGAACCTTGACGATGTCGCCGGTCTTGACGATCTCGCGTGCATCGGTCACAAACTTGTGGCTTAACTGGCTCACATGCACCAGCCCGTCCTGATGCACGCCCAGGTCAATGAAGGCGCCAAAGGCCGCCACGTTGCTCACCGTGCCCTCCAGCACCATGCCCTCCTTCAGATCCCGGATGTCTTCGACGCCGTCGTTGAAGCGCGCCACCTTGAAGTCCGGGCGCGGGTCACGCCCCGGCTTTTCCAGCTCGCCCAAAATATCCTTGACTGTGATGACGCCGAATCTTTCATTGGCAAACAGCTCGGGTTTGAGGGTTTTGAGCATGTCGGCGCGCCCCATCAGCGCGGCCACCGGCTGGCCGGTTCTGGCAATGATCTGTTCCACCACCGCATAGGTCTCGGGGTGCACGCCGGTCATGTCCAGCGGGTTGTCACCGCTGCGAATCCGCAAGAAACCAGCGCTTTGTTCAAAGGCTTTGGGCCCCAGGCCCGTGACCTTGAGCAACTGCTGGCGGTTGGCAAAAGCGCCGTTGGCTTCGCGCCAGCGCACCACCGCCTTGGCGACGCTACCACTCAGACCCGACACTCTGGAGAGCAACGGCACGCTCGCCATGTTCAGGTCCACGCCGACCGAATTCACGCAGTCTTCCACCACGGCATCGAGCGTTTTGGCCAGCTCGCTCTGGTTCACGTCATGCTGGTATTGGCCCACGCCGATGCTCTTGGGATCGATCTTCACGAGTTCCGCCAGCGGGTCCTGCAGGCGCCGCGCAATGCTGGCGGCTCCGCGCAAGCTAACGTCGACATCGGGCATTTCTTGCGATGCAAACTCGCTGGCCGAATAGACCGAGGCACCGGCTTCACTGACCACTACCTTTTCCATCAGGCGCTCGGAAGACTTCGCCATCAACTTGATCAGGTCGGCGGCCAGCTTGTCGGTCTCGCGGCTGGCGGTGCCGTTGCCGATGGCGATCAGGTTGACGCCATGCTTCTCGCACAGTCTGGCCAGGATGTGCAGCGAGCCGTCCCAGTCCTTGCGCGGTTCATGTGGGTAGACCGTCGACGTGTCCACCAGCTTGCCGGTTGCGTCCACCACCGCGACCTTGACGCCGGTGCGGATGCCGGGGTCCAAGCCGAGCACGACGCGCGGACCAGCCGGCGCGGCCAGCAACAGGTCGCGCAGATTGTCGGCAAACACCTTGATGGCGACCTTTTCGGCGTCTTCTCTCAAGCGGGTGAACAGGTCGCGCTCGGTCGACAGACTCAGTTTGACGCGCCAGGTCCAGGCGACGCACTTGCGGATCAGATCATCCCCCGCGCGGCCCTGGTGGCTCCAACCGAGTCTTAGCGCGATGCGGCCCTCGGCCATCGACACGGCTGGCGTAACTCTTGTTTTAATAGCTGCTGATGCAGGTGTGGTAAGGGCTGGCGCCTGATTTGGCTCAGAAACTACGAGCTTGGCGTCGAGTATCTCCAGCCCACGGCCACGAAACACCGCCAGCGCCCGGTGCGAGGGCACGCGGCCAATCGGCTCGTCGTAGTCAAAATAGTCACGAAACTTGGCGACGTCGGGGTGGTTTTCGTCCTTGCCGTCCATCAGCTTGGCTTTGAACAGGCCTTCCTGCCACAGCCACTCGCGCAGGTCCTGCACCACGCCCGGGTTCTCGGCCCAGCGTTCGCTCAAGAGGTCGCGCACACCGTCCAGCACCGCGGCTACGGTCGAAAAGTCAGGCTGTTTGTCCTCGCCCTCGACCACCGGCCGCATGGCAATCACGTAAGCCTGCGCTTCATCCGCCGGGACCAGCGCCGGGTTGGTGAACAAGGCGTCGGCCAACGGCTCCAAGCCCGCCTCGCGCGCCAGTTGGCCCTTGGTGCGGCGTTTCAGCTTGAACGGCAGGTACAGGTCCTCAAGCTCCTGCTTGCTGCCAGCTGCGACCAGCGCCGCCAGCAGCGCGGGCGTGAGCTTGCCCTGCTCGTCAATCGCCTTGATCACCGTCTGCAGCCGGTCACGCAGCTCACGCAAATAGCCCAGGCGCGCCTCCAACTCACGGAGCTGAATGTCATCGAGCCCGTCGGTCGCCTCCTTGCGGTAGCGCGCGATGAATGGCACGCTGGCACCGCCGTCGAGCAGATCGACGGCAGCCTGCACCTGCTTGTTCTGAACCCGGAGTTCTTGCGCGATTTGCGCGATGATTTTCTGCATGACGGTGAGAGGTGCCAGCTCGGGCGCTGACTAACTTGAAAAAGAGGCCGTGAGTGTGCCACAGGGCACAGGCGGCTTGCGCTCTGGCCTAACGCGGGTCAAAGCGGGGAGAGAGTTTCTTCAAACATGGCTTCATCAGCAAGTCCTCCTTGATGACGTGATTGATCAGCCAATCGCGCAAAAAAGCGCTGAAGTGCTCGGCTGCAGGCGCCTCCCACGCGTCACCAATTTCCTCCTTAATCTGTGTCAATGTCGTGATCAGCGCCTCATGCGAAATGTGCAGATGGGCCGCCTCGGGATAGCCCGCCGCCGTGGCGATCGTCTCCTCCCTGGAAAAATGCATCTTTGAATAGCGCGCCAGGTTGTCGAGCGCCGCCGCCAACGCCACCGGATTCTTGCTCTTCAGAGCCTGCTCTGCCAGGTTGATGATCTCAATCAGGTATTTGTGATCCGCGTCGATCAGGTCATTGCCAACGCTTAATTGTTCTCGCCATTGCAGCGCCATCAAGCCTCCCTTTGTTTGCGTTGCAGATATCACCGACCACCAGTTTAACGGCGCCTGCGGGCAGGCACTCGCGCGCGCCCCGGATGCTGTTCGTCAGCGCTTTAGGCACGCAAGGCCTGCCTCAACTCCTGCCCCAGCTCGGGCTTGAGCGCAAAAGGGTCGGTCGGGTTGCGCCCCTGCATCACGTCTTCCATCCGGGTCTGCACCGAAGCCAGCGCTTTGGGGTGGCTGTAAATGTAGAACTGCCGACTGGCGACAGCGTCAAAAACTTTCTGTGCCACATCCAACGCACTGACCTTGCCCGAACCCACCGCCTTGTCGCTCATCGCCTGCCCGATCAACTGGCTGCGCGTGGCGCGCGCGCTGGTCGCGTCCTGCGGGCGGTTGCGGTGGCTCTGGCTGATGCCGGTCGGCACAAAGAACGGGCACAAGACAGAGGCGCTGATCTGGTCCGTGACCAAAGCGAGGTCCTGGTACAGCGTCTCGCTCATGCTCACCACCGCGTGCTTGCTGGCGCTGTAAACGCCCATATTGGGCGCATTGAGCAGACCGGCCATGCTGGCGGTGTTGACGATGTGGCCGCGCCAAGCCGGGTCTTTTTTGGCGGCGTCCAGCATCATCGGCGTGAACACGCGCACGCCGTGGGCGACGCCCATCAGGTTGACGCCGATCACCCATTCCCAGTCGGCCGCGCTGTTTTCCCAGATCAGGCCACCCGAGCCGACGCCCGCATTGTTGAACACCAGATGCGGCGCACCAAAGCGCGCCAGTACCGCCTGGCCCAGGGCTTCAACCTGGTCGGCCTTGGAGACATCCAGCTGAACCGCCAGCACCGGCGCACCGAGCGCCTGCACCTCGGCGCTGGCGCGGTCCAGCGCATCTTGCTGCACATCGGCCAGCACCAGGTTCATGCCGAGTTTGGCGCCAATGCGGGCGCATTCCAGGCCAAAGCCGGAACCGGCTCCGGTGAGAACGGCCGTTTTGTTCTTGAAATCAGTGATCACGAGGTATCTCCAAAAGAATAAAAAAAAGGTCAATCAGCGCCAGGGTGGCATCAGGGCGTGCGCAGCATTTCCAGATGCGCGATGCCGTCCTCTAGATAGGGCCGGCCCTGGTCGACAAAACCGTGGGCAGCATAAAAATTCAACAGATGGGCCTGGGCGCCAATGCGGATCGGCTGCGCGCCCCACTGCG
>JBBQQX010000138.1:0-6112 GCA_038215405.1 Burkholderiales bacterium
ACGTGAATTCGGAGTTCTTCGCGCGAGAAGAAAAACAACCGAAACTGACCGTCGCGAACAACTGTGGGTGCCATTTGGGCACTTTAGCCGATTCCGACCGTTTTGGGCGCGCTGCGCGCCAGATTCAGCGCCAGCAGGCGCTTGAGGATTTCATCGTCGGGCATGGCGGCGCTGTAGTCGGTCCAGCCGTAGGCGGCGGCCACGGCCAGGTCAAGCTGCTGGTGCGCCAGGGTCAGCCAGGCGGGAGAGGCGTTGTAGAGGTTGGTGAGGGTGCGTTTTTGCAGGGCTTTGAAGTCGGCTTCGCTGATGCCCGGTTTGGGTTCGATGCGCTCAGGGTACGGGGAATGGTCCATGCCGAGGGGGACGACTTCGGGCACGCGGTGCGTCCATTCGGGCGGGTTGAGCCAGGCTTCGCGCAGGTCGTTGAGGCGTTTAGCGGCGGTGGCAATGCGCTCGGCTGACTGACGCACTGCGGCTGGGTCGCCTTTGTGCGCTGTTGTTGGCATATCTGCCTGCGCTGTGGCTGGCTCGCCCGGCGGGGATGGCTCGGACGCCGAGGGCTCATACGCTGCGCTTTTTGAAATCGCCCCCGACATCCGAGCCACCCCCACCTCGGATGCGCTGGTGCACGGGGCGAATTTTGCTTTTGTTTTTGTAGCTACTCGCCCTTTATCTACGGAGGCTAGAGGCATATTTTCCTTATAAAACTCGGGCAATAGCGGGATGACGGCGCCGTTGGGCAGGGTTTCGGTTTGCTGGTGCGCGGTATCCAAGGGCGTTAGGCCCGGTGGGAAGGGGAAGGTTTCGAAGCAGGTGGTGGGGGTGTAGCGCGGCCGATCTTCCAGCGATGTACCCATGCGCAGCGACCAGAGTTCGTGAAAGCGGCTGTGCAGGATGCCGAAAGTGGAGTCGTCAGCGCGGGCGACCGTTACCACTGCACTATCTGGCAAGACGACACTGCTAAACCATGCAAATACTCGATGCTTCGACACGCGCGGGGAAATGATTTGTCTTGGAATGCCGCTTAACGCAAATTTCATCGCTGGTCGCGGATCGCCGTGACACCACCAGTGCAAACGATGCCAGTCGCGCCTAAGTTCCAAGCGGGTTGGCTTGACTTCACGAATAACGTGAGTAAACGGTTGCTCAAACAAGCTAGCGTCTGATTCACTCATTTTGTCAAAATCAATGACCCAATAGTCTTCAGCCCTACGGGTGACGCTTATGCCGTTCACCCATGGACGCAGAACCTTTGCACTGGATAAGCCGTTTGGATTCGGTTGCCTTAGCCAATGACGTGCCAGTTCTCCAGCAATGTCAAATGGACCGTTTTTTTGTGTGCCAATAAATGATGTGCATGCGTTTGCTGGCAACTTGCTGGCCTGGGTCAAATCGTTGTTGGTCGAGCCATCAAGGGCGGTGAGATCAGTTGCCACACCGTAAACAACCAATCCATTCAAGCGCGGCGCTTGTACTGCGTGACCAAACGCCACCAGCGACACACGCACTGCAGCACCTTCGTTCACCCAGCACTCGTCGCTCCAGGCGTCAAAAATTCGGGCGGTTTGGCTGATAGCGTCCAGCACCTTGCGGTTGGCACCACCACGGATGGAGTTGGTGGCCACAAGACCCGCCGCCTCAAGCCCATTGAGCTCAATCGCTTGGCGCGCCTTTTCAAACCAGTAGCACACCAAATCCGCACCGCCCGGAACCCTTCCTTCATAGACGCGGCGCAAAGTAAACGTGTAGTTTTCGCCCAGCTCCCGAATCATCTTGCGATCCCCCAAAAACGGCGGATTACCAATGACGATATTGGCGCGCGGCCATGGGGCTTCGGTAACAAGGGCTGCGGCTTTGTCTAAACCCTCGCCGCTCAGGGGCGTGGGTGGTGCGGAGGTCGGGGGCGATTTCAAAAAGCGAAGCGTATGAGCCCCTGGCATCTGCGCCGCCCGCGCCCCGGGTTCAAAACCAGGTTCCCCGGGTTCACAGCGAGGTTCTCCGGCTTCCTGACTTTGCGGCTCAGAACTGGGAAACACCAACAAAGCATCCCGGCACTCAATGTGGTCCAGCGGCTCCAGCACCGGATTGGTCTTGAACTCGTAGCCGTGCGCCATGCGCCACTGCAGTTCACCAATCCACACCGTCACCCGCGCCAGTTCGGCGGCGTATTCGTTCAATTCAATGCCCAGCACGTTGTGCGGGCCGGTCACCAAGTCGGCCTCGCGGTCCAGCCCCAGCGCGGCGGCGTCCAGGTGGCTTTTGTGCTCAATGTCTTTGAGCGCCTTGAGCCCGAGGAACAAAAAATTGCCGCTGCCGCAGGCCGGGTCAAGGATGCGGTAGTTGGCCAGCGCATCCAGCCAGCCGATGAACAGTGCCTTGGCATCACGGTACGCTTTGTCACCTTTCTTGGTGCTTTTGGCCTGCAGCCCTTGTATGGCTTGGGCTACCAGCTCCCATTTTTTAAGCAACGGGCGGCGCAGCACGGGGTCGATGATGCGGTCAATGGTGGCGGTGTCGGTGTAGTGCGCGCCGAGCTGGCTGCGTTTGGCGGGGTCCAGACCGCGCTCGAACAGGGTGCCGAAGATGGATACGTCGATGGCTGACCAGTTCAGGTTGGCGGCGTTGCGCAGTTCGGTCACGTCCAGAATGCTCAGGGTCGGCACGTCGATGCGTTTGAACAGGCCGCCGTTGAACCAGGCCACGTCGTCCACGCCAAACATACCGCCGCTGGCCATGGCGGTGAACAGGTCGCTCAGGGCCTGGGTGAGTTTGGCCGGAGTGATGTGGCGGTTGTTGAGCAGGCGCTCAAACAGTTTTCCGGGCAGCAGGCCCACGTCTTCGGCAAAGAAGCAGAACAGGCATTGGGTGAGGAAGTGGGCGACGCGGTTAGCTGCGTCGTCTTGCGGCTCGGGGCTGCGCCTGCGCAGCCCTTCCGCCAGGGTGGCGAAGCTCTTGGCGGCGGCCTCGGTGATGTCGCGGTTGGTGACTTTAGGCTTGAAACTCTCCGGCGCGGTCCAGATGCGGCGCAACAGCGCCAGCTTGTCCGGCTGGTCGAGCTCTTCAAGACCGACTGAGTGCGTCTGGCTGGGGTGGCCGGTGAACTGGGTGTGGATGCGAATCGTCAGGCGGTCCGACACCACCAGAATCGGCGGGTTGCTCAGGGCCAGGCTGTAGGTGAGCAGTTGTTTGAGCGCGGCATCGAGGTTTTTGCCAGGGGCTTTGTTCTCCCAGGCGAAGACGCCGCGTTTGAACACATCGGCATAGCCGGTTTTGCCGCCGATGACAGCGCTTTTCTCCTCGAACCGATAGCCCTCGGCACCGCCAGGCTTGGGCACGTCCAGCAGTTCACACAGGTCCAGAAAATGGCTTTGGGCGCCCTGCTCTTCATTCAGGGCATAGGCTGGGCCAGGAACGCCGCGCGGCGCGCCCCATTTGGCAATGAATTGTTGTGGGGTCATGGACGGGCATCGGCAATCAAGTTGCCCGGATTATGCTGGCAGCCCAGGGTCAGCAGCGTGCGCGAGGCGCGCTCCCCGTGTGAATCTGGCCTTTGTCGCTGACGTTACCGCCGCGGGGTTGACCACAAAATTGCGCTGTCCTAGCATGGCACAGTTACTACTTTCAAAGCACAAAAAGGAAGACCTCATGCCATTCGCCCAAGTCAACGGCCAGCAGATTTACTTCGAGGACAGCGGCGGCGCCGGCCCGGCCATTGTTTTTTCGCATGGCTTGCTGATGGACAGCAGCATGTTTGCACCGCAGGTGCAAGCCCTGAAGTCGCGTTACCGCTGCATCGTGTGGGACGAGCGCGGCCATGGCCAGAGCGCCACCGGCGCCTGCGCGCCTTTCAGTTACTACGACTCGGCCGATGACCTGGCGGCCTTGCTGGCGCACTTGGGCATCAAACAGGCCGTTTTGGTCGGCATGTCGCAAGGCGGCTACCTGTCGCTGCGCTGCGCGTTGACCCACCCCGAGATGGTTCGCGCGCTGATCCTGATCGACACCCAGGCGCTGCCGGAAGACCCGGCCAAAATGCCCCTTTACCAAGCCATGCTGCAGGACTGGGTTGCCAACGGTTTGTCGGAGCAAAGCGCCGCCACGATTGAATCCATCATCCTGGGTGATCAGTGGCCGGGCGCAGCGGTCTGGCGCGAAAAATGGAAAAAAACCGCGCCTGCGGACTTGCTGCAGAGCTTTCAGACCCTGGGCACGCGCGATGACATCAGCGACCAAATCGGGCGTATTGCCGTGCCCGCGCTGGTGATCCATGGCGACAACGACCGCGCGATTGAGCTCCCCCGCGCCAAGGCCATGGCGCAGGCCCTGCCCAACGCCCAGATCGTCGTCGTGCCAGGCGCGGGGCATGCGGCCAACCTCACGCATGCGCCCCTCGTCAATCCGGCCATCGAATCTTTTTTAGCAACCCTGAATTTCTAGTTCTTAGTTCTTAACTCTCAATCAGGAGACAGTCACCATGCTTCAACCCGGCCTCATGATGGACCGCCCGCTTCTTATTTCTGACGTGATCGAACACGGCGCGGCGCAGTTCGGCGATGTGGAGGTGGTCTCGCGTGAAACGCACGGCCCGCTGTTTCGCTACACCTATGCCCAGTGCGCAGCGCGTTCGCGCAAACTCGCCAATGCACTCAAAGGGCTTGGATTGGAACCGGGCAACGCGGTGGGGTCGATCGCCTGGAACAACCACCGCCACCTGGAGGCCTACTTTGCTGTTTCGGGCAGTGGCATGGTGATGCACACCTGCAACCCGCGCCTGCAGGCGCAGCAACTGATCTACATCATCAACCACGCCGAGGATGCGGTGATGCTGTTTGATGCCACTTTTGCGCCCTTGGTGAAAGGCATCGCCGCGCACTGCCCCAAGATCAAAGCCTGGGTGTGCCTGAGCGACGCCGCCAACATGGTGGCGGTTGAAGGCGTGAGCAATGTGCTGTGTTACGAGGAACTGATCGCCCCGCACAGCGAGCAGTTTGACTGGCCGCAGTTCGACGAACGCACCGGTGCCGCGCTGTGCTACACCTCGGGCACCACCGGCAACCCCAAGGGCGCGCTGTACTCGCACCGCGCGATCGTGCTCAACGCCATGTCGGGCTGCCTGCCCGGTATTTTGTCGCTCTCGCCTCGAGACACGGTACTGCCGGTGGTGCCGATGTTTCACATCAATGCCTGGTGCATTCCCTACGCTGCACCCATCGGCGGCTCGCGGCTGGTGTTGCCCGGCCCGCGGCTGGACGGCGCGAGTCTGTATGAACTGATGGAAACCGAGCGCGTGACCGTGAGCGCCGGTGTGCCCACCATCTGGCTCGGCCTGATGCAGCACGTCGAGCAGCATGGCCTGAAGTTTTCAAGCATGCGCCGCACGGCGGTGGGCGGCTCGGCCATGCCGGCGTCCCTGATTGCCAAGTTTGTCGACGACTACGGCGTCGAGGTGCGCCACGGCTGGGGCATGACCGAGACCACCGCCGCCACCACCATGAGTTGCCTCACGCCCCGGGACCTGGAGCTCAGCCCGGCGCAGCAGCACGCAACCATCGCGCGCCAGGGCAAGTCGGTGTTTGGCGCGGAGCTCAAGATCGTCGATGAAGCCGGTGTCACCTTGCCGCGCGACGGCGTGTCGCAAGGCGAACTGATGGTGCGCGGGCAGTGGATCGTGACGGGCTACTACAAAGGTGAACGCTCGCCGCTCGTCGACGGCTGGTTCCCGACCGGCGACATTGCCACCATCGATGCCCATGGCGTCATGCAGATCCGCGACCGCGCCAAAGACGTGATCAAGACCGGCGGCGAATGGATCAGCTCGATTGACCTTGAAAGCGCCGCGATGGGACATCCGGCGGTGGCGATGGCAGCCGTCATCGGCGTCAAGCACCCCAAGTGGGACGAGCGCCCGCTGCTGTTCATCGTGCGCAAGCCAGGCCAGACGGTCGAGCGCGAAGACATCCTGGCTTTTCTCAGCGAGCGCGTCGCCAAGTGGTGGGTGCCCGATGAGGTCATCTTTGTGGAGTCTTTGCCGGTCGGTGGCACCGGCAAGGTGCAAAAAGGTGATTTGCGCAAGCAATACGGCGGCGTCTTCAGCTAAGCGGTGGGCGACCCG
>JBBQQX010000139.1:0-6028 GCA_038215405.1 Burkholderiales bacterium
TGCGCAGCGCGATGCGCAGGGCTTGGGTCTCAGCAAATGCGCGGCAACTGGTCGCCAGTCAGCCAGTCGACTATGCGCCGCCCGCCAAAAGCGGTGGTGAGTTGCACAAAATGGTGCGCGTCGGCGATGACTTCGCCAATCTGGGCGGCGTCCACGCCCAACGGGTGCGCCTGCAGGGCCGCCAGCACGCGCGCTGCGTCGGCTGCGGCGCAAATCACGATCAGCTTGCCCTCGTTGGCCACATAGAGCGGGTCCAGGCCGAGGAATTCACAGGCGGCGGCCACCACCGGTTTGATCGGAATGGCTTTCTCATGCAGCATCATGCCCACACCCGATTGACCCGCAATTTCGTTCAGGGTCGACGCCAGGCCGCCGCGGGTGGGGTCGCGCAGGCAGCGGATGTCGGCACCAAGGGCCAGCAAGCTGGCAACAAGTCCGTGCAGCGCGGCGGTGTCGGATTCAATGGCAGCCTCAAAGCTCAGGTTTTCGCGCTGGCTCATGATCGCCACGCCGTGGTCGCCCATGGACCCGGACACCAGCACCACGTCACCGGGACGCACCCGGGCGCCGCCCAGTTCCAGCCCGTCGGGCAAGACGCCCACGCCGGTGGTGGTGATGAAGATGCCATCGCCCTTGCCGCGTTCCACCACCTTGGTGTCGCCCGTGACCACCGGCACGCCGGCCTGGGTTGCGGCGCGCGCCATGGACTCCACAATACGGGCCAGCTCAGACAACGCAAAACCCTCTTCCAGAATGAATCCTGCTGCCAGATACAGCGGTGTGGCGCCCATCACGGCCACATCGTTGAGCGTGCCATGCACTGAGAGGCAGCCGATGTCGCCACCGGGGAAGAACAACGGCGAGACCACATGGCAGTCGGTGGACATCACCAAGCGCGCCGGTTTGCCATTCAAAACCGCGGCTGGCAATACCGCACCGTCATTGCCCTGGCCCAGATACTGGTTGCCCAGGTACCGGGTGAACAGCTCGGAGACCAGCTGCACCATGGCGCGCCCGCCCGCGCCATGCGTCATGTCGACCCGGCCATGTTTCAGATCGAGCGGGCGCACGTGGCCGCGTTTGACTTCAGTCATGGGGTCATGTCCTTGTAACGCCCGTAACTGTAATGCGCCGCGCAGGCGCCTTCGCTGCTGACCATGCACGAGCCTACCGGGTTCTCCGGCGTGCAGACGGTGCCAAAAATCTTGCAGCCTTGCGGTCGCTTGACGCCGCGCAGAATGGCACCGCATTCACAGGCCTTGTTGTCGGGCACCGATTGGTAATCCAACTTGAAGCGGCGCTCGGCGTCGAAGCTGCCGTACTTTTCACGGATCATCAAAGCGGAATAGGGCACCAAACCGAGTCCGCGCCACTCGAATTCGCGTCGCAACTCGAACACCTCGGCCATGCGGTCCTGCGCTTTGAGGTTGCCGTCGCGGCTGACCGCGCGGGAAAATTCGTTTTCAACCTCGGCACGGCCGTCGTTGACCTGCTTGACCAGCATCCAAATCGCCTGCATCACGTCCAGCGGCTCAAAGCCGGCAATCACCACCGGCTTGCGGTGCTCCTCGGCAAAACATTCATAGGGCCGGCTGCCGATCACGGTCGACACATGCGCCGGGCCGATGAAGCCGTCAATCGGCACCGTGCCCCACTGCTGCACTTCGGGTGACGCGAGAATCTGGCTGATGGCAGCGGGTGTCAGCACATGGCAACACAGCACGCTGAAATTGGCCAAATGCTCCTGGTGTGCCTGCAAAATAGCCAGCGCGGTCGGCGGCGTCGTGGTCTCAAAGCCGATGGCAAAAAATACCACCTCGCGTCGGGGGTTGTCGCGCGCAATCTGCAAGGCATCGAGCGTGGAATAGACCATGCGAATGTCGCCACCGCGCGCCTTGGCCTTGATCAGCGACAAGCCCTCAGAGGCCGGCACGCGCAAGGTGTCGCCATAGGTGCACAGGATCACGCCGTGCCGGCGTGCCAGGTCGATCGCCATGTCAATGCGGCCGATCGGCAGCACACACACCGGGCAGCCGGGGCCGTGCACCATGCGCACGTTGGGCGGCAGCAAGTCGGACAGGCCGTAGCGGGAAATGGCGTGGGTGTGGCCGCCACAAAATTCCATGAAGCTGTAGCGCCGCTCGGGCTGCGCCAGCCGGGCGATCTTGCTCGCCAAGGTCTTGGCGACCTCGCCGTCACGGAATTCGTCGATGTATTTCATGGCGTCGCAGCAACCGATTCAGACATTTCAGCGAACAATGCCAACGTGCGTGCGGCCTCTTCGGGGTCGAGCTTGGACAGCGCGTAACCGACATGCAGGATGACGTAATCGCCGACCTGAACATCGTCCAGCAGCGCCAGTGAAATTTCTTTCTTGACGCCACCCAGATCGACCATCGCCCAATCACCCGCCGGGCCAATACCGACTTCAATCACCATGACCGGTAGCGCAAGACACATCTTTAGTCTCCAAAGAATTCATGGCGACCCAGGCCTGCCCGAGCGCGATGCTGCCATCGCCCGGCGGCGTTCGAACCGGTGCCAGCACGGTGATGCCGCCCTGTTCCAGTTTTTGCCGCAGACCTGACGATAGCAGCGTGTTGAGAAAGCAGCCACCGCCCCAGGCGAGGGTGGCGATCCCCGTAGCGCGTGAGGCTTGCAGCACCCAATCGGTCAACGCGGCGACCAGCGTGGCGTGAAAGCCGGCGGCGGCCCGGTTGACATCGGGCGCGCCATCGAGCGACGCCAGCAGGGGCAGTAAGTTGAGCTGGCCTCGGTCACTGACCGTCCAGCCCCCAAGCATGGCGGCAGGCCAGCCATGGTTATCTATAAAAAAAGTAGCAGACTGTTCAAGCAAAACGGGGGCTAGAGCCTCATAAGACATATAAAAACACAAATTCAGGAGTGCCGCTGCCGCGTCAAACACGCGCCCCATGCTCGACGTGCGCGGGCAGTTGAACTGGCGCTCTAGCATGGCGGCCACGGTCTCTGCGCCGGGCTCCTGAAAACGTCTCACAATGTCGGCGTTGCGGCCCAGCTCATGCAACACCGAAGCTGCCATGCGCCAGGGCTCGCGCGCGCACCTGTCGCCACCCGGCAGGGCCAAGGGCCGCAGGTGGCCCAGGCGCTCAAAATGCGCCCCATCGACCTGGAGCAATTCACCACCCCAGGCGCTGGCGTCGGTCCCCAGGCCGACGCCATCGAGCGCCAGCCCCAACACCGGGCCCTGCCAGCCGTGCTCGGCACACACGGCGGCGATGTGGGCGTGGTGATGCTGCACCGCCAGCGTGGGCAGCCCATGGCGATCAGCAAATTCAATGGCAGCGCGTGTGCTGTAGACATCGGGGTGCAGGTCGTGCGCGACGATCTCCGGCATGACGCCCTGCAGAGCGCACAGGCGCTGCACCGACTCGTTCAGGAAGTCATAACTGGCCGCGTTGTCCAGGTCGCCGACGCGCGGCGACAAAAAAGCTTCATCGCCACTGGTCAGGCACACCGTGTTTTTGAGATGGGCGCCAAACGCCAGCACCGAGGGACCTTTGTTCGGCAATCGAATGGCGGCGGGCGCGTAGCCGCGACTGCGCCGGATGAATTGCCACCCAGTCCCCAGGGCTTGAACCACGCTGTCGTCGCAGCGCGCCACGATGTCACGGTTGTGGTCCAGAAAGGCATCGGCAATACCGGCCAGTCGCGTGCGCGCTTCTTCGGTAGCGCGCACGATCGGCTCGCCGCCGGGGTTGGCGCTGGTCATCACCAGCACCATGGCTTGCTGCTCGTTCAACCAGTTGGTACCCGCCGGTCGGCCCGCCGCTTCATGAAATAGCAGGAAGTGAATCGGCGTGGTCGGCAACATCACGCCCAAACTCAGCAAGCCGGGGGCGACGCCGGGCAGTGCCGCGTCGCAAGCAGCCAGGGTGCGAAGCAGCACGATGGGGCGTTCGCGGCTCTGCAGCAGGGCACGTTCTGCATCTGACACCGGCGCATAGGGCGCCAAACTGGCGACATTGGCCAGCATCACGGCAAAGGGCTTGGCTTCACGGTTCTTGGCGCAACGCAGCCGCGCTACCGCTGTCGGGTTGCGCGCATCGCACGCCAGATGAAAACCGCCCAGTCCTTTGATCGCGATGATGTGCCCGGCCTGCAGCAACTGCACGGTGCGCTCAATCGGGTTGCCCGCGATCGCCTCGTCCCGCCCATCGGACAAAGTTAGACGCGGGCCGCATTGCGGGCAACAGGTGGTCTCGGCATGAAAGCGCCGGTTCGCGGGCGCCGTGTAGTCTGCCCCACAGGCCGGGCACAGCGGGAACGCCGCCATGCTGGTTTGCGGCCGGTCGTAGGGCAGGGCGCGAGTGACGGTGAAGCGCGGGCCGCAGTCGGTGCAGGTGATGAAGGCGTGGCGATAGCGTCGGTTGGAGCGGTCAAACAACTCGTCCAGGCAATCGGCACACACGGCCACATCGGGACCAATCGCGGTGCTGGCCCGGCCCGACTGGCTGGCCAGGATGCTGAATGTCGTGAAAGGGTCGGCCAGCGCCGCCTGCGCCCGTACCGAATCCACCCGCGCCAGCGGCGGCGCATCCAGGCGCAGACGCTCAAGCAACTCGGCCAGTTGCGCCGCGTCGCCTTGCGCCAGCAGTTCAACGCCCTGGGCGTCATTGCGCACCCAGCCAGTCAGCTGCAACTGCTGCGCCAGGCGCCAGACAAAGGGCCGGAATCCAACCCCTTGCACGACGCCGGTGACCCGGATGCGCTGCGCAAGCATGAATGGCGCAGCCCTCAAGCCTGAGCCTGTTGTCTGGCGGCACGTGCCTGCGCCACGCCCCCATGCAAGAACGTGAGCCACTCGTCCATGCCCTCACCGCTGGTGGCTGAGAGCTGGATCACCCGAATGTCCGGATTGACCCTGCGCGCAAACGCAAGGGCCACCGCCACGTCATAGTTGAGATGTGGCAACAGGTCGATCTTATTGAGCAGCATCAGGCTGGCAGCGCGGAACATGTCCGGGTACTTGATGGGTTTGTCTTCACCCTCGGTGACCGACAGAATCACCACCTTGTGCGCCTCGCCCAAATCAAAGGCCGCCGGGCAAACCAGGTTGCCCACGTTCTCGATCATCAGCAGGGAGTCCTGCAGCAGTCTGAGTTGTTCGATTGCGTGCCCGACCCTGTGGGCATCCAGATGACAGCCCTTGCCGGTGTTGATCTGGATCGCCTGAGCGCCGCAGGCACGAATGCGGTCAGCGTCCTGGCTGGTTTGCTGATCACCTTCAATCACCGCCACCGATTGTTGACCCAGCCGCGCAATGGTCTGGCACAGTAGCGTGGTTTTGCCCGATCCGGGGCTGGAGACCAGGTTCAGCGCAAAGATGCCGCGCTCAGCCAAGCGTTGCCGGTTGACTTGCGCGTAAGCGTTGTTCTTGGCCAGAATGTCCTGTTCAATCTGCACCATGCGCTTCGGACTGAGGCCGGGGGCGTGCGAATGGGCGTGCGCCTCGCCGTCACCATGCTCGTGCTCATGCTCGTGCTCGCCCTCGATCCTGACTTCGCCCTCACCACAGCCACAAGTGACACACATAGCCGGTCTCCTATTGTTTCTTACTCAACCTCAAGTTCCTTGACTCGCATCTCAGTGCCGCCGGTCACCGGCAACGGGTAGCCGCCGCAATGCGGGCACTCGCCAAACACCTCGCTCAACGGCACGGTCTTGGCGCAGGCGATGCACCAGCCGGTGCCGGGCACGACCATGATCTCCAGCCGCGCGCCATCGGCAAGGCTACCCCGCGTGACCGCGTCGAAGCAAAATAGCATGGCCTCGGCCTCAACGCCGGAAAGTTGGCCAATTTCCAGCCACACCGCGGTGACTTTGGTGAAATTGTCCCGGCGCGCTGCGTCTTCCATCAGTTGCAGCACGCCTTGTGCGAGTGACATTTCGTGCATGGGCGCAGCTTACTGCTTTCTAAAGGCAATGGCTGCTCGCCGGTGCACGAACAGATGAACAGTAATAAAGAGAGGCGCGAGCCCCGTTCTTG
>JBBQQX010000140.1:0-5888 GCA_038215405.1 Burkholderiales bacterium
CTTTCTGGGCACCCAGCCGATTGACGGCCCGATCGGCTTCAAGCTGGAGGCGCCGCCGCTGCACCCGGTGATCTTTGCCTCCACCGTGTTTGGCTACGGTCAGCAGCAGGCCGACATGCTGGCGCAGTTTCCCAACACCCACGTGATCCTGGCGTTGCTGCGCGATGGGTTTCATGAAAAGGCGGCTGGTGGCCAGGTCAGGCTGCGCGGGGACGGCTCGCCCGAGCTGGACTATCCTCTCAACGACTTTGTCATGGACGGGGCCCGCCGGGCGCTGCTGGCCATGATGGAGATCCAGTTCGCCGCCGGCGCGCGTCAAGTATTGCCGATGCACGAAATGGCGCGGCCCTACAACAGCTGGGCCGAAGGCCGGCAGGCGGTAGCGGCGTTGGCCATGCAGCCCTTGCTGACTAAAGTGGTGAGCGCGCACGTGATGGGCGGTTGCGGCCTGGCCGGCACCGAGGCGCTGGGCGTGACGCGCCCCGACGGCGTGCATTGGCAGCTGGAGAACCTGTCGATTCATGACGGCTCCATCTTTCCGACAAGCATCGGTGCGAACCCGCAGTTGTCGGTCTACGGCATCGTCAACCGGCTGACGCAGGGCCTGGTCAAGCGGCTCACCGGGCAGGAGCTGACGCTGGCTTGAAGCGGGCTGGGGCGGGTGCGTTATAGGGGCGCAGGTCAGGCTAGCGCAGCGCAACCCGACTTCGATCCTAAATCGATAGCGCTCTACGCTTCATCCGTGCGGGCTGGAGGCCGATTTGTTCTAATAATCGTGCAGAATGGACTGAGCTTGCAAGCGAGCTCACACCTGCATGTTCATGATGTCGGTGTAGGCTTGCACCATGCGGTTGCGCACATGCAGCGTGGCCTGAAAGCCTATCTGCGCTTTCTGGATCGCCACCATGGTTTGTTCCAGGCTGACATTCGGATTTTCCATTTGCACTTCAGTTTGCAGGCGGGTGGCGTCGTTTTGCGAGGCACTGACCGAACTGAGAGCGCTCTTGAGGGCGCCGGAGAAGCCGCCCTCGGCCGCCCCGCTCACCTGGCTGGATGACAGGCGCGGTGTCAGCGTCGGGCGCACCGTCGTCGGCATGGTGGTGGGGGAGAGTCGGAGTTCCATGGGGCGGTCTTGCCTGATAAATTGGGAGTTGAGTGATGCTAGGGCGCACCCGGCGAAACATTAATTTGAAGTAAGGGGTAAAAACGCGGCTTATCGAGCTAATGTTTTGGCACCCGGGTCGAATAATCGTCGGCATTGGTGGTGCAAAATCGCGCCACACCG
The DNA here is from genome assembly GCA_038215405.1 of Burkholderiales bacterium. Classification (GTDB taxonomy): domain Bacteria; phylum Pseudomonadota; class Gammaproteobacteria; order Burkholderiales; family Burkholderiaceae_C; genus Rhodoferax. The sequence continues at coordinate 1,286 of JBBQQX010000140.1, forward strand.
ACCTGGAACCCACAATGTCTGCCGCCTCCGCCATCCCTATCAACCCCACACTGTCGCAGCGTTTTTCCGGTCTGGACCAGGCGCAGCGCCTGCGCATGGGTCTGGGGCTGGTGGTGTTCATTGCCATTGGCATCATCGGTTTGGTGATGGGGCGCCAGGCCGAATGGCGTGTGCTCTATGCCAACCTGGCAGACAAGGACGGCGGCGCGATCGTGGCCCAGTTGGCGACCATGAATGTCCCCTACAAGTATGCCGACGGCGGCGGCGCGATTCTGGTGCCGGCTGACAAGGTCTACGACACGCGCTTGAAGCTGGCCTCGCAAGGCTTGCCCAAGGGGGCGATCGCCGGCTTCGAGACCATGGATGCCAATCGCTTTGGCATGACGCAGTTTCAGGAACGCCTGGCGTATCAACGCGGCCTGGAGGGTGAGTTGACGCGCTCGATCCAGGCGCTGTCCTCGGTGCAGAGCGCGCGGGTGCATCTGGCCTTGCCGAACCAAAACGGGTTTTTCCGAGAGCAGCAAAAGCCTTCGGCCTCGGTGCTGGTCAGTCTGAACGCCGGGCGCACGCTGGACCGGGCTCAGTTGGCGGGCATCGTGCATCTGGTGTCGTCGAGTGTGCCGGAGATGAATGCCACGGCGGTGAGCGTGCTCGATGATTCGGGCAAGTTGTTGTCGACCCCGGCTGACGGTGCAGAGGGCGCCGGTGGCGCGGATGCGCAGCAATTGCAGTATGTACAACAGTTGGAGCAGCTCTACAGTCGACGCATTCTGGACATCCTGGAGCCGGTGGTGGGCCGCGGCAATGCCCGCGCCCAGGTGACGGCCGAGCTCGACTTCTCGCAGACCGAGTCCACCTCGGAGTCGCACAAACCCAACCAATCGCCCGATTCGACTGCGATTCGCAGCCAGCAAGTATCGGAAAGCAGCAGCGCCAGCGGCCTCAGTGGGCCGCCGTCGGGCGTGCCGGGCGCCACCAGCAATCAGCCGCCGGGACCGTCTTCCGCGCCCATCAACGGCGCGCCACAGACCTTGACCGCAGCCGCCGGCGCGCCGGGGGCCGGTGGTCGACGTGAGTCCATCATCAATTACGAGGTGGACAAGACCGTGAAGGTGGTGCGCGGTGGCACCGGCATCGTCAAGCGCATCAGCGCTGCGGTGGTGGTCAACCATCAGTCCTTGACCGATGCCAAAGGCAAGACCACGACCACGCCGTTGACTGAGCAGCAGATCGAGCAAATGACCGCCCTGGTGCGCGAGACGGTGGGCTTCAACAAGGAGCGCGGTGACTCGGTGAACCTGATGAATGCCCCGTTTGCCACGGAAAGGACGGTGGTGGTCGACTTGCCGTTTTGGAAACAGGCCGAAGTTCAGGACTTGGCGCGCAGCTTTGCCTGGCCGCTGGGCACCTTGTTGTTTGGTGCTTTGGTGCTGCTGGGCGTGATCCGCCCGGCGATCAAGACCCTGGCGCAGTCGCAACCCCGAGCTTTGACTCAATCGCGCCAGCTTGACGCGATTGAGGCCGATGAGCCCGATCGGCCGCAGTTGGCAGCGCCGGCGCGCAGCAATGTGCCTGCTGTGGCCACCACCGGTGAACTGGCCCTGGATGATGCGCGCAAGTTGACGCGCGACAACCCTGCGGCGGTAGCCAACATTGTCAAGACCTGGATCAACGGTGAGGCGCCAGCCTGATTGGGCGCGCTCGGGATCACAACATGAATCAAACCGACGGACTCCAGGATGCCGCGATTCTGATGATGTCACTGGGCGAGGCCGAGGCCTCCGAAGTATTCAAGCATCTGTCGCCCAAAGAGGTTCAAAAGCTGGGTGAGGCGATTGCCAAGACCAAGGCCATCACGCGCGAGCGGGTCGATGAAGTCGTGGACCGCTTCACCGGCGTGGCCGCGGCCCAGAGTCTGCTGGTATCCAATTCTGGCGACTATGTGCGCTCGGTCCTCAAGCGCGCGCTCGGGGACGACAAGGCGGCGCTGCTGATCGACCGGATTTTGCAGGGCGGCGATGTCTCGGGTATCGAGAGCCTGAAATGGATGGACCCCTCGTCCGTGGCGGAACTGTTGCGCAATGAGCACCCGCAAATTGTGGCCGCTATTTTGGTGCATCTGGACTTTGACCAGGCCGCCGATGTACTCAAGTTCTTTGCTGAGCGCCAGCGCAACGAGGTGATGCTGCGCGTGGCCACCATGGAAGGCATCCAGCCGTCCGCTCTGAAGGACTTGAACGAGGTGCTGTTCCAGGTGCTCGCCGGTGGCGACAAGGTGCGCAAGTCCTCTCTGGGCGGCGTCAAGACGGCGGCCGAGATGATCAATCTGATGGGTACGGCAATCGAGGGCACGGTGATTGAATCGATTCGCAACCATGACCCGGACCTGGCGCAAAAGATCATGGACAAGATGTTTGTCTTTGACGATGTGATGAAGCTCGATGACAAGGCGATCCAGATGGTGCTCAAAGAAGTGTCATCCGACGTGCTGATCGTTGCCCTCAAAGGCGCACAGCCTGAGCTGAAAGAGAAATTCCTGGCCAATATGTCCTCGCGTGCGGCCGAGACGCTGCGCGAAGACCTTGAGTCGCGCGGTCCGATGCGCCTGTCCGAGGTCGAGGCCCAGCAGAAGGAAATTCTCAAGACAGTGCGACGTCTGGCCGATGAAGGCACGATCGTTATTGGTGGCGGCGCTGATGATGCGATGGTCTGAGCATGCGTAACTACTCCCGATTTATCCCCGGCGAAGAGATTGACGCGGTTGAACAGTGGCGTTTTGGCGCGGTGGATACCGCGTCTTTGTTGCTCGCCGCGCAGGCCAAGGCGCGCGATGAAGCGGCTGACCAGGTCCGCAACCAGGAGTGCAAACAGGAGGGTTATGCTGAGGGCTTTGCCCAGGGTCATGCGCAGGCCACTGTGGAGGCGCAACGGCATATTGCTGACTTTATCGCCCAGCAGGGCGCTGATGCGGCGCGCGGCTTTGCGCAGCTTTTTGTGGCAGTTCAGGCACAGCTAGCCGAGGCAGAGCAGGTCATGGCCCAAGGCACGCTGGAGCTGGCGTGCGAATTGGCTCGTCAGGTGCTGCGCCGCGAATTGTCGATCGACCCCAAGGCGGTGCAGCCCGTGCTATACGAGGCGCTGGGCCTGCTGGCGGCAGACAGCAGGAGTGCGGTGGTGCGCTTGCACCCGCTCGACCTGGCCCTGCTCGAAGAAATCGTTCGCAGCGAATTTTCAGGACTGTCCTTGACCCTGGTGCCGGATGTGACCATGAGCCGGGGCGGCTGCCTGGTCGAGTCGGCCGGGACCGTGGTGGACGGCACCCTGGAAAAGCGTTGGCAGCGGGTGGTCGCCAACCTGGGGTTGGCGTCGGCCTGGCAGGAGCCCACGCATGAGCAGTGATACCTGCCTCAAGTGGCGGCTCTTTACGGAGAGTGCGCGCAAGCGCGTCATCACGGGCAGCGCGCTGGAAATCAGGGGCACCCTGACACGGCTGACCGGTCTAGTGTTGGAAGCCACCGGCATCCGCGTGCCGGTGGGCTCGCAATGCCTGGTCACGATGAAAGCACAGGCACCGGTGCTGGCCGAGGTTGTCGGTTTTTCCAATGACCGCGCCTTTTTGATGCCAGCGGGCGATGTGCATGGCCTCTCCAGTGGTGCCAGCGTGGAGCCGGCGGCGGCCTATATCGCGGTGCCGCGTCTAGGTGAGCGTCGCCAGACCGAGCGCATGGCGGGTTACGGCATGTTGCGCCTGCCACTGGGCGACGGCTTGCTGGGGCGCGTGGTAGACGCCCAGGGCGCGCCGATGGACCGCCGCGGCCCGATTGAGGACGTGACGGCGCTGCCGCTGGATCGCCAGCCGATCAATGCGATGGACCGCGCGCCGGTGCGTGAGCAACTGGACACCGGGGTGCGCGCCATCAATGCACTGCTCACGATTGGCCGCGGCCAGCGCATCGGGCTGTTTGCGGGCTCCGGCGTTGGCAAAAGCGTGTTGCTTGGCATGATGGCCCGCTATACCAAAGCCGATGTGATCGTGGTCGGCTTGATCGGTGAGCGCGGACGCGAAGTCAAGGAATTCATTGAAGACATCCTGGGCGAAGACGGTCGCGCCCGTTCGGTGGTGGTGGCGGCACCCGGCGACGCGCCGCCCCTGTTGCGTATGCAGGGGGCGGCCTACGCCACCGCCATCGCGGAGAGCTTTCGCGACAAGGGCAAGCATGTGCTGCTGCTGATGGACTCGCTCACACGCTACGCCATGGCACAGCGCGAAATCGCGCTCGCGATCGGTGAGCCGCCCGCCACCAAGGGTTATCCGCCGTCCTGCTTTGCCAAATTGCCGCAGTTGGTGGAACGCAGTGGCAACGGCTTGCATGGCGTGGGCTCGATCACCGCTTTCTATACCGTGTTGTCCGAGGGCGACGACCAGCAGGACCCCATTGCCGATGCGGCGCGGGCGATTCTGGACGGGCACATTGTGCTCTCGCGTGCGCTGGCCGAGTCAGGGCATTTTCCGGCCATCGACATCGAGCAGTCGGCCTCGCGCGTGATGCAAAACGTGATCTCGCGGCCGCATTTCGATTTGGCGCGGCGTTTTCGGGCGATC
>JBBQQX010000141.1:0-5731 GCA_038215405.1 Burkholderiales bacterium
GACAACGCCGACGTGCTGGCGCTGGCCTACCTGAACAGCTATTTTGAGAGCGGCCTGAAAAGCCCGCTGGACGATGCCATCCTGGCGCATGAAGACATTGACGTGTCGGGCTGGACAATAAGTGACGAGGTGCCGTTTGACTTTGAGCGCCGCCGTGTCTCGGTACTGGTAGAGCGCGATGTGGCGCGCCGTCTGGTGGTCAAGGGCGCGCCAGAAGACATCTTGCAACTGTGTACCCATTTCCAAAATCCTGAAGGCCAGACGCAGGCGCTTGATGTTGCCGCGCATCAGCGCATTGAGGCGCTGTTCAATAGCCTGGGCGAAGACGGTTTTCGGGTGCTGGCCGTGGCTTGGCACGATGTGCCGCTGGACCACCCGCACGCCGTGGTGTCTGATGAGAGCGCGTTGGTGTTTGCCGGCTTTGCCGCCTTTTTGGATCCACCCAAAGCCAGCGCCGGCGCGGCCCTGAAAGCCATGGTGGCAAGTGGCGTGGCGGTGAAAATTGTCACCGGTGACAACGAACGGGTCACGCGCCACGTCTGCACCCAGCTCGGTGTAAGCATTCACGGTGTGCTGACGGGCACCGAGGTGGAGGCCATGCATGACGATGCGCTGCGGGCCCGCGTGGAAAGTGTCAACCTGTTTTGCCGCGTCAACCCGGCGCAGAAGAACCGCATCATCCTGGCACTGAAGGGCCGCGGCCATGTGGTGGGCTATCTGGGCGACGGCATCAACGACGCGCCCTCGCTGCACACGGCCGATGTTGGCATCTCGGTCGAGGGCGCGGTGGACGTGGCCAAGCAGGCCGCTGCCATGATCTTGCTGGAAAACGACCTGATGGTGCTGCACCAGGGCATCCTGGAAGGCCGGCGCACCTTTGGCAATGTGATGAAATACATCATGATGGCCACCAGCTCCAACTTTGGCAACATGTTCAGCATGGCGGCCGCCACCCTATTTCTGCCATTTTTGCCGATGTTGCCGCTGCAAATTCTGCTCAACAACCTGATGTATGACGTGTCGGAAATCACGCTGCCACTGGACAATGTGGACGCCGAAGACTTGGCGCAGCCCAAACGCTGGGACATGGGTTTCATCCGCAACTTCATGCTGACCATCGGCCCCATCAGTTCGCTGTTTGATTTCCTGACGTTCTACTTGCTGCTCAGCCTGTTCCACGCGCACGAGTCGCTGTTTCGCACCGGCTGGTTTGTCGAGTCGATTGCCACTCAGGTGCTGGTGATTTTTGTGATTCGCACGCGGCGCAACCCCTTGCGCAGTCACCCCAATCGCTGGCTGGTGCTGACCTCGCTGGGCGTGGTGGCTACAGCCATGCTGTTGCCGTTTACGCCGCTGGCACCTTATCTGGGATTCACACCGCTGCCGCTGGCCTTCTTCGGACTGCTGACCGGGCTGCTCATGGCCTACCTGCTGGCGGTGGAAGGAGGCAAGCAATGGTTTTACCGACACCTGAGTCCGGCGTGAGCCGCAACGCAGCGCAAGCTGTGAGTGTTCAGCAAGACTTGACGGGCTTAACTACGGCACAGGCCGCGCAGCGCCTGCAACAGGACGGACCGAACGCCTTGCCCGGCGATCAGCGCCGCACCCTGTGGGCCATCGCTCGGGAGACGCTGCACGAGCCGATGTTCATGCTGTTGTTGGCGGCAGGCAGCCTCTATCTGGTGCTGGGTGACTTGCATGAAGGCTTGATTCTGTTTGGTCTGGTGTTGGTGGTGCTGGCCTTGACGCTGTACCAGGAGGGCAAGACCGAGCATGCCATGGCGGCCCTGCGCGACCTGACCAGCCCGCGCGCGCGGGTGCTGCGCGACGGCGAGCCGGTGCGCATCGCCGGGCTGGAGGTGGTGCGCGGCGATCTGCTGGTGCTGGCCGAAGGCGACCGCCTGGCCGCCGACGCGGTCCTGCTCAGTGGCAGCGAGGTGCAGGTGGACGAGTCCTTGCTGACGGGCGAGCCGGTGCCGGTCAGCAAGATCGCCATGCCCGGTGCGCAGCCGATGTTTTCCCCCGACCCGCCATCCGGCCACCCACCTGAGGGCGTGGTGCCCGAGGCTGCCCGCCCCGGCGGCGATGGCTCGCGCCACCTGTTTTCCGGCACCTTGCTGGTTAAAGGGCATGGCATTGCGCGCGTCACCGCTACCGGGCCGCGCAGCGAGATCGGACGCATCGGCACGGCGCTGGAAACTCTGACCAGTGAACCGTCACCGCTCAAAAAGCAGACCGCCCGGCTGGTGAAGGTGCTGGCCGTGATTGCCTTCTGTGCCAGCCTGCTGCTGGTGTTGGCGTATGGCGTGCTGCGCGGCGACTGGCTGGCGGCACTGCTGGCTGGTATTGCGTTGGCCATGGCCATGCTGCCGCAGGAGTTCACGGTGGTGCTGACGGTGATCCCGGCGCTGGGCGCCTGGCGCTTGTCCAAGCAAAACGTGCTGACCCGGCGCATTGCGGCGATCGAGACCCTGGGGGCGACCTCGGTGCTGTGCGTGGACAAGACCGGTACGCTGACCGAGAACCGCATGACCGTGGCGCAACTCTACGCCGAGGATGCCGGCGCAGCGTCAGATGCGCAGAACGGCCCGGGCCAGAGTCTCGCGATCGACTACGCCAGCAGTACCGACTTGCCCGAGCGCTTTCATACGCTGGTGGAATTTTCCATCCTGGCCAGCGTGGCCGAACCGTTTGACCCGATGGAAAAAGCTTTCCACCGGCTCGGCCAGCATTTCCTGAAAGACACCGAACACCTGCACCACGACTGGACCTTGATGCAGGAATATGGCCTCACCCCTGAGCTGCGCGCCATGTCGCACGTGTGGAAGGCGCTGGACGGCGCGGCGCACGTGGTGGCGGCCAAGGGTGCGCCCGAAGCCATCATCGATTTGTGCCATCTTGGTGCCAGCGCGCAAAGCCGCATTGCGGTGGCCGTGGACGCCATGGCCGCGCAAGGGTTGCGCGTGCTGGGCGTGGCGCAAGCCCGTTTCGACGGCGAGCAGTGGCCGGCCATTGAGCACGATTTTGATTTCAAGTTCATCGGCCTGCTCGGGCTGGCAGATCCACTGCGCGCCGAGATACCGGAGGCTGTGGCGCAGTGCCACAGTGCCGGCATCCGGGTCGTGATGATCACCGGCGACTACCCGGCCACCGCCAGTGCCATCGCGCGTCAGGCGCAGTTGCAGTCGAGCCCGGGCACAGACGCACTTGAGCAGTTGCTGACCGGTGACGTCATGGCGCTCATGAGCGACGCTGAACTGCAGGAGCGCATGAAAACAGTGAACGTCTGCGCCCGCATCGCGCCCGAGCAAAAGCTGCGCATTGTGCAGGCGCTCAAAGCCAATGGCGACATTGTGGCCATGACCGGCGATGGCGTGAACGATGCCCCCGCGCTCAAGGCCGCCCACGTGGGCGTGGCCATGGGTGGGCGCGGCACCGATGTGGCGCGCGAGGCGGCCTCGCTGGTGCTGCTGGACGACAACTTTGCCGCCCTGGTGCGCGCCGTGCGGCTGGGGCGGCGCATCTTCGACAACCTGCGCAAGTCGATGTCCTATATCCTGGCGGTGCACGTGCCGATTGCCGGCATGGCGCTGCTGCCCGTGCTGCTAGGCTGGCCCACGGTGCTGTTTCCGCTGCACATTGCGTTTCTGGAACTGGTGATCGACCCTGCCTGTTCGATGGTGTTCGAGAACGAACCGGCCGAAGCCAATGTCATGCAACGCCCCCCGCGTGACGTCGGCACCCCTTTGTTTGCTGGCATGACGCTGCTGCTGGCGCTGCTGCAAGGCCTGGGTGCGCTGGCGGTGGTCATGGGCGCCACCGCATGGGGTGCGGGCCAACTGGGCGAGGGTGCGGCGCGCGCCTTCGCTTTTGCCACCCTGGTCTGCACGAACCTGGCACTGATTTTCTCCAACCGCAGCCGCGTCGGCTCCTTGTGGGCCAGCCTGTGGGTGCCCAACCGCACGCTGTGGATCGTGGTCGGGGCGGCACTTGCCTTGATGGCACTGGCATTGTATCTGCCGTGGCTGGCGCGCTTGTTTGTTTTTGAGCCGCTGCCCCTGCTCTATTTGGGCGCCGCACTGGGCTTGGGGCTGGCCAGCATGCTGTGGTTTGAGGCGGTCAAATTGGGGCAACGCTGGAAAGCGGGTTGGTGAGGGCTCCCGGCACTGCCTGGCTTGAACGAAACAAAATGACTCTGAAATGGCTTCAGAATAGCGCCATAATAGAAAATAAATCTGTTTTGGAGCCACTATGCCAAATATTTCTGTCAAAGACGTGCCACAAGCTTGGGCCGAAGCCCTGCGCCAGCGCGCAGCTCGCAACCACCGCTCACTGCAAGGCGAGTTGATGGCCATCATTGAGCAGGCCGCCAAAGAAGCGCCTGCCGCAGCCAGCACCGGCCAGCCGGGAGACGGCGCAAAACCAGTTGGTTATGGCCCGTTTAGCTCGGTGGTGGGTCAGGACTGTTTGGGTCATCCCGTTACCCGGCGGGGCTGGAATACTTTTGAGCAGTGGATGGTCGAACGCCGCCAAATGTATCCTGAACCCATGCTGGGCTTGCAGAGCGGAACAGACATCATTCGCCAAGACCGGGATTCCCGATGAGTGCGGGTCACACGCTTTATGTCGCCGAGCCGCCGGCCATCTACCTGGTTCGCCCGTCGCTGGTGGTGGACTGCAGCGTCTTGAGTTCCGCGCTGTTTGAGGAGCTTACGCGCGACCAGGCGATCAAATTGCTAGCGGGGAAAACCTTGCACGTCCCCAATTTGCTGGACCATGAAATCGCCAGCGTGGCCCAAAAGAAGGCGCGTCAGGGTGCGCCTGCCTCGTTGATTGCACAAGCACTGTCTGACTACATGGGCCACGACATCGAGCGCCACCCGACCGACCCGCAAGCCCAATACCAGCTTGCCCAGCATTACAACCTCAGCACGTACGATGCTGCCTACCTGTGGCTGGCCGCCGAGCTCAAAGCCCCACTCGCCACTTTCGACCAAAAGCTCGCCACCGCCGCCAAAATACATCTGGCCAGCCTGACCTGATGCACAGCCCTTCACGCCAAATTTCGCGCCAAAATTACCGACCCATCACCCACCATGTCCCAAGCCACCCCCTCCAGCGCACCCAGCGCACAAGCGCGTTTTTTAAGCCTGCTCAAGCACAACATTCTCAAGCTTGACCTCGCCGAACTCGACTTCGGCATCTACCGCATCCTGAACTACCGCCGCGCCAAGGTGCTGGCCTACCTGGACGACACCCTGCCGACACGCATCACCGCCTGGACCAGCACCCTGGCGCAGGCCAGTGGGCGCGCGCTGGCCAGCACCGAGGCCGACCACTGCTACTACCACCTGCACACCTTTTTCAGCCGCTATTGGGATGACGGCGACTTCATCCCCCGTGCCCGCCGCGGTGGCACGCCCGCCTATGCCGTGCCCTACAACGGCGAAGACACCCACTTTCACTGGGCCACCAAGGGCAGCCACTACATCAAAAGTGGTGAACTGTTTGCCCGCTACGCCTACACCGATGGCGACCAGGAGGTGCGCTTTGTCATTGAGCGCGCCGACGTGGAAAAAGACAATGCCAAGGGTTCGACCAAAACCTTCTTCCCGACCAGCGTGCAGGCGCTTACAGGTGGGGTAGAACTGCGTTGGCAATGGCGCGCCGCCACTGACGCAGAAAACAAGCGCTACAAAAATAAGAGCGCATCACGCACTATTGACGAGGG
>JBBQQX010000142.1:0-5722 GCA_038215405.1 Burkholderiales bacterium
ATGCAATCGGAGATCACCTCTCTGGAGACCAGCGAGTACTTCATGCCTTCGGTGCCCATCGACATGCCGTCAGAGATCGTGGGGGTGCCGAACACCTGGGCGTTGCCGCCAGCTTCTTCAATCGCGGCAATCGCGGCGTCGGCCAGTTTTTGCAGCCCGCTGTTGCACGGGGTAATGGTGCTGTGGCCGTTGGCGACACCGATCATGGGTTTCTTGAAATCATCGGCCTCGTAGCCCATGGCGTAGTACATGGAGCGGTTCGGCGCCCGCGACTTGCCCTCGGTGATGTTCTTGCTACGTGGGTTCAGGATGACGGGTTGGGTGGTCATGGGAAGTCTCGTTTTGAAATGAGTTGCTGGTGTCTGGCCCATGCCTGGGGCAGACAATTATGTGAGAGTTGACTATTTTAAAGAAAGGCAAAGCCCGGATCAGCGGCTGGGCTTGCGTGCACAATGCCTGCCATGCTGATCCAACCTCAAATAAATCCCGTTGCCCTGCAACTCGGGCCGCTGGCCGTCCATTGGTACGGACTGACCTATCTCGCCGCTTTTGGTCTGTTCATGTGGCTGGGAATCCGGCGCCTGCGCCATGAGCCGTTTGCCTCCATCGCCGGGCCGGGCGCCTGGACCCGCAAGGACGTCGAAGATATTTTGTTCCTTGGCGTGATGGGCGTGGTGCTGGGCGGGCGCATCGGCTACTGCCTGTTCTACAAGCCGCTCTACTACCTGGCGCATCCGCTCGAGATTTTTGCCGTCTGGCAAGGCGGCATGAGCTTTCATGGCGGCATGCTCGGTGTCATTGCAGCAATGATCTGGTTTGCCCATTCACGTGGCAAGCCCTGGCTGCAGGTGGCAGATTTTGTGGCACCGTGTGTGCCGACCGGGCTGGCGGCGGGGCGCGTGGGCAACTTCATTAACGGTGAGTTGTGGGGCCGCTTGAGCAGCCCGGACTTGCCGTGGGGCATGGTGTTCCGGGGCGCGGGCGATTTGCCGCGGCACCCGTCGCAGATCTACCAGTTCTTGGGCGAAGGCCTGCTGCTGTTTGTGTTGCTGTGGCTGTACGCGCGCAAGGAACGCAAACAAGGCGAGGTGTCTGCGGCCTTTTTGCTGGGCTATGGCGTGTTTCGATTCATTGCCGAATTTTTCCGTGAACCCGATGCCCATCTGGGTATCTTGTCGCTTGGCATGAGCATGGGGCAGTGGTTGTGTATTCCCATGATTGTGGGTGGCGTGGGCTTGTGGTGGTGGGCCCAGCGTTCCTCAGTAATTTATAAGAAATAGGGCGCTAGCCCTCGACCCATATGGGTTGGCAGCTACTAATATAGTAGTGAATAATTTGACTGGAAAAATACTTGGCTTATTTTGAGAGCAGATGGCTATGAGTTCCTGTGTGGCGCAGCGGGGCCATATTCAGTGCGAACACCAGGGTGCCGTGGCGCGCGTCACGATCGCCAATGAGCCCAAATTCAACGCCATGTCGCGTGCCATGTGGGGCGAGTTGCGCGCTGTATTTGAGCGGATTCAGCGCAGCGCTGAGCTGCGTTGCGTCGTAATCGCGGGGCAGGGTGCGCACTTCTGCTCAGGGGGTGATATTTCGGAATATGTCGGTTTCCGGTTTCAGCAAACCAGTCTGAGCGAATTTCACGAGAATGACGTGTGGGGCGCGTTGCAGTCCATGCTGGACTGCGATGTGCCGATCGTGGCGCAGATATCGGGCAACTGCATGGGCGCCGGGGTGGAGATCGCCAGCTGTTGCGACATCCGGTTTGGTGCTGCCAGCGCTCAATTCGGCGCGCCGATTGCCCGCCTTGGCTTTCCGATGGCGCCGCGTGAAGCCGCTTTGGTGACGCGCGAGCTGGGCTTAAACGTGGCGCGCCAGATGCTGTTGGCGGCGGAGATTTTCGAAGCCGCCGACATGAAGATGGCTGGCTTTCTCAGCCAGGTGCTGCCTGACGGGGCCTTGGCTGCTGGGGCGCAAGCCAGCGCGCTGCGCATCGCCGCGTTGGCGCCGCAGGCGGCGCGGCTGAATAAACAAACAATCAGAGCACTAAATCAGCCTCTAGCCCACGTCAATAAAGCGCAAGTAGCTATTAATTCAGTAGTTTATGATGCCGATAAGGCCTACGCTTACGCCGCCAGCACCGAGCACCGCGAAGGCATCGCCGCCTTTCTGGAGAAGCGAAAACCGGTGTTTTGACCCGTTCAAAACTCAAAGTCTGCCCGACAGTTGGGCCCACAGCGCCATGAACCCAAGCAATGCCAATCTCTTCGCCGCCCTGCGCGCCGCATTTCCGCCGGACCAGAGCGCCGTCGCGATTGAGACCGACAACGGCCTGCTGTACGCGTGGGTTGACCTGGAGCGCTCGACCGCCATGCTGGCCAATTTGCTGGGGTCGCTGGGTCTGCCTGCGGGCGCCCGCATTGCTGTTCAGGTGGAAAAATCGGTCGAGGCGCTGCTGTTGTACCTGGCGACTCTGCGCGCCGGCTTTGTTTTTTTGCCGCTCAACACCGCCTACCAAAGCGCCGAGATGGCATATTTCATCTGCAACGCGCAGCCCGCTGTGCTGGTTTGTACCGGCCAAAACTTTGGCTGGCTCAGCAAGCTCGCGTTCACGGCGGGCACGCACCATGTGTTCACACTCAATGAGGACCGTACCGGCTCACTGCTGGAGCGCGCCGCGGCTCAGCCCGATCACCACGCGGTGGCAAGCAAGCAAGCCGATGATCTGGCGGCCATCATTTACACCAGCGGCACCACCGGCCGCTCCAAAGGCGCTATGTTGACGCACGGCAATTTGCTCAGCAACGCCCAGGTGTTGAAAAGTTACTGGGGCTGGCGCAGTGCCAAGGACGGCGGCGATGCGCTGCTGCACGCCTTGCCGATCTTCCATGTGCATGGCCTGTTTGTCGCGATTCACGGCGCGCTACTGAACGGCAGCAAGATGATCTGGCTCAACAAGTTTGACGCCAAGACGGTGATTGAAAAGCTGCCAGAAACGACCGTCTTCATGGGTGTGCCCACGCTCTATGGGCGCCTTTTGGCTGATCCCGGCCTGACGCGGGAGGTGGCGCGCCACATGCGGCTGTTCATTTCCGGCTCGGCGCCTTTGCTGATTGAAACCTTCAAGGCCTGGCAGGAACGCACCGGCCACACGATTCTGGAGCGTTACGGCATGAGTGAGACGGCCATGCTCACGTCCAACCCGTATTTAGAGGCAGACGGCGAACGCCGCGGCGGCACGGTAGGGTTCCCGTTGCCGGGCGTCAGCCTGCGCGTGCAGGACGATGCCGGGCAGCCGGTGGCGGCAGGTGAAATCGGCAACATCGAGGTCAAGGGACCCAATGTGTTCAAGGGTTACTGGCGCATGCCGGAGAAGACCGCCGAAGAATTCACCCTTGACGGCTACTTCAAGACCGGCGACGTCGGCAAGATCGACGCCCAAGGCTATGTCACGATCGTCGGGCGCAACAAGGACCTGATCATCAGCGGCGGTTATAACGTGTACCCGGCAGAGGTGGAGGGCTACATCAACGCGTTGCCGGGCGTGGCCGAGAGCGCTGTGATTGGCATTGCCCATGCCGACTTTGGCGAGGTGGGTCTTGCGCTGGTGGTGGCCCAGCCGGGGGCGATGCTGCAGCCGAATCAGATTCTTGCCAGCCTGAAGGCGACCCTGGCGAATTTCAAGGTGCCCAAACGATGCGAGGTCGTCCAAGAGCTGCCGCGCAACAGCATGGGCAAGGTGCAAAAAAATGTATTACGCGCCCAGTTTGGCGAACTGTAAGGTCAACATTAGCACCAGCTTTACCTTGCAGCGAGCCTGTGAACCCCAATGCCAGGCTGCAGAAGGACTAGACTGGGCTAAGCACCAATTTGGCGCACGAAAGCACACCGATGGTCAGCAAAACAGTGAAGAAATGGGCCAAGCACTTCAAGTCAAAGGGTGTTCTCCGTGTGCTGTCACCCCAAAGCACAGACCTGACCAAGCAGTCAACACTGCGCGAACGCCAACTGTGGGTGCAGCTGGCGGCCTCAAGTGCCTGGGTTGACCCGATTGAAGTGGGTTTGGCGCTTGAGTTGCGTGATGGGAGTGTGCTTGAGGGGGTGCAAACCAGGCTTCGGCTCCAAGAACTCGTTCTCAATGCGGTCTAACAAGGGGTTCTGATCGCCGATGCCCAGGGGCACATTCTTTCTGCCAACACGGCTTTCCTGTCCATAACCGGCTACCGCGAGGCGGAAATTATGGGTCGGACTTGCCGTTTTTTGCAGGGCCCGCTCACGGATGTGAACACGACTGGGGCGATCAGTCAGGCCTTCAAGGACGGCCTTGAATTCACCGGCGAAATTCTCAACTACCGCAAGGACGACTCCCTGTTCTGGAACGAATTGACGATATCGCCCGTTCGCGACGGGCAAGGCCTGTTAACGAACTTCATTGGCGTCACCCGTGACATTACCGAACGCAAAAGGGTCGATGCGGCACTGCAGGAGAGCGAAGCTTTTAAACTCGCGATTTTGAATTCGGTCGCCGCTGAGATTGCGGTGCTGGACCGCGACGGGACCATTTTGGTGGTCAATGAAGCTTGGCGGCGCTTTGCGCTGGAAAACGGCAGCGAAGCCGGTCAAGCCGCGCCGCACACCGAAGTGGGCTCCAATTACCTGTCGGTCTGCCAGGCCGGCGTGGGTTTAAGCGCCGACGATGACGGTTCGAAATCCGGCGATGGTATCCGGGCGGTGCTTGACGGCAGCTCGCCTGGTTTTAACCTGGAATACCCGTGCCACTCTCCGGGTGAGAAGCGTTGGTTCAGCATGAGTGTGACGCCGTTGGGGTCCAAGGGCGGGGGGCGGTGGTCGTGCATATCAACATCACGGCGCGTCGGCAGATTGAAGCGCGGCTCACTGAGAGTGAAATGCACCTGCAGACCATCATCAAGAACGAGCCGGAATGCATCAAGATCATGGACGCGCAGGGTTGCCTGTTGCAGATGAACCCGGCCGGACTGGCGATGGTCGAGGCGGACTCGCTGGATCAGGTGCTCGGACGCCCGGTGCTTGAACTGATCGCACCCGAGTTCAGGCCCGCCTTTGCTGATCTGCATCAAAGGGTGATCGCGGGCGAGACAGTGCAAATGGAATTTGAAGTGATTGGGCTAAAGGGCGGGCACCGCTGGCTGGAGACCCATGCTGTGCCGATGCTGGAGCAGGGTGAGACGGTGCATCTGGCGGTCACGCGTGACATCACCGGACGCAAGCAGATTGAAGCCCAAGTGCATCAACTGGCGTTCTATGACCCGCTCACCCGTTTGCCCAATCGGCGCCTGCTCAATGACCGCCTCGGTCAGGCCATGGCTGCCAGCAAGCGCAGTGCGCGCTACAGCGCGCTGATGTTTCTGGATTTGGATAATTTCAAAGCCTTGAACGACGCGCACGGTCATGCGGCCGGTGACCTGTTGTTAAATGAGGCATCAGAACGGCTAAAGAAGTGCGTGCGGGCGATGGATACCGTGGCGCGCTTCGGTGGTGATGAGTTTGTGGTGGTGCTCAACGAGCTGGATGCGAGCAAAGAAAAATCAACCGAGCGAGTCAACCTAAATTCGGCAGTTGCCTGCCGTAAAAGGACTAGAAACCCAGTACTGCCGCGGGGTTACGCCGATTTGGCACACTCACCCGATGGGTGAATCAAAACGCAAGCGAGAAGTGGCCCTCGCGACCGAGGCGGCCATGG
>JBBQQX010000143.1:0-5699 GCA_038215405.1 Burkholderiales bacterium
ATCGACACCAACAAGGACGGCTTTCTCGACAAACCCGAGTTGGCTGCATTCTGGACCAAGATTTTCAACAATCTCGACACCAACAAGGACGGCAAGCTGACACCGCAAGAAATTGCTGCCGCCAATCAAGCGCCCAAGCAGCCCACGGCGCCGCCCGCACCGGCCGCCAATACCAAACCCAAACCGCCGCCGGCAAGCCCAAGCCCCAAGCCGGCGCCGAAGCCGGCACCCGCGCCACAAATGGCACCACAACCCGGCGGTTCGGCCACGCCACAAGCGCCGATCGCGGCACCGCCGCCGCAGCAAATGCGGTAGGCATCAGCAGCAGACGAAAAAAGGCGCCCTCTGCAGGGCGCCTTTTTTATTGCGAAGATTTGCGCTGGCTATTCGACCGTGACGCTTTTGGCTAGGTTGCGCGGCTTGTCCACGTCGGTGCCTTTGAGCACCGCAACGTGATAGGCCAGTAGCTGCGCTGGTATGGCGTAAAGCAGCGGCGCCACGAACGGATCGACATCGGGCATGGCCATGGCGCCCATCGCCTTGCCACCCAGCCGCTTGACGCCGGCTTGGTCGGAAAACAGCACCAATTTGCCGCCGCGCGCTTCGACCTGTTCGACATTGGACGCGGTCTTGTCGAACACGTCGTCGCGCGGCGCCATAACGATGACCGGCACCTTGTCGTCGATCAGCGCAATCGGCCCGTGCTTCATTTCGCCTGCGGCGTAACCCTCGGCAGGCGCCCCCCAGCTTGGGGCAGCACTGCGAGGAGGTGCTGGCTGAGCTGGGGTTGGATGCGTCCGCGATTGGCGCCTTGCGCACGGTCGGGGTGGTGTAATCCGATCTTTGTCCGGGAACTCAATGACACGCACCCAATTTTTTCGCTGGATCGCCCCGCTGGTCTTGTTGCTGGACTGGGGTCACCTGGCCAGCGCCCAGCCGGTCTCCTTCGGCTTGATCGGCGACATGCCCTACAGCCACTGGGAGCGCCAGCAGTTGCCCGATCTCATCGCCGACATGGACCGCGAAAACCTGGCCTTTGTCGTGCACGACGGCGACATCAAGAGTGGGGGCAGCCTCTGCAGTGACGCTGTGCTGCGTGACATCCTGGGTGTCTTTCAGGCGTCCAAGACCCCGCTGGTCTATGTGCCGGGCGACAACGAGTGGACCGACTGCCACCGCAAGAACAATGGCGGCTACGACCCGCTGGAGCGCCTGCACAAACTGCGCGAGTTGTTTTTTGTTGGTGACAGCGCGCTGGGTCAGCGTGCCATGCCGCTGGAGCGCCAGAGCCGCGACCCGGCCTTTGCCAGCTACCGCGAAAACGTGCGCTGGGAAGCGGCTGGCGCGCTGTTTGTCGGCCTGAACCTGCCCGGCAGCGAGAATAATTTTCATGGCAGCAGCAGCGCAGGCGGGCCGGTGGCGGAGTTCATCGAGCGCAGCGCCGCCAACCGGGTCTGGCTGGCGCAAGCCTTTGAGCGCGCCCGCAGCAAGCAACTGGCGGGCATCCTGATCGTGATCCAGGCCAACCCCGGTTTTGATGCCGCCAACCAGGGGCACCCGCAGCCGGGTTATGCTGCGTTTCTGACGCAGTTGCGCGAGCAGACCCAGGCGTTTGCCAAGCCCGTCGTGCTGGTGCATGGCGACTCGCACTGGCAGCGCATCGACCAGCCGCTGCGCGACCCGGCCAGCGGGCAAGTCATCGGCAACTTCACGCGCTTGGAAACCTTTGGCTACCCATTCTTTGGCTGGGTCAGGGCCAGCGTGGATGCGAGCGACCCGCAGGTGTTCCGGTTTTCACCGCGGCCGTGGCGCGCGGCCCCGACTCAGCCTTGAGGGCAGCTTGGTCCGGCCGGCATCGCCTTACTTGGGGAAAAACTCCGGGTGCGCCTGGATGATTCTCTTCAGGTGCGAAAAGCAGTCGGCATCGATCGCCGTACCCACGGTCTCGGCCATGATGGCCAGCGTTTTGTCAACCGGCACGGCGCCGCGGTAGGGCCGCTCGGCGGTGATGGCGTCAAAAATATCGGCGGTGGTGATGATGCGGGTCTCCAGTGCAATGTCGGCGGCCTTCAGGCCTCGCGGATAACCGCCGCCGTCGAGCCGCTCGTGGTGCGCGGCGGACACGCGCGCCAGTTCATCGAATATGCGGATGCGGCCCAGGATCGCTTCGGTGTAGACCGCATGGCGCTTCACCGCGGCCCACTCGGCCTCGTCGAGTTTGCCGGGCTTGTCCAGAATGGTGTTGCTCACGCCCAGCTTGCCGACATCATGCAGGAGCGCGCCGCGCTTGAGCCAGCGCCGACGAGCCTCGGGCACGTCCATCGACTCCGCCAGCAGCGCGGTGTAGAGCCCGACCCGGGCACTGTGGCCGGCGGTGAACGGGCTTTTGGCGTCCACCACCTGGCCAAAGGCTTCGGCAATGTCGTCCAGATAGTCTTCATCCAGCACGGCTTCATGGCCACCGGGCTCCAGCGCAAACACCTGCGCCTCGACCGCGGGCGAGTTCAGGGTGGCCCAGAACTGGACGCTGGCGGCCACCGTGAAGAAGGCGTCCACCAGCGCCGGGTCAAACCACTTGCCACTGCGCTGGCGCAGTTCCGCGGTCACGGTGGCTTGTCCGCCAGAATTGTTGGCCACGTCCACCACCTGCGCCAGCAGCGCAATGCGCGCAAACAAAGGGATGGCAGCGCCAGCCAGCCCTTCAGGTCGGCCCTGCCCGTTCCAGTGCTCATCGAGCGAGTGAATGCCTTGCGCCACGCTTTCAGAAAAGCGCAACTGGCGCGCGATGTCGGCGCCGCGGGTGCAACGCGTCAGCGTCAACTCCTGGGCGATGGCGTCGCCGTTCGACAAAATGCCGCCCAGCGCCTTGAGCCGGTCCATCAAACCCGCGGCTGGGCCGGTGTGGCGCAGCACGAAACGCAGCACCTGCGGCAGGCTGCCATCGACCCATTTGAAGTCGCGTTTGAAGGCCAGGTCGTCGCTCAGGTACAACTCGCAAATGCGCGAGGCGTTGCTGCTGCATCCCAGGTCTTTGAGCAACAGGGTGTAATAAAGCTCCCACAGCTGCTCGGGCGGCAAGGCCAGCTGCTGGCCGATGTGCATGCCGATCCAGCAGCAGCGCACACAGTGGCCCTCGGGCTGTCCCTCGGTGATGTCCAGCGCATGGCTGAGCGCGCCCATGAGTTCCGATAGTTTTAGTGCTTGCATAGAGGGTATTGCTGTTTGTCGGACAATTATCATTTGCAAACAACAGGTGCCCATGTTGAAGGTTGTTCAAAAGTCCCGTTTGGTTTCGATGCTGCTGTTGGGGCTCCTGTGCCTGCTGTGCCTGGGCGCCGCACACGCTGAGGTCGCCACGCTTGAGACCGATTCGGCCGCCTCGATGCGCGCCCAGTATGTGGCCTTGACGCCGCAACTGAGCAGCAATCAATTTAAACGGCCTTTGTACCTGCATTCGGTCGAGTCGCCCAGCCACTTGCGGGGCGAGATCTTCGCGCTGGTGGACTACCCCTTTGCCACGGTCAACCAGGCCTTCAATGACCCGACCCATTGGTGCGACATGTTGATCCTGCATATCAACACCAAATACTGCCAGGCATCGACGCAACCAGGCGGCACCGTGCTGGCCGTGAGCATCGGCAAAAAAGACTACCAGCCGCTCGCTCAAGCCTACCGGGTCGAATTTGCCTACCGCGTGGCCACCAGCACGCCCGAGTATTTCGACGTCGGCCTCAGCGCCAAGACCGGGCCCCTGGGCACCAGCGACTACCGCATCCGTCTGGACGCCGTTGCCGTCGCGGGCAACAAGACCTTCCTGCACATCACTTATTCCTATGCCTATAACTTGGCCGGCCGATTCGCCATGCAAGCCTATCTGGCCACCATCGGGCGCGACAAGGTGGGCTTCAGCGCCACGGGCTCGCCGGTCAGCGGCGCGCCCGGCCTGATTGGCGGCGTGCGAGGTGTGGTGGAGCGCAACACCATGCGCTATTACCTGGCGATTGACGCCTATCTGGGTGCCTTGGCCACCGCGCCGGCGCAGCAGGTCGAGCAGCGCCTGCAAAGCTGGTTCACGTCCACCGAACTTTATGCCCGGCAATTGCATGAAGTCGACCGCGCCAGCTACCTGAACATGAAGCGGCGTGAGTACCAGCGCCAGCAGCCGCCCCACTAGTCCTGGCCGGCACTGCGCCGCCCGAATTGCCAAGCTGCCTAGAATGGCCCCGCCATGATCAAACGCCACCACCTCGCATGAACCCTGCTTTGCAACGCGCCGCCACCGTCGCCACGACCCAATATCACCGGCTGTTGGCCGCTGCCCGGCGCCACCCCTGGCGGGCCGCTTTGCTGCTGCCCGCACTGCTGCTGCTTTACGTGCTGCTGTTGATCCCGTTC
The DNA here is from genome assembly GCA_038215405.1 of Burkholderiales bacterium. Taxonomy (GTDB): domain Bacteria; phylum Pseudomonadota; class Gammaproteobacteria; order Burkholderiales; family Burkholderiaceae_C; genus Rhodoferax. Next base: position 4,396 of record JBBQQX010000143.1, read on the forward strand.
ACGCCCGGCATTGGCGACTTGCGCAAGGCCAAGTTGGAAGCACCCTCGGTGCTGCTGGCGTCAGACGGTACCGTGCTGGCCGAATACAAACGCATCAACCGCGAGTGGGTGAGCCTGGACGTGATCGCCCCGAGCGTGATGGACGCCTTGATCGCCACCGAAGACCGCCGCTTTTACGAGCACCACGGCATTGATTTTCGCCGCCTGGGCGGCGCCGTGCTCAGCACCTTGGGCGGCGATCTGCAAGGCGGCTCGACCATCACGCAGCAGCTGGCGCGCAACCTCTACCCGGAAGAAATCGGCCGCGCCAACAGCATCACACGCAAGATCAAGGAGGCGATCACCGCGCTCAAGATCGAGGCGGTCTATTCCAAGAACGAGATTCTGGAGACCTACCTCAACACCGTGCCGTTTCTGTACAACGCCTTTGGCATCGAGATGGCCGCGCGCACCTATTTTGACAAGCCGGCCAACCAGCTCGACGTGCTCGAGAGCGCCACGCTGATCGGCATGCTCAAGGGCACCAGTTACTACAACCCGGTGCAGAACCCCGAGCGCGCGCTGCAGCGGCGCAACCTGGTGCTGGGGCAAATGGCCAAGGATGACAAGCTTGACCCGGCCCGCCTTGCGCTTCTGTCCAAACGACCGCTCAAGCTCAATTTTGAGCGGCAAGTGGTGCCGCTGGGGCTGGCGCCGCACGTGGCCCAGCACTTGCGAAAATGGCTGGTTGACTGGGCCGACCAACGCAACTATGACATTCAGGCCGACGGGCTGCGCGTCTTCACCAGCCTGGATGCCAACCTTCAGAAAACGGCCAACCAGGCGGTGGCGCGCCAACTGACGCAGCTGCAGAAGCTGGCCGACGCCCGGCTCAAGCGCGGGCAGGCGCCTGCCGTGCTGCAGGCCGGCTTTCTGGCGCTGGACCCGCGCAGCGGCGCCGTGCGCGCCTGGGTCGGCAGCCGCGATTTTGCCCAGGAGCAGTTTGATCACGTGAGCCAGGCCCGGCGCCAGCCCGGCTCGACCTTCAAGCCCTTTGTCTATGGCGCGGCGTTCATGCAGGGCTTCGACCCCTCAGGCACCTTCGTGGACGAGCCCGTGGAGATCTCCTTGCCCGGCAGCGGCGTCTGGACGCCCAGCGACAACTCGCCGCCGAGCTACCAGCCCACCAGCCTGCGCAATGGGTTGGTCTATTCCAAGAACACCATCACCGCCCAGCTGATGCAGAAAGTCGGGCCAGCGCGCGTCGGGCAACTGGCGCAGGCCCTGGGCGTGCGCCAGAGCAAGCTCGACCTGGTGCCCTCGCT
>JBBQQX010000144.1:0-5590 GCA_038215405.1 Burkholderiales bacterium
TCCGACGTTTCAATGCCTTGCGTGGCGAGTTCTGCCGCCAGATCGGCGTTGCTCAGTCGACGCGGTGGCAGATAACTGCCGGTACCGGTGATACGTGAATAGGGTTTCATTAATCAGTCAAGTATGACCGCATCGGACGGAAAAGATCGACCGCTGGCGCCCAACAGCGGGGCCGCGTGGGCAATCCGCACCTTGACGCGGTCTAGCAGGTTGTTCCGGGCGGCATCATACGCCCGCGTCAAAGCATACTGAAATGCCAACTCGTCGGCCGAGCCATGGCTCTTGAACACCAGGCCGCGCAAGCCCAACAGCGCACCGCCATTGTAGCGACGATGATCCATGCGTTTTTTGAGCGCCGATATGATCGGATAAGCAGCAATTGCCGCCATTTTAGTGAAAATACTGCGGGAGAATTCCAACTTCAAAAAATCAACAATCATCAGCGCCAGACCCTCGCTGGCTTTCAAGGCGACGTTGCCAACAAAACCATCGCAAACCACGATGTCAGCGGTTCCCTTGAAAATGTCATTACCTTCAACATTGCCATAGAAATTCAAATCCCCCGCCTTAGCAGCGATTCGAAGCAGTTCCCCTGCTTTTTTGATAACTTCGTTGCCTTTGATCGCTTCCTCGCCAATATTGAGCAAACCCACGCTGGGGCTGTCGTTGCCGCTCAAGACCGAGACTAAGGCGGAGCCCATCATGGCAAATTGAAGCAAATGCTCGGCCGAGCAATCCACATTGGCCCCCATGTCGAGCACAGTCGTGGCCTCCCCCTTGGCATTGGGAATCTGGCCAGCAATGGCCGGACGGTCGATGCCATCCAGGGTTTTGAGCAAATAGCGCGAAATGGCCATCAAGGCGGCGGTGTTGCCGGCCGACACTGCGGCCTGCGCAGAGCCATCCTTGACCTGCTGGATAGCGACCCGCATGGAAGAGTCTTTTTTGCGCCTGAGGGCGACCTCAAGCGGATCATCCATGCCAACGACTTCACTGGCCGCAATCACTTTGGCACGCGGATGCAAGAACGCACCCAAACTCTCCAGCCGCCCAACCAAGAGCAATTGGACATCGGCATGACGGTCCAGGAATTGACGGCAAGCAGGCAGCGTGACGCGTGGACCGTGGTCGCCCCCCATGCAGTCAACAGCGATAGTGATCATGACAAGCTGGCCCACTCAAGCAAATGAAATCTGGTCATCAGGCGCATCAAAGCAAAGGCCCGAGGCCACAAACACTGCAGCCTCGGGCCTTGATTCAGAAAAAAAGATCAGGCTTCTGATTTGTTCTTGAGAACCTGGCGGCCACGGTAAAAGCCATTCGGGCTGATGTGGTGACGCAGGTGGGTTTCGCCCGTGGTGGACTCAACCGCAATACCCGGAACGACCAAGGCATTGTGCGCACGGTGCATGCCGCGCTTGGAGGGTGACTTTTTGTTTTGTTGAACGGCCATGATCGGCTCCTTGGCAGGTGTGTTGCGAAGGCTGCAACAACGTGGGGTTAGTTAAACACGCGTCTTCTAATCGGCGCGAAGCCTTGAATTATAGCGTACCTCGCCACCTCAACTGCCTTTGCCGCTGTGGAGTTTCGCCAGCACGGCAAAAGGATTGCGCTTTTCAGTAACTGCCGCCTCAAAACCCGAATCAACCGCCGTCAATGGAAGCACAACAGGGCATGTTTCATGACACGGAATCACCGGCAAGGCCATTAACACCTCGTCCTCAATCAGGTCAGCCAGGTTGAAGTCACGACTCAGCACCAACACGTCCTCCTGTGCCTCTTCGTCCTGGGCAGCGGCTGCCTCCTCACTGCCAACAAAGCGAAACGACTGTTCAACATGCACAGCGATATCAACCGGACCCAGGCAACGCTGGCAGATCATCGGCAAGTCGGCTTTGACCGTCAGATGCACCCAGACCTGCTCGCCAGAAGCCTCGTCGGTTCGCAACTCGCCACGGGCTGACCAATCAACGATCAGATCCGCGCCCTGCCCTTTTGTTTCCTCCAGCAAACGTACGTATTTTGATAGCAAATCATGTCCGGCAATTTCGCTTGCGGCTTGCGCGAATGCTCTGACATCCAGATGGGTTGGGGCTGACTCTTGTTTCATGCCCGCAGTGTAAGAGAATCAAGGCATGTCTGAACCTATACAACGCAAACTCATTCTTGGCTCCACTTCTCCCTACCGCCGCGAACTGCTTGGGCGACTGCGCCTGCCATTTGAGGTCGCCGCGCCCGATGTCGATGAGTCACCACAGTCTGGCGAAACACCGAAACAGCTGGCCTGCCGCTTGGCGATGGCCAAGGCCCGTGCTGTCGCCGCGCAGTTTCCGGCCTGCGTGGTGATTGGTTCGGATCAGGTGGCGGAGCTGGACGGCCAGGCCCTTGGCAAGCCCGGCAACCACGCCCGCGCGCTCGCCCAGTTGAAGCAAATGCGCGGCAAATATGTGATTTTCCAAACAGCGGTGGCGGTGGTCTGCCTTGAAACCGGCTTTGCCCAGATGGATCTGGCCCAGGTGAAAGTCACCTTTCGTGAACTCTCCGACACTGAGATCGAAGCCTACCTGCGCGCTGAGACGCCATACGACTGTGCCGGGAGCGCCAAAAGCGAAGGCCTGGGGATTGCCTTGCTCGACAGCATTGACAGCGATGACCCGACTGCCTTGGTCGGCTTGCCGCTGATCCGCACCTGCCGCATGATTCAAGCGGCAGGCATCAAGGTGCTTAGCGTATGACGCGCGCACCGACACAACCCAGCGAGGCTGTCAACGGCAAGCTCTACCTTGTGCCTGCACCGCTGGACTTTGGTTGCGCCAGCGAAGTCGATCTGCAAGCGACCATGCCATGGGGCACCCTGACGGTGGCGGCGCGGCTGCAGCATTGGATTTGCGAAAACGCCAAATCTGCCCGCGCCTACTTGAAGCGCGTCAATGAAATCACGCCGCTGAGCGTAGCGTTGCAGGCCCTGCACATTCAGGAACTGCCGCGTGAAGTCCACAAGAAGGGCGATCACAGCGGCAACTTTGACGCCCGTCATCTCCTGGCACCCGCGCTGGAGGGGCATGACGTGGGACTGGTCAGCGAAGCCGGCATGCCAGCGGTGGCAGACCCAGGTTCCTCGGTGGTGCGTGCGGCGCATGACTTGGGAATTGAAGTGATGCCTCTCACGGGCCCGGTGTCCCTGCTGCTGGCACTGGCCGCTAGCGGGCTCAATGGGCAGAGCTTTGCCTTTGTGGGCTATCTGCCGCAAGACCCGTCGGAGCGGGCACAGCGCGTGCGCGAACTGGAATCAATGGCGCTCAAAACCGGGCAAACCCAGCTGTTCATTGAAACCCCCTACCGCAACGCGGCCATGCTGCAAACGCTCTTACAAACATTGCAGAACAACACGCGGCTGGCCGTGTGCAGCGGCCTCACCTTGAGCCGCGGTGTATGCCGCAGCGAAACCGTCAAGAGCTGGCGGCAACACGCCTCGCCGCTGGACAATTCAACGCCAGCGGTGTTCGCGCTGGGGCGATAATCAAGTCAAGCAGGTTCAGCGCAGCGCCGGCAGCGACCGGATCGCCTGTACCGCGCCCTGACCCATCGCCGCACCAAACTTCTTGACCAGGCGTTCTGCCACATTTTCGCGCCGGGTGTAGTCGACAATGTCTTCTGCTTTGACGACTTCACGCGCGACAAAGTCAAGGTTACCCAACTGGTCGGCCAATCCAAGCTCAATCGCTTGCTGGCCGCTCCAGAACAAGCCGCTGAATGTCTCAGGCGTCTCCTTGAGCCGGGTACCGCGCCCCGCCTTGACAACGCGAATGAACTGCTCGTGAATCTGGTCCAGCATGGTCTGGGCAAATGCACGCTGCGTCTCCGTTTGCGGGCTGAATGGATCCAAAAACCCCTTGTTTACACCCGCCGTCATGAGACGCCGTTCGACCCCCAATTTCTCCATCAGGCCGGTAAAGCCAAAACCATCCATCAGGACGCCAATGCTGCCCACAATGCTGGCCTTGTCGACAAAGATCTTGTCTGCCGCCACGGCAATGTAATAAGCAGCCGAAGCGCAAGTCTCTTCGACCACGGCGTAGACCGGTTTCTTGTGCTTGGCTTTGAGGCGCAGCAGTTCGTCATTGATGATGCCCGCCTGGACCGGGCTGCCACCGGGTGAATTGATCAACAGCACCACCGCCTGTGCGCCGGAATCTTCAAAGGCATCCCGCAAGGAAGACACGATCGCGTCCGCGCTGGCATCGGCATCTGATGCAATCTCGCCCTTGATCTCCACGACGGCCGTGTGCGGTGTCGAGGCGGCACGGGTGGCGCCACTTTGATTGAGAGCCAGCCACGCCACCACAATGAAGAAGGTCAACCAGGCCAGCCGCATGAAGATACGCCAGCGCCGGGCCGCACGCTGCTCGGCCAAGGTCGCGAATACCAGCTTTTCCAGTGTGGCGCGCTCCCAACCGGGACTGCCGGGTGTTTCATTATTTATGTCGTTTTTCATAGCATTTTGTTCAATATTGACGCGGGCTGAGCCCTGATTTTCTTCAAAATCTTCGGCATGGGTCGCAACCGTCACTTTGGCCGGTGTCTCGGGGTTGTTGGGTTCGGTCATTTAAAACTCTAGGGGTTTGAGATTGGGGGCAGTATGCCAGTGCACGACGCCACCAACTTCGGAAATCACAATCTTGATCAAGCCACCCCGGCACGGACCCATGCGGCAATGGCCGGTCTGAGGGGAATAGATGGCACCGTGCGTGGCACACATCAACCAGTGGCCGGTACTGTCAAAAAAATGATTCGGCTGGTAGTCCATCTCCATTGGCACATGCGAGCATTGATTCAAGTAGGCATAGACCTGGCTTTGGTAACGGATCGCAAAGCCACGGCCGGTTCGGCTGCAATAGACCACGTCAAACGGCACGCCGTCGCCACCGTCGATCAGATCAGCCGACGGGCACAGGGGAATCAGTTGCTCCATGCGCGGGGATCAAAGCTGTCAGGCATTGCCCAGCAGCCAGTGGTGCAGATCAGCCACCGAATGGGCAATGAAGCGCGGATGCAAGGCGGCAAACGCCTCAGGCTCATGAGCGCCATAACTCACCGCCACACTGGCGCAGCCGGCGTTGAGTGCCATCTGCAGATCGTGCGTGGTGTCGCCAATCATCAGCGTGCGCTGAGGTGCGACATCAAACTCGCGCATCAACTCCTGCAGCATGCGCGGGTCAGGTTTACCCGCGGTTTCATCCGCCGTGCGCGACGCATCGAACATGCCTCTGAGCTCCACCGCCTGCAAGGCGTCATCGAGGCCGCGCCGACTCTTGCCGGTGGCCACCGTCAGCCAGTGCTGGCGCGTCTTCAAATCTGCCAGCAGCGACAACACGCCCTCAAACAAGCTGATATCACCTTGGCGGGCCAGGTAATGGTGGCGGTAACGCGCGCCCAACTGGGGATATTTCTCCACCGGCACGTCCGGCGCCGCGTGCGCCAAGGCCTCCATCAAACCCATGCCGATCACATAGGCCGCATCCTTGTCGCTCGGCACCGCGCCGCCCACGTCACGCACGGCGTATTGAATACACCGCGTGATGATGGCCGT
>JBBQQX010000145.1:0-5571 GCA_038215405.1 Burkholderiales bacterium
CGACCCGAACCTGGCCATCCTCATGAGCGGCATCGGCACCCTGATCTTCTTCTTCGTCACCGGCGGCAAGGTGCCCAGCTACCTGGGATCCAGCTTCGCCTTCATCGGCGTGGTCATTGCCGCGACCGGGTACGCAGGGAGAGGCCCGAACGGCAACATCGGCGTGGCGCTCGGCGGCATCATTGCCTGCGGCATCCTCTACACGGTGATCGGCGCGATCGTGCAGGCCGTGGGCACGCGATGGATCGAGCACTTCATGCCACCGGTGGTCACCGGCGCGGTGGTCGCCGTCATCGGCCTGAACCTGGCGAGCGTGCCGATCAAGAACATGGCCGCCAGCAACTTTGACAGCTGGATGCAGGCCCTCACTTTTGTCAGCGTCGCGCTGGTGGCTGTGTTCACGCGCGGCATGATCCAGCGGTTGCTGATTCTGGTCGGCCTGATCGTGGCGTCGCTGGTGTATGCGCTGCTGACCAATGGCCTGGGACTGGGCAAGCCGCTCGACTTGAGCAACCTGATCAACGCGGCCTGGCTGGGCGCGCCCGGCTTTGCCGCGCCGGTGTTCGACCCCAAAGCCATGCTGATGATCGTGCCGGTATCCATCATCCTGGTGGCGGAAAACCTGGGCCACCTCAAGGCCGTGGCCGCGATGACCGGCAAGAACATGGATCCGTACATCGGCCGCGCCTTCATCGGTGACGGCATTGCCACCATGGTCAGTGGTAGCGCGGGCGGCACCGGTGTGACCACCTATGCCGAAAACATCGGCGTCATGGCCGCCACCAAAATCTACTCGACCGCGCTGTTTCTGGTGGCCGGTTTGCTGGCGCTGGTGCTGGGCTTCAGCCCCAAGTTCGGCGCTGTGATTGCCGCCATTCCCTTGCCGGTGATGGGTGGCGTGAGCATTGTGGTGTTCGGCCTGATTGCCGTGGCCGGCGCGCGCATCTGGGTGCAAAACAAGGTCGACTTTGCCGACAACAAGAACCTGCTGGTGGCTGCCATCACGTTGATTCTGGGCACCGGCGACTTCACGCTCAAGTTTGGTGGCTTTGCCCTGGGCGGCATCGGTACCGCCACCTTTGGCGCGATCTTGCTGTACGCGCTGTTGAACCGCAAACGCTAGAGTTCTTACATCAAATAAGGCTCTAGCCCTCGTGTAATAAGCCTGAGTTGCTACTTATAAAGTAGCAACTGATGGGCTGGGTTGGCGCTCGCCGACCCAGCACCATCGACCCGATTAGGCTCGATTTACTTGGCGCCCAGCAGCGCTGGCTTGAGCTCGTCGTCGACCGGCTTTTCACCGAGCCAGATGCGCAGGATGGCGTTGTAGAAGGCGGCGTCCGGCAAGGGTTCACCCAGGGGCTTGCCGTTGAACTGGCTCACGGTGCCGGTGCCAGGCAACCAGTCGAGCGTGATCACGTCACCCTTTTTGACAACCGGGATCGCGCTGAACATCTTTTCAAATTTTTGGGTTTGATCGCTGATCTTGGACTTTTCTGCGGCGCTGGAATTGCTGTTCAAGCCGGCAATGAATGACTTGGCCAATTCATCGCTGGCGACCTCACGCATCATCACAATCCTGACGCGCTTGGGACCGGCCAACGCTTGCACGTCGCTGGCTGAGGCTTTGTGCTCAGCCAGGTACAAGCCCATGACATAGACTTTGAAAACGAACTTGGTCCGCATGCCCGCGCCATTGAGCTTGAGCGCCTGGCCCTCGACCGTGGCCGCGTCGTCCATCTTGACGCCGCCCACTTCGACCGCGTGGCTGGGCAGCGCGCTGCAGGCCAGCGCCAGCAGCGCAATGGAGAATAATTTTCTGAGACTGGTTTGAGTTTTCATGACATCTTTTCCGGAGTTAATAACATTTAAAAATTTACTTTTTGACGGTTCTTGCAGCCCTTGCAACAAACTGTTGATCAGCATTGAGCGAGGCCCGAGTCCAGCCACGCCACTGGACCCGGGCCGATTCTATCGACAGGGTTGAGATTCAAAAGTCGTGATTTGTCAATCTTCGAGAAGAAAACAGTACATCTGCCAGGGCTCGTGCACGTCAGGCCGGTCTGGCGGCGCGGATCCGGGCCACCAGTGCGGTCAAGGCCGCATCCGCCAAGGCGGGTGCGGCCGGGTCTTCGATCAGCGCGCGCAGCAAGCGCGCCAATGTGTCTGCCTGGGGCGTGAGCGAACCAAAAAAATGCGGCGTGTCGCCCACGGCCAGCAACAGGGTCGGAAAGTCATCCACGTCGAGCGGGTCCAGCAAGTCGGCCTCGTCCTCGACGTCCATCCAGAGAAAACGCACGCCCGGGAATTGCGCCTGCACCTGGGCAAAACGCTGGCGGTAATCGCGGCACACGCCGCACCATTCGGCGCACAGGCACACGACCAGGACGGCGGCAGGCGGGCAGGAGGTGGCAAGGGTCATGACGAGATGATCGCAGAAACGGAGCCTGCTGCACTCGGTTCGCTGGCGAACAGACGCGGTCGGTGGGGATGCGTATATTGTGAGCATTGAAAACGCAAAACCAAACGGAGAAAAAAGCCATGCTTAAATCGCGCGAAGGACAAAAAGTCCCCAATGTCACTTTCCCGGTCCGGGTTGATGGTGAATGGCAGAAGGTCAACAGCGACGCCCTGTTCAAGGGCAAGACGGTGGTGCTGTTTGCGCTGCCGGGCGCCTTCACACCGACTTGCTCGAGCACCCATTTGCCACGTTTCAACGAGTTGGCAAGCGTATTCAAGGCCAATGGCGTCGATAGCGTGATTTGTCTGTCTGTCAATGATCCCTTCGTGATGGAAACCTGGCAGGAAGCGCAGGACGCCGAAGGCATTTACTTCCTGCCCGATGGCAATGGCGAATTCACCGAAGCCATGGGCCTGCTGGTGGATAAATCGGCCATTGGTTTAGGCAAGCGCAGCTGGCGCTATTCCATGCTGGTGAAGGATGGCTTGATTGAAAAAATGTTCATCGAACCCGAAGAGCCGGGCGATCCTTTCAAGGTGTCGGACGCCGATACGATGTTGGCCTACATCAACCCCAAGGCCAGCGTCCCGCCACGTATCACCTTTTTCAGCAAACCCGGCTGCCAGTACTGTGCGCGCGCGCGCAAGATGCTCCATGAAAAAGGGCTTCATTTCGAGGAGATCGAACTCGGCCGCCACGGCATCAGCTTCAGTTCGCTGCAAGCGGTCACCGGTCGCGGCACCACACCGCAGGTCTACATCGATGGCCAACACGTCGGCGGCGCCGACGAGCTGGCGCTCTGGTTGGCCAAGTAAGTGGGCCCATTGAGCAGCATGCCAGCCGCGTCGCCCCTTCGCGTCGATGTCGCCATCATCGGTGCCGGTACGGCCGGCATGGGCGCCTACCGGGCCGCCCGCGCCCATACCGCATCCGTTTTGCTGATCGAAGGCGGTGCCTACGGTACCACCTGCGCGCGCGTGGGTTGCATGCCCAGCAAATTGTTGATTGCCGCGGCAGAGGTCGTGCACCAGGCCCGCCACGCCGCGCCCTTCGGGGTCAAAGTGCAAGGCATCACGGTTGACGGCGCCGCGGTAATGGCGCGCCTGCGACGCGAGCGTGACCGTTTTGTCGGCTTCGTGCTGCAGACGGTTGACGCCATGGCGCCCGGCGACCGCTTGACGGCCAGGGTGAAGTTTCAGGATGCCAATACCCTGGTGACGACGCAGGGCCAGTTGATTCACGCCAAGCGCATCGTCATCGCCAGCGGCAGCACGCCCATCCTGCCGCCGGTGTTGAAAAGACTGAGCACGCGCTTGCTCACCAATGAAAACATATTTGAATTAGCCACCTTGCCGACCAGTCTGGCGGTGTTTGGTCCTGGCGTCCTGGGGATGGAGCTGGCACAAGCCATGAGCCGCCTGGGTGTGCAGGTCAAGGTGTTCGGCGTGGGCGGGGGCATTGCCGGCATTCAAGATCCGGCCATTCGCGACTATGCCAATACGAGCTTTAACGACGAGTTTTATCTGGATGCATCCGCCGAGGTGAGGTCAGTCAAGGAGACCGCCACCGGCGTCGAAATCCATTACGGACACCGCGACGGGGACTGGAAGACCGAGCCCTTCGACTATGTGCTGGCGGCGACCGGTCGTGCGCCCGACGTCTCCACACTGGCGTTGGACACCACCGGTTTGCAGCTGAACGAGCGCGGCGTGCCGCTGTTTGACCGCACCACGCTCCAGTGCGGCAACAGTGCGATCTTTATTGCCGGCGACGCCAGCAACGACGCGCCCCTGTTGCACGAAGCCGCCGACCAAGGCCGCATCGCGGGCGACAACGCCGGGCGTTACCCCGACCTGCGGCCCGGCCTGCGCCGCACGCCTTTTGCGGTGGTCTTCACCGATCCCCAGGTGGCGTCGGTGGGCCACAACCTGAAACAGCTGGAGCAACACTTCAAGAGCCGGTTCGCCGAGGGCGTCGTGTCCTTTGAAGACCAGGGGCGTAGCCGGGTGATACTGCGCAACAAGGGGATTTTGAAAGTCTATGGCGAGCAAGGCAGCGGCTTGTTCCTGGGGGCGGAAATGTTCGGCCCCGCCGCCGAGCACATCGGCCATCTGCTGGCCTGGGCGGCGCAACAGCGCATGACGGTCTCGAGCATGCTGGACATGCCGTTCTATCACCCGGTGATTGAAGAAGGGTTGCGCACCGCGTTGCGCGATCTGAACCACAAGCTGCACATCGGCCCTCCTGTGATCGAACGCTGTATGGATTGCGGGCCAGGCGCCTAGCCAGTACGGCGCAAGGCGATGGCGGCCAAACTGCCCGCCATGTGCGACATGGCACAGACGGGCCTCATCTTGAGTAGGAAAATTGAAGTTGGGGCCTCTTTGCGCATCATCAAGTCGCTAGGAGCCGTTGACAGGAGCCGAATATGAAAAAGCGCAAGGAACCCTTCACGGATCCCGCCCAGCTGGGCCAACTGAACGAGGAAGTCTGGAAAATTCTCGAGGAAGGCCATGGGGCCATTGAAAAGACGACATCAGATTCAGATGGCGCGCAACTGCCTTCCACAGGCGCAGTCGCTGGCGATGAAGCCATAAGCACACCGCCGATCGCGTGACCGATGTTTCAGGTGATTTTGAAGACGGTCAAGATTATTTTGAGCCGGACTTTGACTCAAAAACAGCCCGCTGCTCGAACATCTGCGACACGCAGGCACCTCACACGCTCACTATACTCAGCCAGTATCCCGGCCACACGAGACCTGAATTCCCGGGCTCTGATCAGTAGCTGTCACTCCATAGATACCTGAACAGGAAATATGTCACCCCTTGGTTCTCCTTGTCTCTGCCGACGGCCCTCGCCCGATGAGTTCAAACCTCCTCGCTGATCACACGGGCGCCAGGCTTGGCCTTCTGGCGCTGAGTTTGTTGCTGACGATCGTCATGTTGGGCATGTATTTTCGTGAACTACGACGCAGCTTGGTTCTGGCTGTGGAACTGGAACGGGTATCGAAGCAGCTGTCCGCCCAATTGGCGCGCGACAACGTCACGGGCCTGCTGACCCGTCCTGGCTTTGACGCCGTGCTGGACCAATGGATTCAAAAAGTGGAC
>JBBQQX010000146.1:0-5537 GCA_038215405.1 Burkholderiales bacterium
GGAAGGCAGGAGCAGGGTGGGCATGGACAGGGTCTTGTCGCGGGCCGTGCGCATGCTGACGAACGCTGCCTCTGTCACGCCATCGTGCACATGGATGTTCTTGTCGCGCTGCTCCTTGACGGTCGTGCGCCACATCGGTCCTCGGCCCTCTGGCGGGTAGTCGTGGCACAAATGGAGCCGCGTGTCGGGTGCCAGCGCCAGTATCTTCTGGATTGATCGGTACAAGGTTGCCGCATCACCGCCAGGGAAGTCACAACGGGACGAGCCGTAGTCGGGCATGAACAGGGTGTCGCCAATAAAAGCGTCTTTGCCAACCACGAAGGTCAGGCAGGCCGGGGTGTGACCTGGGGTGAGCATCACTGAAACTTCAAGTTCGCCGATCTTCAACACGTCGCCATCATCGAGCAGATGGTCGAACGCGCTGCCGTCGGTGTTCAGGTCTTTGTCATTGAATATCTTCTTGAACACGGCCTGCACCTCAGAAATACGCCAGCCAATGGCCAGCTTGCCGCCTAGCTTGCCCTGGAGGTAGGGCGCAGCGGACAAATGGTCGGCATGGGCGTGGGTTTCCAGCAGCCATTGCAGTGTCAGCCCCTCTTTCTGCATGAAATCGATGACCAGGTCTGCGCTGGTGTGCGAGGTGCGACCCGACTTGGGGTCGTAGTCGAGCACGCTGTCGATAATGGCGGCGCGCCGCGTGCCGGGGTCGGACACCACGTGGGTGACGGTGAAGGTGTCGGGATCAAAAAAGGATTGGATATGGGGTTCTTGCATGCCGTTGGTTTTGCTCAAAATGTGACTCCTGCGAACTCAGCCGTTCTGGCGCGCGAGTCTGCGATGGCCGTCCTTTCTCAGTATAGGGCAATACCGGGTGGAGTATATTTGAGGTACATACTGAGGACACTAGCGGTGACCTCAGTGCCGGCGAATGTCTCGGCCGAGCGATACAAGCGAGTCAAGGAAATTGAATATGCTGACAGTGAATCTGGGCCCCCTTTCCGTGCCCATCACCTTGTTGCTGCTGGCGCTAGCGCTGCTTGCGGCAACGGCTGTGGGCCGCTGGGTGGGACGCGACCAGCCGATCAAAATCGGCAACGTCTTGGTCGATATGTTGTGGGCTGCCGTGCTGGTGGCACGCCTCGCGTTCATTGCGACCTGGTTTGATCTCTACCGCGCGGCACCGTGGTCGATGCTCGACATCCGTGACGGTGGCTTTAGCCCGTGGGCGGGCCTGGTGGGGGCATTCGCGGTGGCGATCTGGCGTGGCTGGCGCCATGCCGCCCTGCGACAACCGTTGGCCTGGGGCGTGGCAGCCGGAACGCTGGCCTGGGGCGGCATGTTTGGCGCGATCCAGTTGATGAACAATGCGGCGCTACCTCAGGTTCCGTTGACAACGCTGGCGGGCGAGCCGGCAGACCTTGCCGCGTTGGCGGCGGGCAAGCCCATGGTCGTCAATTTGTGGGCGACCTGGTGCCCGCCGTGCCGGCGCGAAATGCCGGTTCTCGCCGCCGCGCAACAACAGGAAAACGGGGTGAGCTTTGTCTTTGTCAACCAGGGCGAGGCGGGGGCGACGGCCCAGCGCTACCTCAGCATTGAGAAATTTAACCTTGCCAATGTCCTGCTCGATGCTGGCGCCCGTCTGGGCCATGAGGTCGGATCGGGATCGTTACCCACCACGCTTTTCTACGACGCTAACGGGCGCCTGGTCGACACCCACCTGGGTCAGCTGTCGGCCGCCTCGCTGGCGAGCAAATTAGCCAAGCTGCGCGTGGCCGCCCCGCGGTGAACCCCGGGTCAATGGCAACCGGGCGTGTCAAATATCGGCCAGCAAAGGGTAGGGCGCAGGTGACAGCGTCAGCAGCGGACCGTCAGCTTGTCTGGCGTGCACGACGCCAGCCGCAAATGCGCTGATCTGCATCGACACAATGGCATCAAAGCCGCCAAGGGGCGCGGCCGCCGCTTGCACCACCATGCCGCAAGGCTGCGTTGCATCATCCGGTGCAAACAGTTCATCACCCGCCATCAAAGGCGCCTCGGCATGGGCCACGTAGGCGCGGCGCTTGAGGGTGCCCCTGAACTGGCTGCGTGCCACCACTTCCTGCCCCGGGTAGCAGCCTTTTTTGAAGTTGACACCGCCGACCGACTCGTAATTGAGCATTTGCGGCACAAAAGCCTCCACCACCGGCTGGGTGATGGTGGCAATGCCGCTGCGTACCTCAGCCCACGCCCATTGCTCGGGCGTCAACGCGGCGCCCGCTGGCGCCGGCGTGTCCAAGGGCGCCACCCACAGGGCGCGTGCCATGCCGTCGGCGGGGTACAAATTGACCAGAGAAATGGCATCAAAATCAGCCTTAGCCAAGGTGATACCTGCATAGTCAGCTATTTTTTCAGTAGCATTCTTGAGGGCCGCGCCAGCCAGTCCGTAGAGCAAAAACAAGTCGCTGGCATCACTCAGTTTGACCTTGGCTCGCAGGACAAACATCGACAGCCGCTTGAGGGTAGCGGCCAGAATGTCACGGCTGCACAGCAGCAGGATATCAGTCGGGCTGCGCTTGAAGCCGATGAAACTGGCTTGCATCCGGCCCTTTGCCGAGCAAAAAGCCGCCAGCCGCGCTTCAGCTTGAGTGAGCAGCAAGAAATCCTGCGTCAGTTGACCCTGCAAGAAGTTGGCAGCGTCTTCGCCTTGGGCACGGATCACGCCCAGATGGTTCAGCTTCGCGACGCCGTTGAGTTCAGTATTCATGGGTGAATTATCATCCGCACTCAATTCGCTGGAGGGCTGTAAGGCTGTGCGTCGTCTATTTGTGTTTTTAGTTGTCGTCGCGGCCTTGGCCAGCGGCGGCGCGCTGTGGTGGCTGAACCAAAGTTTGCCCATGCGCGCCGAGACGGTAGACCTGTCCGTGGAGCCGGGCACTTTGCCCCGCGCCGTGGCGCAGGCCGTGGCCGACGCTGGGGTTCAGGTCAATCCCCTGCTGCTGTACGGGTGGTTTCGCTTCTCCGGTGAAGCGCGCCAGATCAAAGCCGGCAGTTATG
This sequence comes from Burkholderiales bacterium, assembly GCA_038215405.1. GTDB lineage: Bacteria > Pseudomonadota > Gammaproteobacteria > Burkholderiales > Burkholderiaceae_C > Rhodoferax. The sequence continues at coordinate 3,034 of JBBQQX010000146.1, forward strand.
AAATTGAACGTGGTGTGACGCCGCGCAGTCTGCTGCGCAAACTGGTGCGCGGCGACGAAGCCTTGCGGGCGGTCACACTGGTGGAAGGCTGGACCTTTGCCCAAGTCCGCTCGGCGTTATCAAAAGCAGAGCAGCTCGCGCCCACTACACGGGGGCTAGCGCCTGATTTGATCATGAAGTCGCTGGAGCGGCCGGGTCTGCATCCGGAGGGCCGGTTCTTCCCTGACACCTACACCTATGCCAAAGGCAGCAGCGATCTCGCGGTGCTCAAGCGCGCCTTGCGGGCGATGGACAAAAGGCTGGAAGCCGCTTGGGTGCAGCGCGCACCGGATACGCCTTTGAAAACGCCCGATGAGGCATTGACGCTGGCCAGCATCATCGAAAAGGAAACCGGCCGTGCCAGCGACCAGGCGATGATTGCCGCCGTGTTCAGCAACCGCTTGCGCAACGGCATGATGCTGCAGACTGACCCGACTGTGATTTACGGCTTGGGTGACAAGTTCGACGGCAACCTGCGTCGCACGGACTTGCAGACCGACAGCCCCTGGAACACCTACACCCGCACCGGTTTACCGCCAACCCCGATTGCCATGCCGGGCAAGTCCGCGCTGCTAGCAGCGGTACGACCGGCCCCGTCCAAGGCGCTGTATTTTGTGGCACGCGGCGACGGTACCAGCGAGTTCAGCGCCGACTTGGCAGCGCACAATCGGGCGGTGAACAAATTCCAGCGCGGACAACAATAATGACATCCCAGGGACTTTTCATCAGCTTTGAAGGCATTGATGGCGCCGGCAAGTCCACGCACATCGACGCGCTGGCGCAGGCGTTTCGGCGCCAAGGGCGGGCAGTGACGCTGACGCGCGAGCCCGGCGGCACGCCCTTGGCGGAAAAGCTCCGTGTTCTGGTGTTGAATGACTCGATGGATGCCATGACCGAGGCGCTGCTCGTGTTTGCGGCCCGGCGCGATCATCTGCAACAACTGATCGAGCCGGCGCTGGCCCGCGGTGATGTCGTGCTCTGCGATCGCTTTACCGATGCCACCTTTGCCTACCAGGGTTGTGGGCGTGGTTTTGATTTAAAAATACTCTCTTTTTTAGAGCACACTGTTCAGTCTGTAAAAGGGCTAGAGACTGATTTGATCAGAAACCCTGACTTGACGGTGTGGTTTGATCTGGCGGCTGAAACTGCGGCGCAGCGTTTGGCCGGCGCACGCAGCCCGGACAAATTCGAGGCCGAGCCGGTCGAGTTTTTTCAGCGTGTCTCTGACGGCTATCGGCAGCGTATGACGGCTTGCCCTAGCCGCTTTGCCCGCATTGAGGCCGACCAGACGCGCGAGGCGGTCTGGCACGACGTGTTGCACGCAGTGCAAGCCGAAGGCTGGCTGGCATGAGCCGCCCTGAAGTGGCGCCCTGGATTGCCGCGCAGAGCAAAGCGTTGCTGGCGCAAAACGGCCATGCCTGGTTGCTGGTGGGCCCGTCCGGGCTCGGCCAGTACCGCCTGGCGCTGGCGTTGGTCAGCGCCTGGCTGTGTGAGCGCCCCACAGAGCAGGGCGCTTGCGGCACTTGCGGCAGTTGCGGCAGTTGCCATGCGATCGAGGTGCGTACCCACGCTGACTTGTGCGTGTTGATGCCCGAGACCGTGTCGTTGGATCTGGGTTGGCCCCTGAGCGAGAAGGCACAAGGCGAGATTGATGCCAAAACCCGCAAGCCCAGCAAGGAAATCCGCATCGACGCGATGCGCGATGCCGTCGAGTTTTCGCAGCGCACCAGCGCGCGCGGTCGCGGCAAGGCGGTGCTGGTGTTTCCGGCCGAGCGCATGAACCACGTCACCGCCAATGCGCTGCTCAAGACACTGGAGGAACCCCCCGGGGACGTCAAGTTTGTGCTGGCCAGTGATGCTGCCCACCAGCTGCTGCCGACCATTCGCAGCCGCTGTCTGGCGCACACCATGGTTTGGCCGACGCCCGATAACTCATTGGCGTGGCTGCAGCAGCAGGGCCTGGACGCGCGCCAGGCTGCGGTGATGCTGCGCGCATCGGGCGGGCGCCCGGACGACGCCCTGCAGTTGTCGCAAGCTGGCCCCGGTGGGCCCACGCCAGCCAGTTGGGTCAAGCTGCCCCAGGCAATGGCGCGCGGCGACGTGGCCGGGTTCAAGGATTGGACCCCGACGCAGGCCGTCAACGCCTTGCAGAAGCTGTGTCATGACCTGCTGGCCGTCAAAGTGGGTGCCACGCCCCGGTTTTTTGATGCGGCTGACCTGCCCTCGGTCAGTTCCCTGACGAGCTTGACGGCTTGGGCCAAGGTGCTGGCAACCGCTGTGCGCACTGTGGAACACCCTTTTAACAGTGGGTTGATGCTCGAAGCGCTGGTCAGTCAGGCGCAAAATGCCCTCAACGCAAAGAATTAGCCAACACCCATGAGCAATCCAACGCCAGTCACCCCCCGCCCAAGCGTCATTCAGTTGGCGATCAAGGAGAAGTCGGCGCTTTATGCGGCCTACATCCC
>JBBQQX010000147.1:0-5085 GCA_038215405.1 Burkholderiales bacterium
CGTCTGGAGTGCGGCCAGTTCCAGCGGCGAGGAGGCCTACAGCATTGCCATGGTGCTGGCCGACTGCCTGGAGACAACGCCCTGGGAGGTGATGGGCAGCGACATCAGCACCCGGGTGCTGGCCGGTGCGCAGCGTGCGCATTACAGCCTGGAGCGGGCGCGCCACATTCCGCAAAATTACCTGCAGCGCTTTTGCCTCAAGGGCCGCGACGAGCATGAAGGCAGCCTGTTGGTGAACCGCCAGTTGCGCAGCCGGGTGCACTTTCGCCAGGTCAACCTGAACGCGGCGCTGCCCGAACTGGGACCGTTTGACATCATTTTTTTGCGCAATGTCATGATCTATTTCAATGAAGAAACCAAGCGCCAGGTGGTGACGCGCGTGCTTTCCCAGATCAAGCCGGGCGGTTACTTTTGCATCGGCCACTCCGAGAGCCTGAACGACATCAGCCAGGCGGTGAAAGCAGTCGCGCCGTCGATTTACCAGAAGCCCGCGTGACATGCCCAAGCTGCGCAATTTGATCGATATCTTTTTGCAGCCCGGCGAGTATTTTGTCGCGGACGCGGACTACCAGTTACGCACCATGCTGGGCTCGTGCGTGTCGATCACGCTGTGGCATCCGGCCACGCGCCTGGGTGCCATGTCCCATTTTTTGCTGCCCACACGCGGCGCGTCCAAGCCCAGACAGGCGCTCGACGCGCGCTACGGCGACGAAGCTTTGGTGCTGATGCTGCAGGACTTGCAGCGCCTGGGCGTACCCTCGGCGCATTGTCAGGCCAAGATATTTGGCGGGGGCAATATGTTTCCCGGCAAACTGCGTGCTGGCGCCCTGAACGTGGGCCAGCGCAACGGCGAGGCGGCCCTGGCACTGCTGCAGGAGCACGGCATTGACGTGGTGTCCGAGAGCCTGTTTGGCATGGGCCACCGGCAAATTATTTTTGACCTCAGCAATGGCGACGTTTGGTCGCACCAGGTCAGGCCCATCGGGCAGGACACGGGTGACAAAGGAGATTTGCTGTGAGCCGTATCAAAGTGATGGTGGTGGACGACTCGGCCGTGGTGCGCCAAGTGGTCACCGCCCTGCTGGCCGACGACCCCGCTATTGAAGTGATCGCGGCGGTGGCCGACCCAATTCTGGCGATTGCACGCATGAAGGTGCAGTGGCCCGATGTGTTTGTGCTCGATATTGAGATGCCGCGCATGGATGGCATCACTTTTCTGAAGAAGATCATGGCCGAACGGCCCACGCCGGTGGTGATCTGCTCGACCCTGACTGAAAAAGGCGCGCAGACCTCACTGGCTGCGCTCTCGGCCGGCGCGGTGGCGATCATCACCAAGCCAAAGATCGGCCTGAAGCAGTTTTTGGTCGACGCCTCGGATGACCTGGTCACGGCCGTGAAAGGCGCCGCGCGCGCCAACGTGAAGCGGCTGCAGGTGGTGGAAAAACTCACGGCGGACGCCATTTTGCCGGCCAGCGACCACCACAGCGCCATGCTCCAGACAACTGAGCGGGTGGTGGCGCTGGGCACCTCCACCGGCGGTACGCAGGCGCTGGAAGTGGTGCTGACCGCCCTGCCCCGCGTGACGCCGGGCATTGTGATCGTGCAGCACATGCCCGAGAAATTTACCGCCGAGTTTGCCAACCGGCTCAACGGCCTGTGCCAGATCACGGTGAAGGAAGCACAAAACAACGACCGCGTGGTGCCCGGCTGCGCCTTGATCGCGCCCGGTGGCAAGCATATGCTGCTCAGGCGCACGGGCGCTCAGTATTTTGTGGAGGTGTTGGATGGCCCACTCGTGAATCGGCACCGCCCCTCCGTGGACGTGCTGTTTCGGTCGGTGGCCAAATGCGCCGGCGCCAACGCGCTGGGCGTGATCATGACAGGGATGGGCGACGACGGCGCCGCCGGCTTGCTTGAGATGCGCAAGGCCGGTGCGCGCACGCTAGCGCAAGATGAAGAAAGCTGCGTGGTCTACGGCATGCCCAAGGAGGCGGTCAAGCGCGGCGGTGTGGCCAAGATGGTGGCTCTGACGGCGATCGCGCGTGAAATTCAGGCCCAACTGCTGCTGTAGCGGCGGAAAAACGCGGTTTAATGCGGGTGTCTGATGCCCTCTATTTCAATCTGCTCCAGCGCGACAACTACTGAAACTCCACCGCCATGAACGCTTTTCAATGGGATAGTTGCTTTATGACCGGCCTGGCGACGGTGGACCAACAGCACCGTCACCTGGTCGGCCTGATCAACCAGTTCGATAATCTGCTGATGCAGCCCGAAGGTGCCGATGCCGATGCCATTGAGCAGCTTTTTGCTGAACTGAAAGACTACGCCCAGTACCATTTTCAGGATGAAGAGGGGCTGATGGAACGGTCTGCCATGGACCCGCGCCACATGGCGCAGCACCGCACGGAGCACGCCATGCGCGTCAGCCTCGCCGCCGACGAAGGCGTGTATATTGCCAAGCGCAAAGGCCGCAATTGCGTGGCCACCATCCAACCCTGCTGATCGGTATGCCTATGTTGCCTCAGCTCCTACGAAGCGCCGCACGGGCAAAATTGGGCCTGACCTGCCTATTCGTCATCGCCAGCCTGCTGAGTGGCTGTACGCCGCCGGAGCCGATCCGTCTCGGCTTTCTGGGCGGCATTTCAGGCCGCGTGGCCGACCTTGGTGTGGGCGGGCGCAACGGCGCCACACTGGCTATCGAGTTGCGCAACCAGGCCGGCGGCATTAATGGCCGCAAGGTCGAGCTGATCGTCCAGGATGACCAGCAGGACCCCGAGGTGGCCAAGCAAGCCGTGGCCCGGCTGGTCACGCAAAAGGTGGCGGCGATCATTGGCCCGATGACCAGCGCCATGGCGGTGGCCAGCGTGCCGCTGGTCAATGAAGCCAAGCTGCTGATGCTGAGCCCGACCGTCACGACGACGGACCTCAGTGGCCTGGACGACTACTTCCTGCGCATTATTGAGCCCACCACGGCTTACGCAAGAAAGGCTGCGCTCTACCATTTCAAAAATCAGGGCAGCCGCCGCATCGCTGCCGCCTATGACCAGCGCAATCTGGCCTATACCGAAAGCTGGTTGACCGACTACCGCCGCGCCTTTGAAGCCGCCGGCGGCGCGGTGCTGACGGCGGTGGCCTTCAGCTCGATCGAGGCGACCCAGTTCGGCGAATTGGCGGACCGCCTGCTGGAGGTGCAGCCTGACAGTGTGCTGATTGTGGCCAACTCAGTGGACACCGCCTTGCTCGCGCAGCAGCTGCGCAAACGCAGCGCCAGCGTGCACATCAACACCTCTGAGTGGGCTGCCACCGAGCGCCTGATTGAGCTGGGCGGCAAGGCGGTCGAAGGGATCGTGATCGCGCAGTTCATCGACCGCGACAGTACGCAGCCGGCCTACCTGGCCTTTCACAAGGCTTACCTGGAGCGGTTCGGGCAGGAGCCGGGGTTTGCCGGCCTGAGCGCCTTCGACGCGACCAATGTCGTGCTCGACGCCCTGCTGGGCCAGAAGGAGGGGCAGACGCTCAAGCAGGGGATCCTGACGCGCCGGGAATTCGCGGGCGCGCAGGCGCCGATTCGGTTCGACGCGAACGGCGATGCCGCGCGCGATATCTACCAGACGACCATTCGCAACGGCGCCTTCGTGCGCTTGCGCTGAAGCACCACCGCCGGCTGCGAGTAACCAATCCATGCCGCGCTCCCTGCGATCCCAGCTCTGGCTCGAACTGTCGACGCTGATCGCCCTGGCGGTGCTGACCGTCATCGCAACCCTGCTCGGCGTGCTGCTACCGCGTCTCAACGCCGACGTGGTCGCCGAAAACCGCCGACTCGGCGTGGCGACTGCAGCGCATATTGAGAGCTTTCTCACCAATTTCTCGACTGAAATCGATCGGCTGGCCGCGGACATCGCAGCGCAGCCGGCACTCCCGGTCGCCCAGTTGCAGACGATGCTTGACACGCTTGCCAACGCGCGCGCCAATCTTGATGCGCTTTACCTCGTCAATGCCAGCGACCAGGTGACGGCAGTGGGCTTGCCGGCGGCGCAGAGCGCCACACGAGACAACCTGGTCGGCGTCGACTTCTCCGGCCGCGGGTTCGTGCCGCAAGCCCGCCACGCGCGGCGCATCGTCTGGTCCGATACCTATTTGTCGTCGCGAGGCCAGATTGTGGTGGGGGTCGCCGTGCCGTTGCAGCTGCCGACTCCCGCCGACGCCTTGGCGCCGGTCCCCGGCGTGCTGGTGGGCGAGCTCAACTTGGCTCAAGTATCACGCTTCGCCGCCGAACTGGCCAAATCCAACGAACTGCTGCCGATCATCGTCGACCAGCGTGGCAATATCGTCGGCCACCCCGACGCGCAGCGCGCGCTGCACCAGGACAACATCAGTTACCTGCCCCTGTTGCACGGTGCCGTGGCGAGCCGACCGCAGACCGCCCGCTTCACTTTCGACGGCATCGACTACATCGGCAACGCGACTCCTATCCAGGGGCCGGGCTGGACCGCCCTGGTAGCGCAGCCGAGCGAGCAAGCCTTCGCCACGGTCCGCTCAACCTTGCTGGCGCTGGCCGCAGGCAGCGTGCTGGCGCTGCTGTTGGCCGTGATCATGGCGGTCGTCGTCAGTCGCCGCATGATGCGCCGGGTCACGCAGTTCAGTGAGCAGATGCACGCCATTGCCAGCGGCGACTTTCGCGCGACCATTCCCCGCTCCAATATCGAAGAGATCGAAAGCCTGGCGCGCAGCATGCGTCAAATGGCCGATGCGGTACTGGAACGCGAGGAACGTCTGCGTGAGGCTGAAGTATTCTTCAGGGAATCCCAGCAAGCCGCCTTCATTGGTTCTTATAAGTTCAATTTCATCAAGAATTCATGGGGGTCTTCCGAAGTCCTTGACCAGATTTTCGGCATTGACACGCATTACGCGCGAAGCGTTCAAGCTTGGATCGATTTGGTGCACTCCGACGATGCCGAGATGATGGATCGCTACTTGAAGGAAGAGGTGGTTGCCAAGCGCCAACCGTTTAACAAGGAATACAGAATTACCCGCTTGTCAGATGGCGAAACCAGGTGGGTTCTAGGTTTGGGTCATGCCAGCTTC
>JBBQQX010000148.1:0-5051 GCA_038215405.1 Burkholderiales bacterium
AGCGAGCGCGTCGCCAAGTGGTGGGTGCCCGATGAGGTCATCTTTGTGGAGTCTTTGCCGGTCGGTGGCACCGGCAAGGTGCAAAAAGGTGATTTGCGCAAGCAATACGGCGGCGTCTTCAGCTAAGCGGTGGGCGACCCGACTGTCCCGGCTTGATGCAGTCTGTCTGGTGCAGGTGCAGCGCGTCGCAGCGCTCTGGCCTTGGGACCCGTCTTTTGCGTAGAGTCAGGCCATTCCAACCCGCAAAGACACAGGAGCCCACCTTGAACCCAACTGCAAATTCTCCTGGCAACAACAGCCGCTGGGCGCGATTTTCCAGCCGCTGTGTGCGTACCTTTCACGCTTATGCGGGTTGGCTCGTCAGCATCAGCTGGAAACGCTTTTTCATGCTGGCGCTGCTGTTGATCATTTCCGTGGCGATCATTCACGACCTGCCGCCCTTCAGCTGGACCTATCTGGAAGCGGTAAGCGACAGCGATGCCGCGCGTGACGCTGGCGAGGCGCCGGAGCCGTCCGGTGCGCCGGCCGGCAAGGCCAGCAAGCATTCAAAGAAGGGCGTGAACATTTCGATTGACGAACAGGGTGTGCGCATCACGCCGCGCAAAGCACAAAGCGCCACCGAACCCGCCTTGCCAGCCTCGGCAGCTTCGGCACCTTCCACGCCTGACACGGCGACCGAGACGGTGCTGGATTTGCCCGCCGTAACCATCAAGCTGCCGCCCGGTGAAGACGCGCAAAGCGTCAAGGACCTGGTTGCCGATATCCGGCGCGAGGTGCTGGGCCAAGGCCAGGGCGCGCACGTCAAAATTCGCAAGTACGGCGAGCCGCTGATGCCACTGACCATGTGGTTCATCGTGATTTCCATCATCATCAAGGTGACTTACAAGGGCACGGTGCAGGCCGAGGCCAAGGCAGCGCAGGCCACCGAAGTGGCGGAATCCGAGTCACTCAAGCGCCAGGTGATCGAGGCGCGCATGGCCGCGATGCAGGCGCAAGTGGAGCCGCACTTTCTGTTCAACACCCTGGCCAGCATTGACCACTTGATCGAAACCGACCCGCCGCGTGCCAGCAAGATGCAGAAGAACCTGATCGCCTTGTTGCGCGCCACCATGCCCACCATGCGCGAGGCCAATGCGCAGGCGACGCGCGACCTGGGGCGCGAACTGGCGATGATTCGCCCCTATCTTGAGATACTGAAAGTGCGCATGGAAGACCGCCTGCAGACCGAAATTCGCGTCAGTGACGGCCTGCTGTCGGCGGAGTTTCCGCCCATGATGCTGCAAAGTCTGGTGGAAAATGCCATCAAGCACGGACTCGAACCAAAGGCCGATGGCGGTCAACTGACGGTGAGCGCCGAGATCGTCCATGGCAAGCTGGCGGTCACGGTGGCCGACACCGGCCTGGGCTTTGGCAAGGCCGCAACAAACGGCACCGGCATTGGTTTGAGTAACATCCGGGAGCGCCTGGCGCTGCTCTATGGCAACAAGGCGAGCCTGCGCGTCACAGAGCCAAGCGGCGGGGGCACCTCGGTCACGATCACTGTGCCCTATGTGGCCCATACTGACGCAGCGACGGACGCTGGAGCCGCCCAGACAGCCTGAATGATCGAATCACCAATTGACTGCTGGAGCCCCAGGATGACACGTGCCCTGATTGCCGATGATGAACGTTTGATGCGCGACCAGCTGCATGCCCGCCTGGCGGAAGTCTGGCCGGAGCTGGAGATCGTGGCCGAGGCCAGGAACGGCGAGGAGGCCGTGGCCCTGACCGCGCAGCATCAGCCCGACATTGTGTTTCTCGATATCCGCATGCCGGTGCTCACCGGCGTCGACGCCGCGCGCCAGATTGCCCAACTGCCGACCTTTGAGGACGCCGGCGGCTGGCCCGGCTGCGAGATTGTCTTCATCACCGCCTATGACCAGTACGCGGTGCAGGCTTTTGAGCAGGGCGTCGTCGACTATGTGCTCAAGCCCGCCGAGCGCGAGCGGCTGCAGGTCACCATGGAGCGCATCAAGGCGCGCATGGCGGATCGCGCCCGCCAAAACGCCAACGGTCAGGACGGCGGCAACGATTCCACCACTGCGCTGCCCACCCACACCCCTGGCATGCAACAGCTGCTGCAGCGTCTGGCCGAACAAATCAACCCCAAGGCCACCCCGAAGCTGCAGTGGATCCAGGCGAGCGTGCGCCAGAGCATCCAGATGATCCCGGTGGCCGATGTGCTGTTCTTCATCTCGGATGAAAAATACACCCGGGTGCAGACCGCCACCGTGGAGGCGCTGATTCGCAAGCCGATCAAGGAGCTGATGGAGGAATTGGACATGAGCCAGTTTTGGCAAATCCACCGCTCGACCCTGGTCAACACCAAGGCGATTGCCGGCGTCAGTCGCGACGAGCGTGGTCGGCAATTGGTGAGCGTGCGCGGTCTCAGTGAAAAGCTGGAGGTCAGCCGCAGTTACGCGGGCTTGTTCAAGAGCATGTAGCCAGCGGCAGGCGGTGGCCATGCCCCAACGGAGTCACCTGAAATTTTTAACAAACCAGCCTCTAGCCCACGTATCTATTGACTATGTCGCTATTAAATACAAAGTCAACCGGGGCCCGATGGCAACGCGTTAAGCTTGTGACCCACCCGATCACACCGCCATGAATACCCAACACGCCACCCCCAGTAAAGAGCAGATCGCGCTACTGCCCGAATTCGATCGATTGGGGCCGAGCCGCATCGCGCTCGTGACCACTGCCGCGCAAGCGCGCCAGGCTCACGCGGAACTCAGCAGCACGGCGGTCTGGGGCTTTGATACCGAGTCAAAACCGACATTTTTCAAAGACCAGTTGTCCGAGGGGCCGCACATCGTGCAACTCTCCACCGTGGACAAGGCCTGGGTGTTTCAGCTGCACGACCCCGATTGCCGCGCGGTGGTGGCGCAACTGCTGGCGTTGCCGGGCGTCACCAAGGCCGGCTTTGGCCTGGGCGACGACCGCAAGCGCATCCTGCACAAACTGGGCGTGGACGTGGCGCAGATGCTGGAACTCAACACAGTGTTTCGCCAGCGCGGCTACCGCAAGGACATGGGCGTCAAAGGTGCGGTGGCGGTGCTGTTCAACCAGCGCTTCATCAAGTCGAAGAAAGCGACCACGTCGAACTGGGCTTTACCGAGCCTGAGCCAGGCGCAACTGGTCTATGCCGCCAATGACGCCTACGCCGCCATTCGCGTGTTCCATGCGCTGGGTGAGCGCTAGGGGCCGCAGCGGCGCCACGCCAGTTCAGAATTTGGGGAACCGGATGCGGCTGATCATCAGGGAACCCCAGAGCGCAAACAACAACACCAGCGGGTGCAGCGTGAAACCCGCCAGGGTGATCTGACCAAACCAGAGCGAGGAGCCCAAAGCCCCTTGCATCGCCGCAACCAGCAGCACCAGCACCAGTAAGAGCGAGGTCGGGATCGGCGTCCCCTCAAAGTATTTCACTTTGTTTTGTCCCTCAGACAAGGCCTCGGCGGTCACGTTGTAGCGCGCCAGGCGCGACACGCCGCACGCCACAAAGTAGGTCAGGACAATGCGGTCGTACAGACCCTGCATGCCGCAGCCATAGGCAATCAGGGCCGGCGCGACGCCAAAGGAGATGATGTCAGCGAGCGAATCGAGCTCGCGCCCCATCGGCGATGTCTTTTGGCGCCAGCGGGCAATGCGACCATCCAACACATCAAACACCATGGCGGCCACCACCAGCGCGCACGCAAAGTAGATGTGCATGACCTCGTTGGTCTGCAGGTAAGTCATCATGGAAAACATGGCGCCCATGCCACAGATGGCGTTGCCCAGCGTAAACCAATCGGCCAGATGGAACTCGCGAATCATCGAAAAAGTTTTGTTCATTATGTAAATCCTCGTTGCGAACAGGTTACACGATTTTTTTGGATGAAGTAAGAGCCTCAAACCCGGCGCTGGCATACTCTTACCCCGTGACAGACACAACCCACTCACCACTTGCCGAACCGGCTTTGAGCCAGCCCGACGCTCAGGCGCTGGCAGGGGCGTGCGAGGCGGCCCCGGGCCATTTCGACGAACTGCGCGGCGCCACCGCCCCCTGTTCTGCGCCAGCCGACGCGCGGGCAGCCGGTTCAGACACGGGTCCAAACCCATTGGCGCCGGCATGGTCCCAGTTCTTTGACCATCTGTCAGGCCAGACGGCGGCGGACCTGAACCAGCGCGCCATCAATCTGGCGCGCCAGGTGCGCGACAACGGCGTCAGCTACAACGTCTATGCCGACGAGGGCGGGCCGCAGCGCCCCTGGTCGCTGGACTTGTTTCCCTTGATCATTGAGCCCGATAGCTGGCAGCAGATCGAGGCGGGCGTGCTGCAGCGCATGCGGCTGCTGGAGCGCGTGATGGCCGACGTCTACGGGCCGCAGCAGTCGCTGATGCAAGGCTGGTTACCCCCGGCATTGGTGCAGGGGCACCCAGGCTACCTGCGCGCCATGCATGGCGTCAAACCGGTCGGCGGCATGCATTTGCACATTGCGGCCTTTGACCTGGCACGCGGCCCGGACGGCAAATGGTGGGTGGTGGGCCAGCGCTGCCAGGCGCCCTCGGGTCTGGGTTATTTGCTGGAAAACCGGTTGGCCATTGGCAGCCAGTTCCCCGAGGCGTTTGGGGCCCTGCATGTGCAACGTCTGGCCGGAACCTACCGCGCGTTGATGGACAGCTTGAAGCTGATGAGTCCGGCCGGGCCAGACGCACACCTGGCGCTGCTGACCCCGGGCCCTTACAACGAAACCTATTTTGAACACGCGTACCTGGCGCGCTACCTTGGCTTGAGCCTGGTCGAAGGCAGCGACCTGATCGTGCGCGACGAACGGCTTTACCTCAAGACCCTCAAGGGCCTGGTGCCGGTGCACGGCCTGTTGAAGCGCGTGGACGACGAGTACCTGGACCCGCTGGAGCTGCGCGCCGACTCGACCTTGGGCGTGCCGGGCTTGTTGCAGGCGATCCGCGCCGGCCATGTGCTGGTGGCCAATGCACCGGGCTCCGCTTTTCTGGAGTCACCCGCC
>JBBQQX010000149.1:0-4955 GCA_038215405.1 Burkholderiales bacterium
GCCTTGTCGCTGGCCTCGTTGATCGGACGCTGCCAGTCGTGGCCGGCGCTGCCGCCGCCTTGCACCCAGGCCTCGGCCAGACGCGCGGGCACCAGCTGGGCCAACTCATTGGCGATCAGCTTGCGTGAACTCACCTTGGCGCGCATCAGTGCCACCGTCAGGTCGATGCCGGGCGCCAGGTCGATCCGAATTGGTGTGCCGGGTTGCCAGTAGCTTGAAATCTGCAGCACGGCCGGGCCGCTCAGGCCACGGTGGGTGAACAGCAAGTCCTCCAGGAAACTGATTTTTTCCTTCTTGCTGCCGGTTTCAATCCGCACGGGCAGTGACAGTCCGGCCAGTGCGGCGTAGGGGCCCCAGGCGTCGCCGTCGAAAGTCAGGGGCACCAGCGCAGGGCGCGGCTCGACCAGGCGCAGACCAAACTGACGCGCGATACGGTAGCCCAAATCGGTGGCGCCAATTTTGGGAATCGACAGGCCGCCGGTGGCGATGACGACGGCGCCGCAGTGAATGGGGCCTCGATCACTCTCTATTTCATAGCTGCCTGCTCTTGATCCATGAGGGCTTGAGCCCGAAAACATCATATTTTTAATAGAACAAGGCTGCCAGCGCGTGACGCTGCCGGCGTCGCACTCCGCCAGCAACAGAGCGATGATGTCCTCGGAGGAGCTGTCGCAAAACAGCTGCCCCTTGTGTTTCTCATGGAACGCGATGCCGCGGCCTTGCAGCAGTTCGGTGAAGCGTTGCGGGGGGTAGTTTGACAGCGCCGAGCGGCAAAACTTCGGGTTGTTGCCCAGGAAATTGGCGGCGCTGGTATCGATGTTGGTGAAATTGCAGCGCCCGCCGCCTGAGATGCGGATCTTCTCGGCCACCTTGTCACTGTGGTCAAGCACCAGCACCTTCAAGCCCAGTTGGCCCGCCACGCCAGCACAGAACAGGCCGGCGGCGCCGGCCCCCACCACCACCACATCAAAATTTTGCATGGGCCGAAGTGTAGGTGCCTGGCTTGGGTGCAGCGCCCGAGCGCCACGCCGTGGCCCGGTTGGCTAGGCCCGCCGTGACTGCCGGGACAGCGGCTGCTGCAACGCCAGCAAGCCCTGCAGCACGTTGCCCACCACAATCACGCTGGGACTGGACAGTTGCTCGCGCTCCAGGGTCTGCTGCAGTTCGCCCAGGGTGCAGATCGCCTGGCGCTGCTGGGGCAAACTGGCGTTCTGGATCACGGCGACCGGCGTGTGGGCGGGCAGGCCGCAAAGCAACTCGTCCTGAATGTGGCGCGCGCCGCTGACGCCCATGTAGATGACCAGGGTCAGGCGGGCGCTGTGCGCCGTGGCGGCGAGCGCACGCCAGTCGATGCCGCTGTCGCCCGGCTTGGCGTGCCCAGTGATGAACACCACGCCGTGCGCATGGTCGCGGTGGGTCAGCGGCACGCCCAACGACGTGACGGCGGCCAGGCCGGCGGTGATGCCGTTGACGACCTCAACCTGGATGCCTGCGGCCCGCAGGTGCTCGGTCTCCTCGCCGCCCCGGCCAAAGACAAACGGGTCGCCGCCCTTGAGGCGCACCACGGTTTCGCCCTCGCGCACCGCCATGATCGTGAGCTTTTCAATAAAGGCCTGCGGCGTGGACTGGCAGCCGCCGCGCTTGCCCACGTGCACGACGCGCGCGCCAGGGGCCGCCAGCGCCACAATCGCGTCGCTGACCAGGTCGTCGACCAGCAGCAAGGTGGCGGCCTGAATCGCTTTCAATGCCTTGAGGGTCAGCAGCTCGGGGTCGCCCGGGCCCGCGCCGACCAGCGTGCAGCGGCCCGCACCCGACAGCGCGCTGAAGTCGGTTGCCGACAGTTGGCGGTCGCTGTGGGTTGGCAAGTCGCGCTTGCCAGGGCCGGCTTGTGGCGTTGTGGTGTGTGTCATGCAGTCGTACTCGTTGGTTCCAATAGACGCACGATGTGTGCCACCTGCAGGGCGATCGGCGTTGGCACCGGTTGCTCACCGTTCAGCACCGCTTGTATCCATGCGGCAGTGCTTGCCACGTCAGGCGTCGGCAGGCCGGGCACGCTGGCCAGCGTACCGCCTTGCGCTTCCTGCACCCGCGTGATCTGGCCGTGGGCAATGGCGTCCATGGCAGGTGTGCGCCTTGGGTCGGCGACCGGCTCGCCCTCGGTGCCGCGCAGCAAAAGAGCATGTGCTTGCAGCAGTTGAAAAGTGGCTGTCATGGAGGCGGCGTACTCGGGATGGGTGTAGCTGCTGACGATCAAAGCCGGGCCGTCGCAGGGGTTCATCAGCTTGACCAGGCTGTGCGCCGGGTTGCGCAGACCGACGACGCGGCGCACGTCCAGCAGGCGCTGCAGGCCGGGGCACAAGAGCGCGGTCGGCACCCACTGCAGTTCTCCCGGTAATATCAATTTGATAGCTTCTTGCGCAGGTACACCAAGGGCTAGCAGCACATTTTGTGCTGAAATCCGGGTGCTTTCGGTGCTGGCGCCATGAATCAGCACCGGCAACCCCTCGCGCGCCAGCAGCAAGCCCAATAGCGGTGTGAGCACCGGCAATTTGCGTGCACCGTTGTAGCTCGGCAGCACCACAACCGTGCGGTCCTGGCTCGGAACAGGCTGCAACCGGGCCGCGGTGGCGTCCAAAAAACCCGCCATTTCTTGCGGCGTCTCGCCTTTGATGCGCATGGCCAGACAAAAGGCGCCAATCTCCAGGTCGGTGACGGCGCCGTCGAGCACCTGGCCAAATAAATCGGCCGCCTGCGCACGCGTCAACGCGCGCGCGCCGTCCTTGCCGCGACCAATAACCTTGATGTAATTGCCAATGCCCATGCGCCCATTGTCCTTGAGCGCTGATAACTTTGGGCCATAAGCTTATGCCGGTGTCAGTGCAAAGGCGAGGGTTGGCTCCGTGGGGTGTCCTTGTCGATCTCCCAGTCGGCTTGGTTGGCCTCCTCGTAGTGTGCGCGCCCGCTGGACTTGGCACGGTACATGGCGGCGTCGGCGGCATTGACCACGCTGGTGGGGTCGTCCAGCATGGCGTCGGGCAGTGCACATGCCACGCCAATGCTCAGCGTCACATGCGCCGCCGTGGGGGACGCGGCATGCGCCATGGACTCTTGCTCCATCAGATCCAGGCACATTTGGGCCACCTCGCAGGCATGGGCCCTGTCGGCGCCGGGCAGCAACAGCACAAATTCCTCACCGCCATAGCGTGCAACCAATTCGCCGGCGCGGCGTACGCACCGGTTCAACACGCTGGCCACCCGGCGCAGGCATTCGTCGCCGGCCAGGTGTCCATAGTTGTCGTTGTAATTTTTGAAGTGATCAATATCCACCATCAAGAGGCCCAAAGGCGTGCCGCTGCGCGCGGCGCGCTGCCATTCGCTGGTTAGGGCCTGGTAAAAGCGCCGGCGATTGGCCAGGCAGGTCAACTCATCCATCTGGGACTGCTGGGCCAAGCACTGGTTACTGGCCTCCAGTACCCTTTCTTTGCGCACCAGTTCAGTGACATCGACCCACGCGGCCACCAGATAGCCTTCGGGCGTGCGCGTTTCGTAGCAATTCACCCATCGGTTGTTCGCCAGCTCTTTCAAGCTCTGCGCCTGGTGCGTCCCGCGCGATGCCAGTCGCTGTGCCAGCCACTCTTGCTCGCACCCGATGGCCGCCGGGATCACGTGGCGCTTCAGCTTGGCGCGCAGCAAGGATTCAAAGCTTTTGCCGATGTCGGCTGTTGTATGAAAGCCGCTGTAGATCAGGTTGATCTTTTTGTTGTAGAGCACCAGGCAATCATGCTCGTCCCAGATTTCCAGGCCGACGTCCAGCGTGTCAAGGCTCGACACCAGCAATTGGTGTATCCGTCGGGCGGCCAGCTTGGCCCGAATGAGGGCAAGCCACAGCCAGGCGGCGACCGTCAGGGCGAACAACCCGGCGCCCAGCCCGAGCCAGCCCAGGCTCCGCTGCGCGGTGGCGCCAGGTGTCTGGCTGGCCCACCACCAGGCCGCAGTTTGAGACGTGAACACCAATACCAAGGCGAGAAAAACAAGCCAAAGGAGTTTGGAAGGAGTGCGCGCAGAGTTCATCGAGGGTCACAAAGACTGCCAAATTGTCACGCCGCAGCGTCGTCGCGTCATGCGAAGTATCAAATGGAAACAACTTGAGTCTGGGATTCAGGCATCAAGCGGGTGCTGACCCCGGCGTTGCGCGGTGAGTGCAAAGACCGCTCAACGCCAGTCATGTGGGTCGCCAGTTGGCGTGCACGGCCCGATTCAAAGTCAGCCCTGGGCGCAGGGCCGCGTCGGGTCACTGCACCACTCGCTCCAGCTGCCCGCATACAGCGTGGTGCGGCCCAAACCCGCGACTTCCATCGCAATCAGATTGGGCACGGCGCTGACGCCGCTGCCGCAGTGGTGCACCACCGTGGCCGGGTCGCGCCCGGCGAGCAGGGCGTCAAACTCGGCGCGCAATTGGGACGCCGGCTTGAACTGGCCATTGGCGTCGATGTTCAGGCTGAAAGGCCGGTTGAGCGCGCCCGGGATGTGGCCCGCGACCGGGTCAAGTGGCTCGACTTCACCGCGAAAACGCGGCTCGCCACGCGCATCAATCAGGGTCTGGGACGGCCTACCCAATTGATTTGCTACATTTTCTGTAGTTGCCAACGCAGTATGGGTGGGGGCTAGCGCGTAATTTGATCCATGGTTTGCCGCTGTTTCAGGACCGCTATGAGCCGCTCCCCCGCCGGCCAACCAAGCCTGCCAGCCGCCGTCGAGCACGGCCACGCTCTCATGCCCCACCCATTTCAGCAACCACCACAAGCGCCCGCAGTAAATGGCGCCCTGGCGGTCATAAACAACCGCCTGCATGCGCTTGTCAAAGCCGATGCTGCCGAGCCAGGCGGCGAAGCTATCACGTGAGGGTAGTGGATGGCGCCCGCCCGAGGCGGTGTCTTCATCGCCCTTGGCACTCA
>JBBQQX010000150.1:0-4940 GCA_038215405.1 Burkholderiales bacterium
GTTGCCGGTTTGAATCAGGGCGGCGACTTTGGTCGCCCACACTTGGGGACGTGACATGCGAAGAACTCCTGACAATCGCTTGGTTTATAAGCCATTTTGGCACATAGCCCACGCAGCCTATACCTGGGTAGCTATTTAATATATAGCAGGATACTGCATCACGCCGGCAGCTGGTGATGCCCTCCTATTTTGCGCTTCAGTGCGGCGCCACAACCGGCCCGGCTGCCTGTGGCTTTCCGCGACAATGGCCGCCATGAATCACTCCCCGCGCCTTTGGTTACGCCTCGTTCCAGCCTACGCCGTCGGCTATTTTTTGTCCTATGGGCTGCGCAGCGTCAATGCGGTGATTGCGCCCGAGCTGATGCGCGAGCTCGACATGACGGCCGCTGGCCTGGGCCTGCTGACCTCGGCCTACTTCCTCGCCTTCGGCCTGTTCCAATTGCCGCTGGGCCTGCTGCTCGACCGCTTCGGCCCGCGCCGGGTCGAAGCGGGGCTGCTGCTGGTGGCCGCTGCCGGCTGCGCGCTGTTTGGCCTGGGAACGAGCTTGCCGACCCTGGCGCTGGCGCGCGCGCTGATCGGCCTGGGCGTCTCGGCCTGCCTGATGGCCAGCTTCAAGGCCTTCAGCCAGTGGTTCCCGGCCGAACGACTGCCGTCCCTGACGGCCACCATCATGGTCGCCGGCGGCCTGGGTGCGTTGACAGCCAGCGTGCCCGTGGCGGCCGCGCTGCCGCTGCTGGGCTGGCGCGGCGTGTTTTTTCTTTGTGCCGGGCTGCTGGTGCTGACCGCAGGTTTTCTGCTCACGGTGCCCGATCATGCGGCGGGCACGCAGCGCGAGTCGCTGGCGCAGCAACTGCGCAGCTTGCGTACCATCTTCAGTGACCGCACGTTCTGGCGCTTTGCGCCGCAGGGCTGTTTGGTCTCCGGTGGTTTCATGGCGATCCAGGGCCTGTGGGCGATGCCCTGGCTGATGGAGGTCAACGGGGCCACGCGCAACGATGCCGCCGGTGTGTTGTTCTTGCTGGCGCTGGCGATGCTGGCCGGTTTTCTGTTCGTCGCCACTTGCTCGGGCTGGCTGGCGCGGCGCGGCATCGCGCCGATGACACTGCTGGGCGTGGGCATGGGCCTGGCGCTTCTGACCGAACTCGCCATCATTTTTGACCTGGCCCCGCCCGCTTGGCTGTGGCCGCTGCTGGGCGTGTCGTTCAGTCTGAGCAATATCGCTTATTCGCAGCTCAGCGCGGCCTTCCCCGTCGCGCTGGCCGGGCGCGTCAATACCGCCCTGAACCTGGCGGTGTTCGTCGGTGCCTTTGGTCTGCAATGGGGGATCGGCGCGGCGGTGGACGGCTTTGCCGGGGGCATGAGCCGGGCCGATGCTTTTCGGCTCACGTTTGCCGTGCTGCTGCTGGTGCAGGCGCTTGCCTTTGCGTGGTTCCTGCTGCCGGTCAAGCGGGTCCAGGTAGCGCCATGACGGGCAGTAACTTCATCGCTCTGTTTGCTCTTGATCTTCCAAAGCTGACCCATCCATGAAATCCAGATCAACGAGCGGTGGCCTGGTCTACAGCACTGACAGCGGCCGCATGTGCCCCACCTGCCGCATGCCGCAGGCGCAATGCCGTTGCAGCGCCACCCCGGTGAGCACCGCGACCGATGGCGTGGTGCGCGTGTCGCGTGAAACCAAGGGCCGCGCCGGCAAGGGCGTGACCCTGGTGCGCGGCTTGGCGTTGGAGCCCCTGGCGCTGGCCGCCCTGGGCAAACAGCTCAAAGCCGCCTGCGGCTCGGGCGGCACGGTCAAAGACGGGGTGATCGAAGTGCAGGGCGACCACTGCGCGCGCGTGATGGAGATGCTCAAAGCCCAAGGCTTTGTCGTCAAGCGGGCAGGGGGCTAGGCATGAAAGCCGAAGACCTGCAACTGCTGGTGACGCGCAGCATGCCCTTTGGCAAATACCAAGGCCGGCTCATTGCCGACCTGCCGGGCGACTACCTGGCCTGGTTTGCACGCCAAGGCCCGCCCAAGGGCGAGATCGGGCGCCTGCTGGCGCTCATGCATGAGATCGACCACAACGGCCTCAATGACCTGCTCAAGCCGCTGCGCAAGGGGTGCAGTCCAGATTAAGGCGCACTGCGCGGATGCGGCAGCAAACGGTCGTACTCGCCCTTGACCACCGCGTAGCACTCGCACACGCGTTCTTCCAGTTTGGGGCGATCAATCACCGTGATGTGACCGCGACGGCAGCTGATCAGGCCGTCTTTTTGCAGCTTGCTGGCAGTTTGGGTGATGCTTTCACGGCGCACCCCCAGCAGGTGCGCAATCATGTCTTGCGTGACGTCCATTTCATTGACATGCAGCCGGTCCAGGCTCATCAACAACCAGCGGCACATTTGCTGGTCGAGTGAGTGGTGCTGGTTGCACACGGCCGTTTGAGAGGTCTGGATGATCAGGGCCTGCGTGTACAGCAAGGCCAGGCGCTGGAGCTTTTCGCCCAGCGCAAACTCCTGTTTCATGATTTTTCGACTGAGTCGATAGGCCTCGCCCTCACTTTGCACCTCGGTGCTGCTGGGCATGCTGTCGCCGCCCATAAAGATGGAGATGCCCACCATGCCCTCGTTGCCCACCAGGGCGATTTCACTCGACGACCCGTCTTCCAGTGCGTAGATCAGCGCGACGATGCCGGAGACCGGGAAATGCAGAAAATTCACGTGGTCACCCGACTCGGACATCGACAGTCCCACGGGCATGGGGACCAACTTCAGCTCCGGCAGCAGACGCTCGTAATCCTCAGCGGGCAGGGCGGCCAAAATGCGGTTCTGCTTGGGGTCGGCCGGTGGCCTATTTTCAATTTTTGACATGGTTAATTTTAGAAGTTTTTAGCCGGTTCGATTTCTGGCACTTCATCTGGCCCCAGCGGCTCCAGCGTGCGCATCTGCTGCGCCAGCACGTCCACGGTCGCCTCGGACGCGTCCTGCCCCAGGGCCGTGCGCGCCAGTATGCGTTCTTGCAATTGCGCGGGCGTGGCTTGCGGCGCCAGAATGATGAACGCCACATGGCACTCGCGTGCCAGCGCACGAAAGTCGTCGCGGTCGGCCCGGCGCAGGAAGGTGGCGTCCACAATAACTGACCAGCTAGAGAGCAGCAAGCGCCGGGCCTGTTCACGCAGGTGGCCATAGGTGCGGCCGTGGGCGTCCAAGGCGTAAATCCCCTCGTTGAGCGTGGCGCCGCTGCGCGCGCTGCCGCTCAGTCCGAACAGGCGCTTGCGCTGCACATCGGAGCGCAGGCGCAAGGTGCTGGCCTCGGGGTCGCTGAGCAGCAACTGGTTCGATGCCACGGTCTTGCCGCAACCCGACAGTCCGTGTGTGATCACCAGGCGCGCCGTGGGCGGCCGTGTCAGGCGTTCGGCCAGCGCGA
Organism: Burkholderiales bacterium; assembly: GCA_038215405.1. Lineage (GTDB taxonomy): Bacteria > Pseudomonadota > Gammaproteobacteria > Burkholderiales > Burkholderiaceae_C > Rhodoferax. Next base: position 3,404 of record JBBQQX010000150.1, read on the forward strand.
TATACGCCAGCGCCTCACTGCCGTCGCCCTGGGTCTGGCGTGTGCGAATTGCCGCCACCTTGGCCCGCACCATGGCGCGGTAAACGCCGTAAAAGCGCAGCAGCAAGGCGGCTTCGTAGTCGCCGGTGCGGCTCAGGTACTCGTCGATGAACCAATCGGCCAGTCCGCTCTGCTGGTGCGCGAGCAGGTCGACATAGGTGAAGCCGACTTCGCTGGCGACATCAATCCAGCGCAGACTGTCGCTGAACTCGATGCCGTCAAATAGGCGCACCCGCTGGTCGATCAGGACCAAGTTCGCCAGATGCAGATCGCCGTGGCATTCACGCACCCAGCCGGCCTGCTTGCGCGCCTGCAGCAGCGGCGTGAGTTCTGCAAACTGCGCTTCCGTCCAGGCGCGCAAGGCTCTGAGCCGGCTGGGCAAATCTGCCGCAGGCAAGCCTTCCATTAGCGCGTCGAAGTTGTCCCGCATCGGCGCGATGACCTGCTTTGGCGCGCCAAAGGGTGAGTCTTGCGGCGCCACTGCCGCCGCCTGATGAAAGTCGCTCACGGTGTCGGCCAGATCGGACAAATGCGACGCCTGCAGTTCACCGCGGGCACAGACACGGTCAAGTCGCCCGGTTTCATCGAAGCGGCGCATCTTGACGGCGTATTCGATCGGCGTGCCCGCGCCTCCCCACTGCGGGTCTTGCGGCGTGTTGCCAATGGCGAGCACCTCCAGGTAGAGGTCTGGCGCGAAGCGGCGGTTCAGGCGCAATTCGCTTTCACAGTAGCGCTGGCGTTGTGCCAATGTGCTGAAGTCCAGAAAAGACAGTTTCACTGGCTTTTTGATCTTGTAGGCAAAGTCCCCCGCCAGCAGCACCCATGAGATATGGGTCTGGACCACGTCAACCCGCCCTACGGCGCCCGGATAACGCTCGGGTTCGAGCAGGGCCGCAATAAGGGGAGGTAACTGCTCGTTCATTGGCGTGATGATGCCAGACTCGCCGGAGTAGGCAGGGCAATGTTGGCGATGCGCGCTTTGGTCATGGACCGACCAGGCGCCCGGCGGCCTTCATGCGATCAGAATGGCCCGAAAGTCATTGACATTGGTGAGCGTGGGCCCGGTCACGACCGAGTCGCCCAGGGCCTGGAAGAAGCTGTGGGCGTCGTTGTTGTCCAGGTAGGTGCGCGGGTTCATGCCAACGGCCCAGGCTCGGGCCAGCGTGTCGGGGCCAAGAACGGCGCCGGCAATTTCTTCGATGCCATCCACGCCGTCGGTGTCCCCGGCCAGCGCGTAAACGCCTTTCAGGTCACCCAGGGCCACGGCCAGCGCCAGCAAGAACTCCACATTGCGGCCACCGCGGCCCTGGCCATGCAGTGTGACCGTGGTTTCGCCGCCGCTAAGCAGCACGCAGGGCGCTTTGAACGGCTGGCCGTGCCGCAACACCTGACGCGTGATGCCGGCGAGAACCTTGGCGACGTCGCGCGCCTCGCCTTCCAGGCTGTCACCCAGGATGTAGGGCGTGAGGCCCGCCGCGCGGGCGACCACGGCTGCGGC
>JBBQQX010000151.1:0-4914 GCA_038215405.1 Burkholderiales bacterium
CATGGCGATCGAGATGGGCATGTGCGACACCGTGGTTTGCGTGATCCCGTCGCGCATGGCGCCGACCGCACCGAACGACGACCACATGGCCGAGGTGATGAAGGCGTCGCGCTTTGGCGGCCACAGCACGCGCTTTGGCGCGCCCGAGGCCGAGATGGACCTGCCCTACGGCCACATGGCGCAAAACACCGGCTACGCCATGATTGCCCAGCGCTATGCGGCCATCCACGGCTACGACGCCGCCGCGCTGGCGCGCATCGCGGTGGACCAGCGCTTCAACGCCTGCCACAACCCCGACGCCATGTTCTACGGCCAGCCGATCACCGTCGAGGACGTGCTGGCGTCGCGCATGGTGGCCGAGCCGCTGCGCATGCTGGAAATTGTCATGCCGGTGGCCGGCGGCGGTGCCGTAGTGGTGACGCGCGACGACAAGGCCAAAAAAGGCCGGCATCGCGGCGTCAAGGTCGTGGGCTGCGGCGAACATGTGCAGACCAAGTCGCCGACCTACGCGGCCGACATGCTGGCCACGCCGATTGGCCCGGCCTCGCGCCGCGCCTTTGCCATGGCCGGGTTGACGCCAGCCGACATGCACATGGCGCAGATTTACGACTGCTACACCATCACCGTGCTGCTGACGCTGGAAGACGCCGGCTTTTGCGCCAAGGGCGAGGGTATGCGTTTCCTGCGCGAACACGTTTTCACATTCAAGGGCAACTTTCCAATGAACACCCATGGCGGACAACTCAGCTTTGGCCAGACCGGCAGCTCCGGCGGCATGACCCAGGTGATCGAGGCGATGCACCAGATCCAGGGCCGCGCGGGTGAACGCCAGGTGGCGCGTCACGACCTGGCCTATGTGTCAGGCACCGGCGGCGTGATGAGCGAGCAGGGCGCCTTGATTTTGAAAGGAGCCTGAGCCATGCGCTGGAACAAACCCCTGCCCCAACCGACGACCATTTCCGCCCCGTTCTGGGACGGCCTGAAAGCGCATGAAGTGCGCATTCAGCAATGTGACCACGGCCACTGGCTGTTCTTTCCGCGCACGCATTGCCCGACCTGCGGCTCGCGCGATTTGAACTGGAAAACGGTGTCCGGCGAAGGCACGCTCTACACCTTCACCGTGGCGCGCGTGCCCACGCTGCCCGAGTTCAGCGACGAGATGCCGCAGCTGCTGGCCGTGGTCGAGCTTGACCAGGGCGTACACATCAACACCACGATGGTCGGCGTGCAGCCCGAAGACCTGCGCGTCGGCCAGCGCGTGCGTCCGGTGTTTGACGAGCGGCCCGGCAGCGTGACGCTGCTGCGCTTCACGCCGGTCGAGTCGGCGCAGGCCAACGTCATCACCGGTGAAAAACCAGCGGCGACCGAAGCATCGCCGGCAGCCGCAACCGAAGTGCCCAAACGCCAGGTCAGCTGCAAGGACATCGATGCCATGCGCTCGCTGGTGTCCGAGGAGTTCTCGGCCTGGTCCAACCAGTTTGAAGTCACGCAAGCGTTGATCAACCAGTTTGCCGCGCTGTCGGGCGACGATTACTGGATCCACACCGACCCCGAAAAGGCGCGTGCGCAAAGCCCGTTTGGCACCACCATTGCCCACGGCTCGCTGGTGCAGGTGCTGACCAGCCAGCTGAAGTTGCCGATGGACTTTGAGGTGACGGATTTTGTCAACATCGTCAACTACGGCTCCGACCGGCTGCGCTTTGCCACGCCGGTGCCGTCGGGCTGCAGTATTCATGGGCGCTACCGCATCAAGTCGGTCGAGCAGCTCAAGCGCGGCGTGCAGGTGGTGATGGAAATCAACATCCACTGCGTCGGCCAGGACCGCCCCTCTGTCATCAACGATCTGGTGATGCTCTATATGTGACACGCGGCAAAGCCTGGGGCGTTGCCGCCGGCTTGATTCGGTCTGTGCGCCCTTGGCCTGCGTGCCAGCTTTGCACTTCGCGCCTTTTGCCACCGCACGCCGTGCGGCGGTTGCCTTGGCTTGCCAGCAGGGCGCTTCTTTCAAGGAGTTTTCTCATGACCGATACGCTGAAAAACAAGGTGGCCATCATCACCGGCGCCAGCCGCGGCATTGGCGCGGCCATTGCAGAGCGCTTTGCCGCCGAAGGCGCGAAAGTGGTCATCACTGCCCGCACGCTGGAGGCCGACGGCAAGCTGCCCGGCTCGCTCCAGGAAACCGCCGAGCGCATCCGCGCCCGGGGCGGCGAATGCCATTGCGTGCAGGCCGACCTGAGCAACCCGGTGGACCGCGCGCGCATCGTTCCAGAAGCGGTGGCGCACTTTGGCGGCGTCGACATTCTGGTCAACAACGCCGCCTGGGCGCGTTTCAAGCCCACACGCGAGCAGTTGCCGCGCTACACGCACATGGCGTTCGAGATCAATTATTTTGCGCCGCTGGAGCTGTCGCAGCAGGCGATTGAAAGCATGGTGGCGCGCGGCGGCGGCTGGATACTCAATCTTTCCAGCACCACGTCGCTGCATCCCGACGCAGCGCCCTACGACCCGAAAAACCGGTCTTACCAGTTTCACCAGAATACCTCGCCCACGCTGTATGGCTCGACCAAGGCGGCGCTGGAGCGTACGTCAGCGGGTCTGGCTGCCGAGCTGGCCCCGGTAAATATTGCCGTCAACACGCTGGCGCCTGTCGAGGCAGTGGCCAGTGTGGGAGCGCTGAAAACAGGTGCCATCGATGCTGTGGCGCACATGGAGCCCGAGGAAGCGATGGCCGAGGCGGCGCTGCAGCTGTGCTCGCGCCCGCAGGCGCAGTTCTCGGGCCGCTGCGTGCTGAGTCTGCCGCTGCTGCGCGAACTGGGGGTGACGGTGCACACGCTGGATGGCAGCCAGCCGCTGCCGGGTTAGAGCTTCTAAAACTCCACCGGCAAGTCAAAAACGCTAAGGCTGGTTAACGAATCATTTTCACCATGCACCCCACCGCACTGCGTGACCGCACGCTGATTGCCTTCATGCTGTCGGCCAGCCTGGCCTCGACCATTGGCGGGCTGCCGTTCAACCTGCTGCCGGTGATGCTGGGCAGCATGGCGGACTCCTTCGGGCTGGACGCCAGCGCCGCCGGGCTGATGGGATCGGTCTGTTTTGCCGGCTACCTGGTCGGCACATTGGGCGCGCCGCTGTGGACGAACCGGCTCAACTGGCGCGTGCTGACGGTCGTTAGCACAGCCGGCACCGCGCTGTTTTTTGCGCTCAGCGCCGGGGTGAGCAGCGTGCCGGTGCTGTATGGCATGTGGGCGCTGATCGGCTTTTTTGCCTCGACCATGACCTGTCTGGGCATGCGCATCCTGTCGGACCTGCCGAACAAGGTGCGCGCCTTTGGCGTGCGCCAGGGTGTCGAGCTGTCGGTCACGGCGCTGGTGCTGTTTGCGCTGCCGCCGCTGGTGATAGCGCATTTCAAATACCCCGGTGCGGCGCTGGCGCTGGCCGGTGTGGTGGCGCTGCTGGGCTTGTCGGCGCTGTGGGTGCTGCACGGCCCGCCCGGCGCCGGGGCGGCGGCGCAGGGCGCCCCCGTGACGGCGGCTGCCACCGGGCACCGCGCATTGCCCGCTGCTTCATGGCGGGCACTCGCCCTGTTCTTTTTGTTTCTGGTGGGCAATATCGGCCTGTGGGCGTTTCTGGAACGCATTGGCGCGTCGCTCAAGGTCAGCCCTACCGAAATGGGCATTGTCTTTGCTTTGCTCAAGCTGCTGGGGGGCGTGGCCGCCTTCAGTGTGGCGGCGCTGGGCGAGCGCCTGTCACCGCTGCGCGCCGCCTTGCTGGTGCTGGCGGTCATTGGCGCAGGGCTGGCGCTGCTGGCCAGCGCCAGCACCACCGGGTTTGTCGGCTTTGCGCTGGGCGCGTGGATCTGGGAATTTGCCTTCACCTGCGGCTGCGTGTTCCAGACCGCTGCCATTGCGCGCAGTGACCCGAGCGGCCGCGCCGTCACGCTGGTGCCGGGCGCCTTTGCCCTGAGTTCGATGGCCGGGCCAGGCCTGGCCGGCCAGATCGTCGCGGGCGGCAGCTTTGGCGGCTTGCTGGTGTTTGCACTGGCTTCTTCGCTGGTGCCTGTGCTGGCAGTCTGGCTGTGGCGCCCACAAGTGGCGCAGTCGGCAGGTGACGCACACGTCGCCAAGCCCTGGAAAAAAGCCGCTGGGCAGGTGCTGGCTGGCGGTAAGGCAGCAAATCATGGGGTTAACCAGAACAGTACTGTCACCAAATTTGAAAAAGTAAAGCGTTTCAAGGAAAACCCTTAGTTCAAACGGGTGATGTTGCCCGGTTTCATTGATTTGATACTTGCGCCATGGCCCCTGCAAAAGTGGGGCTTGTGAAAAAAACAGAGTTCCAAACGAACCACCGTGGCTGAAAAGCCTGTTCTTTGAACCCAGGAGACACACCATGAAAAGCCGCCGTTCACGCTGGATTCTTGCCGCCACCGTTGCCATTGCGCTGGGCACTTCGATGATGAGCCTGCCGTCCCTCACGCCCCTGGCTTTTTTGGGCAACGCACCCCAAACATCCCACGGCATTGATGCCACGCCTGCGGGCACCTCATGGCAAATGGCCATGACGTCCAATCGCTGGTAAGACGCTTTGCTTGGGGCGCTGGTGCAGCGGCCCCAGCCTGGCCTTTTTTACAGCCGTTTTGCTGTAAATACTTAACTACTCAGCTTGCCCGTGAACCATGACACCAAGTCCGTATGGCCCCGTCGCGCCATTGGGAACGGTTGGGGCGGGGACCAGCGGGCGGGCGTGCTGCCAAAAAATCGCCATCGGGGAACCCTCACCCTCTCCCGGAGGGAGAGAGCAAGAATGTCACGTTCGATAAGCTGAGTAGTTACGTAAATACAGGTAAAACAGGCTATAGCAAACGCTGGCTATGAATTGGCAGCTATCAAAAGCATAGTATTTAATCAGCGCCAT
>JBBQQX010000152.1:0-4846 GCA_038215405.1 Burkholderiales bacterium
CATTGTATTACCGGGCAGCTCGGGGTGGCGGGCTGTGCGCGATTTTGTCTCTCCGCGTGGGCCGGGGGGAGCTTTGCGGTCTTTGGGCCGCCAGCCCGCCGCGAATGCCCGCACGAAGCTCGACCAGCGGCGGGAGCGGGGAAACTGAAACCGGTCAGAGAGCGAATCGCCGAGGAGGTGGCGGGCGAGGGCGTAGAGCGCCGGGCGGGGAAGAAAGAACGGGGGCTGGCCCGAGAGACCGTCGAGCACCGAGAACGCGAGCGAGCGGGAGATCGCGTCGGGCCGGTAGTGGTGCTCGGCGATCAGCGCGTGGAGGGCGATCTCTTCGCTCAGGTTGGTGAAGGTCGCGTCTTCGTCGACTCCGAGCATCTGGCCGGCGTAGCGCCAGAGGTGGCTCCAGGACTGCTTCTCTTCGGTGGTGAGGAGCACCCCCATCGATTCGATGCCGCGGGCGAGGACGATGCTGAACATCAGCAGCGTGCCGACCATGTCCATCTGGTTGACTGGCTCACCCCAACTCGCAGTGTCCCAGTCGGGCGACTTGCGAATGTAGCGGCGGACGTGGGCGTGCAGCAGCCGCACCTTGAGCAGCGCGGTGTGGCCGAGGCCGCCGGGCCGGGCCTGATCTTCGAGCAGCAGATCGCGAACCATCGCGCCCGTCTCGTAGAGCCGGGGAATCGTGTCGCGCTCGATCCGCCCGGTCCGGGAGAGCACCTTGGCGCCCTGCGAGGCGGCGAACGATTCGATCAGGCTCGCGGTGGTGAGCACCAGGTAGGTCAGCGGCGCGTGCCGCATCGCCGCGTTCCGGCCGGCCTTCATCGCTTCGAAGTCGGCCCAGGGCGGCGCGACGGAGGTAGCGTCGATGAAGGCCTTCATCGCCGGCTCTCCCGCCACGGCCCCGGCCCGGACCCGATCGAGCACCGTCTCTCCCGGCGCGCCCTTGCCGACCAGCGCGGCGACCGCGGCATCGGCGAGCGGGTCGGTGCGCTGGCGGAGTTTCAACAGCTCGGCGGCGGTGATCGGAGGCATCGGTCGCCCCTACGCTTAATCCCGCTGGGTGCCGCCGTCGACCTGAGCGATCGACGAAATTCCGTCGCCGTGGCAAACGGCATCTGCATGAGCCTCGAATCGATTTCCACCGCCGAAGCCTCGAGCCGGCTCAGCAACTGGGTCGCGGTCACAGTCGCGCTGCTCTCGACTTTTCTCGGGGTCTGCAAAGTCAAAGACGACAACGTCGTTCAGGCGATGCAGCAGGCGCAGGCCGACAAGCTCGATCATTGGGCTTTTTACCAGGCGCGCAACCTGCGCCAGGAAGTCGCCGAAGCCACGCTGGTCCAGCTTGAGCTGGCACGCGCGTCGCTGGCGGCCCCTCAGGCCGCTGGCTACGACGCTGCAATCGCGAAGTACCGGGCGCTGGCCATGGACCAGGCCAGCAAGAAAGAGGCGCTGCAACAGCAAGCGCTCCAGGACCAGAAAAGCTACGACGACCTGAACTACCGCGACGACCAGTTCGACCTCTCGGATGCGGCCATCGCGATTGTGATTGCCGTCCTCGCGGTGACCGCGTTGACGCAACTTTGGCCGCTGTACTGGGCCGCTTTGGTACCGACGGCCTTCGGCGTTGTCATGGGCGTGGCAGGGCTGGCCGGCTGGCATATCCATCCGGACATGCTGGTGAAATTGCTGACCTGAACTTATAGACTGAAGAATTGTTCACCCTGCAATTGCCATGAACGCATCAATTACCGGACTGCGCACCGAACTCGGCACAGTCCTGGCGCAGCGGATGACCCGCAGTGCAGACCAGCCCATCCAATTCAACCTGGCCAGCCAAGGCGCCAACAGCTTGCTGCACGACGGCCACGCGTGGAAAGACTTCCCCCGTCGGGCGCTGGCCGACACGCGCCGGGCGCTGCGCTCGGCCCAGACCGGCAAAGCGTCGATGCTGGTTCACGCGAGCTTCGCCTTTGTGCATGCGGTCGAGCGTGGCGCGCCTTTGCAGGAGCCGTTGCGCTCGTCGCTCGAGGCCATTCTCGAATGTGAAGCGCTGGTCTTGGCGGGTGCGGTGCCAGCCTGCGTTGTGCGCCTGGGTTACCTGTACGGCCCTCAGTGCGCTGATTTGCGCGCCTACCAAAGCGCGTTCCTTCTCGGCCGGCCATACTGGTGCGGTCCGCCCGCGGCGCGGCAGTACCACCTGCACCAGTTCGATGCGGCAGCTGCGCTGCTTGATGCAGCCAAGCCCAAAAATGCGGGAAAACTCCTCTACGCCACCGACGCCCTGCCGGCGTCATTCAGGCACTTGATGGATGCGTTCGCGCACCGGGTCGGCCGGCCCAAACCACGCCATCTGCCGCTGTGGTCAAAGCGCTTGGCCAGGATGATCATCCGCGAGGAACACATGCAACAAGTCGCACTGCCGATGCCAGTGGATGCCCCGTGCCCCCAGGTGCCGGGATGGAAACCGCAGTTCGCCAACTACCGGGACGGCCTTGATCAGGTCATGGCGGCCTGGGACCAGTGAGCCAACCGCCGAAGTGATGGCGCCTGGCGTGTGGCTGGCGCCCGGCCCGGCGGGCTTGAGCCGGGGTGGCGCCTGAATTCATCCTTAATTTGTAGGAAATCAGCCTCCAGCCAACGCCCTTCCTTGACAATGCGCTATTAAATAGATAGCGAAACACTTTTTTCGTAAGAGCCAATGTCGGGCGTGACCTGACTGGTCAGCATCGAGCCGGTGTCGCGGTAGCGGGTGTGCCACGACAGCGCTTCTTCCAGAATGTGGGGCGTGTGGCCGCCGCGCTGCTTCGCGCGCGCCACGTAGGCCTGCAGCATTTGCCGGTAGGGTTGCGCCACGCAGCGCTCGATGATGACTTCGGCGCGCTCGCGCGGAGCCAGACCGCGCAGATCGGCCAGACCAATCTCGGTGACGATGATGTCCACGTCGTGTTCGGTGTGGTCCACGTGCGACACCATCGGCACGATGCTCGATATCTTGCCGCCCTTGGCGACCGATTTGGTGGCAAAAACCGAGAGGTAGGCGTTGCGCGCAAAGTCGCCCGAGCCGCCAATGCCGTTCATCATGTGCGTGCCCAGCACGTGGGTGGAGTTGACGTTGCCATAGATGTCCGCTTCCAGCGCGGTGTTGATCGCGATCAGTCCCAGGCGCCGGATGATTTCGGGGTGGTTGCTGACCTCCTGCGGACGCAGCACCAGCCGGTCCTTGTATTTGCCGATATGGTTGAACACCTGGCGGCTTTTTTCCGCCGACAAGGTGATCGAGGAGCCTGACGCAAAGTCGAGCTTGCCGGCATCGAACAGGTCAAAGGTGGAGTCCTGCAGCACCTCGGAATACATCGTCAAGCGCTTGAACGGGCTGTCGATGAAACCCGCCATCACCGCGTTGGCAATCGTGCCGATGCCGGCCTGCATCGGCAGCAGGCTCTCGCTCAGGCGCCCCTGGGCCACTTCTTCCTTGAAAAAATTCACGAGATGCGCCGCGATGGCCGCCGTCTCAGCGTCCGGCGGCAGGATGGTGGAGGAACTGTCGAGTTTTTCGGTGAAGACGATGGCGACGATCTTTTCGGGCGGAATCTCGATCGCGGTGGTGCCGATGCGGTCATACGGCGTCATCAAAGGCATCGGTTCGCGCCGCGGGCGGTGCTTGGGGATGAAGATGTCATGCAAGCCTTCGAGTTCCAGCGACTGCGTGAGGTTGATCTCGACGATCACCTTGTCCGCCAGAATCGCAAAACTGGCGCTGTTCCCGACCGAGGTGGTCGGAATGATGGCGCCGCTCTCGGTGATGGCGATGGCCTCGATGATGGCGATATCGATCGGCGCGATCTGCCGGGTGCGCAGCAGCTCGACCGTCTCCGACAGGTGCTGGTCGACATACATCACCTCGCCCCGGTTGATGGCGGCGCGCAATACCGGATCGGCCTGGAACGGGATGCGCCGCGCCAGCACGCCCGCTTCGGTCAGGGTCTTGTCGACATCACTGCCCAGCGAGGCCCCGGTCATCAGCGTGATCTTTAGTTTTTCGTGGCGCGCCCGCTCTGCCAAGGCCAGCGGCACAACCTTGGCGTCGCCCGCCCGGGTGAAGCCGCTCATGCCGATCGTCATGCCGTCCCGGATCCATTCGGCCGCCTTGGCAGCGCTGGTCACGCGCTCTTTCAAAAATGGCAGGCGGATGCGGCGGTCCATATTGTTGTGCATGTCTTTGTTCCTCTTTGGTTGGTTTGTTGCCGTCAGCCCAGGCAAGCGTGAATCGGCGCCAGCGACGCGCAGGGCCTGCCGATCACCCAGCGATTCGCGCAAGTTGATGTGAAGGGTTCGGCCACGAGCGCCGGCACGGCGCTCCCGTTCAACCATGACAATGGCAGAATTCGTTCAGCAAAATAATTCACTAACATGTTAGCGGTTATATCACTAATATATTAGTAACTAAAAATGCCTCATGGAGTCCTATTTGAAGCCCCGAATTGCCTACCGCAACCTGCCCCAGCTCTTTCTGAAAGCGCGGGAGTGCCTGATGGCTCATTTCCGCCCGATCCTCAAACACTACGGACTGACCGATCAGCAGTGGCGAATCCTGCGCTCGCTGGACGAGCACGACCGGCTTGAACCGCGTGAAATATGCAATTTGTGCCAGATTCACAGCGCCAGCATGACCGGTGTTTTGGCGCGTATGCAAGCGCTGGAGCTGATTCAACGCAGCCGGGTCGCAGGCGATCAAAGGCGGGTGGTCGTTCGGCTGGCGCCGAAAGGCGATCAACTGGTACGCGAAATGGCGCCCTTGATCGACTCGCAGTACCAGCTCATCGAAGACGCCATTGGCACGGACATTTTG
>JBBQQX010000153.1:0-4835 GCA_038215405.1 Burkholderiales bacterium
TGTCTGGGCATTGCCAGCGTGGTCAGCGCGGCCTCGGGCAACTTGGGGCTCGCGGTGCCGGCGGCGGCAATCAATTTTGACCTATGGGTGATGAGCGCGGTGGCGCTGGCGTGCGTGCCGGTGTTCATGACCGGGCACGAGATTGCGCGTTGGGAAGGGGGTGTATTTTTGGCCTATTACGTTGCCTATGTGGCCTACCTGGTGCTGGCCGCGCAGCGGCATACGGCACTGGGCGCATTTTCAGGCGCGATGCTGAGCTTTGTGCTGCCGCTCACGGTGATCACGCTGGTGGTGGTGGGCTTGCGCAAGCCGCCAGCGGCGGGTGCCAACAGCCCTTAAAATCAGCCACTTCCAAGGAGCGTTGCAGCGGGCCACACGGCCCGTCAGGCTTGGAGTTACCGCAACGACGCTCACCTGCCACTATTGAAATCACAGGTGAGTTGTATGTCTGACATGGTTGTTCCCCCTTTGAAACTGGCCGGCCTGGAGCCTTTGAGCATTGGCGCTGCGCCCTCTGGCGATGGCTCGGCCCCGATCGCGTCGTTTGTCAACATTGGCGAGCGCACCAACGTGACCGGCTCCAAGGCCTTTGCCCGCATGATTCTGAACGGCGACTTTGACCAGGCCCTGAGCGTGGCGCGCCAGCAGGTCGAAAACGGCGCGCAGATCATCGACATCAATATGGACGAGGCCATGCTTGACAGCCAGGCGGCCATGGTGCGCTTTCTGAATTTGATCGCGTCCGAGCCCGATATTTCCAGGGTTCCGGTGATGATTGATTCGAGCAAGTGGAGCGTGATCGAGGCCGGCCTGCGCTGCGTGCAGGGCAAGGCGGTGGTCAATTCGATCAGCATGAAGGAGGGCGTGGATGCCTTCAAGAACCAGGCCAAGTTGCTGCGCCGCTACGGCGCTGCCGCCGTGGTGATGGCTTTTGACGAGCAGGGCCAGGCCGACACTTACGAGCGCAAGATTCAAATCTGCGAGCGCGCTTACCGCATCCTGGTCGATGAAGTGGGCTTTCCCGCGGAAGACATCATTTTTGACCCCAACATCTTCGCCATCGCCACCGGCATTGAAGAGCACAACAACTACGCGGTCGACTTCATCAACGCCACGCGCTGGATCAAAACCAATCTGCCCGGCGCCAAGGTCAGTGGTGGCGTCAGCAATGTGAGCTTTTCCTTCCGCGGCAACGACCCGGTGCGCGAGGCGATTCACACGGTTTTCCTGTACCACGCGATTCAAGCGGGCATGGACATGGGCATCGTCAACGCCGGCATGGTCGGGGTTTATGACGATCTGGAGCCGGAGCTGCGCGAACGGGTCGAAGACGTGGTCTTGAACCGCCGACCCGATTCGGGTGAGCGGCTGGTGGAAATAGCCGAAACCGCCAAGAGCGGCGCCAGGGACGAGAGCAAGAAGCTCGAATGGCGCGGCACGCCCGAGCACCCGGTCACGGTCGAGCAGCGCCTCTCGCACGCCATGGTGCACGGCATCACCGACTTCATCGTGGAAGACACCGAAGAGGCTTACCAGGCCATCGTGGCCAAAGGCGGGCGCCCCTTGCATGTGATCGAAGGCCCGTTGATGGCGGGCATGAGCATCGTGGGCGACCTGTTTGGCCAAGGCAAGATGTTCTTGCCGCAGGTGGTTAAATCAGCGCGCGTGATGAAGTCAGCCGTGGCGCATTTGATTCCGTACATTGAAGAAGAAAAGCGGCTGGACGAGGCGGCGGGGCGCGACGTGGCCACCAAAGGCAAGATCATCATCGCCACCGTCAAGGGCGACGTGCACGACATCGGCAAAAACATCGTCACCGTGGTCTTGCAGTGCAATAACTTTGACGTGGTCAACATGGGCGTGATGGTGCCGTGCCACGAGATTCTGGCGCGCGCCAAGGTGGAGGGTGCCGACATCATCGGCCTGTCGGGCCTGATCACGCCGAGCCTGGAAGAGATGCAATATGTGGCCGGCGAGATGCAAAAGGACGATTACTTTCGCATCAAGAAAATCCCGTTGCTCATTGGTGGCGCGACCACCAGCCGGGTGCACACCGCCGTCAAGGTGGCACCGCATTACGAGGGGCCGGTGGTCTATGTGCCCGATGCCTCGCGCAGTGTCGGCGTGGTGCAAAACCTGCTGGGCGACGCGGCCAACGCATTTGTGGCCGAGTTGGACACCGACTACGAACGGGTGCGCCAGCAGCACGCCAACAAGAAACAAATCCCGCTGTGGCCGCTGGCAAAGGCGCGCGCCAACAAGACGCCGGTGGACTGGTCGGCTTACCAGCCGCCTGCGCCAAAATTCATTGGCCGGCGCGTCTTCAAGAATTTTGACTTGGGCGAGATCGCCCGTTACATCGACTGGGGCCCGTTCTTCCAGACCTGGGATCTGGCCGGGCCCTATCCCGCGATCCTGGACGATGAGGTGGTCGGCGTCGAGGCCAAAAAAGTCTTTGCCGATGGCCAGGCGATGCTGAAGAAGATCATCGCGGGCCGATGGCTTAACGCCAATGGCGTGTTGGGCATCTACCCCGCCAACACAGTCAACGACGATGACATTGCGCTCTACACCGACGAGAGCAGAGGCCAGGTGGCGATGACCTGGTACGGCTTGCGCCAGCAAGCGGCAAAAGAAGAAATCGACGGCGTGATGCGCCCGAGCCGCTGCCTGGCGGACTTTGTGGTGCCCAAAGTAACTCCTGAAAAAATAGCTGCTCACGCAATAAAGACGGGGGCTACAGGCCAAAATGGCTTAAATATTCCAGAAAACTCAGAGACTGTGATGGCCCCGCTGGCGAGCGTGCGGGACTACGTCGGCGTCTTCGCCGTGACGGCGGGCATCGGCATTGAGAAGAAAGAAGCACAGTTTCTGGCGGCGCATGACGACTACAGCGCCATCCTGCTCAAGTCGCTGGCGGACCGGCTGGCCGAAGCCTTTGCCGAGTGCCTGCACCAAAAAGTGCGCACTGATTTGTGGGGTTACGCGCCCGATGAAGCCCTGCCCACCCCCGACCTGATCGCGGAAAAGTACCAGGGCATCCGCCCGGCACCGGGCTACCCGGCCTGCCCGGACCACAGCGTGAAGAAAGACATGTTCGAGTTGCTGCAGTGCGAAGAGATCGGTATGGGTGTGACCGAGAGCCTGGCCATGACGCCGGCCGCGAGCGTCAGCGGCTTCTACATTGGCCACCCGCAAGGCACCTATTTCAGCGTCGGCAAGATTGGCGATGACCAGCTCAAAGACCTGGCAAAGCGGCGCGGCATGGACGAGCGGGGCTTGCAGCGCTTGCTGGCGCCTAATTTGTAGTTCTTAGGGCGCGCAGCGCCAGCGGCAGCCAGCCGACCAGGCGTCCGCTACAAGAGCGAGTCGTGCAGGGCCACGTACTCGTGCGTGAGCTTGTGGCTGGGGTCCAGAAAGATCATCGGCAGGGACTGCTCGTGCGACTCGCGAATCTTGACCGAGGAACTCAGATAGGGCTGCAACACCGGCAGTCCTTCATCGATCAGCTCCTGCACCAGACGCTGCGGCAGGTTGGCGCGCGGCTGGAACTGGTTGACGATGATGCCCTCGATCCGCAGGTCGGCATTGTGGTCAGCCTTGATTTCCTCGACGTTTTCCATCAGGGTGTAGAGCGCCCGGCGCGAGAAATCGTCGCAGTCAAAGGGAATCAGACAACCCTGCGCAGCCATCAGGGCCGAGCGTGTGTAGAAGTTCAGCGCCGGCGGCGTGTCGATGTAGATTTGGTCGTAGTCATCGGCCAGGGCGGCAAGCGCGTCACGCAGCTTGTAGATCTTGTGACGCGATTCGAGCTTGCCATGCAACTCGTCGAGCAGCGGGTGCGAGGGCATCAGGTCCAGTCCCTCCCACTGGGTCGTGACGATGAAATCACCCGCCGGCTTGTCACGAATCGTGAACTTCAGGCTTTGGTCAAAAAACTCGGCCACATTGGGCATGTCGGTGCCTGCGTAGGCGCCCAGCAGGTAGCGGGTGGAATTGCCCTGCGAGTCCAGGTCGATCACCAGGGTGCGCAAACCCTGCCAGGCACTGATGGCCGCCAGATTGCAGGTGATGGTGGACTTGCCAACGCCACCTTTTTGATTGAACACGACATGCTGCATAACGGGCTGCCATTTTTGAGTTGGGATGGCGTGGAGTTTAAGGGGCTGGCGAGGGTTGATTTCCGGTTTTTTTGGCATCCGGTCAGCCGCCCTACATGGTTTTTCCAATGGCGCCAGGCACCCGGGCGCTTGGTTGGGCATGGGCTGAGGATGCGGCATAAAAATTGCGTGTCGCTGTTACCCATGCTCAACAAGGAAGTCAAGCCATGCCAAAACAGTCCGCGTTGTGCGCCCCGACGTCGATAACTGCCAGTGACCCAACTGCTGCCAGCAGCCTGCAGGCGGCACTGGTCTGCGCGGCCTTGCCCGACGCGGCTGAAGACATGGGGCTATTTGGCCGTTGGTGGTGCGACACCCGGACCGGCCAATGGGTGCTGTCAACCGGGGCGGCCCGGCTGCTCGATGTCAGAGCCGGACTTCACCGCGCAGCCGACAGTTGTTTTGAGCAGGTGGTGCCGGGTGATTTGCTGGCGCTGCTCGTCGATCTGCACCAACTTGGCGCGCCGGGGCCGTTGAGTGCGCCTGAATTTAGGATCATCAATGCGCTGGCAGGCCTGCGCTGGTTGCGCCTGGCGATCTTGGCGCCCGGGCCTTGTGGGTCCGCGCTGTGCAGCGGCGTGGTGGTCGACGTGACGGCGTCGCGGCTGGCCGCGATGCGCGAGCGCTTCTGTTTTGAATCAACTCAATTCTTGATCGGCAGCCCCACATTGGGCG
>JBBQQX010000154.1:0-4804 GCA_038215405.1 Burkholderiales bacterium
CTTGGGTCAGTCTTTTGACCTGGAAGGCTGCCACCTGCTCATTGGGTCCAGCATCGGGGTTGCCATCTATCCAGACCATGGCAACGATGCGTTGACACTGTCGCGCAGGGCCGATGCCGCCATGTACCTGGCGAAGGAAAGTGGCGGTAACCGTGTCAGCCTTTTTCGGGCTTGACTTATCTCTAAGGCAAAAGCTACGCGACTGGGTCGTCCCGCCTTGCTTGCCAGCACCACCTCATGCCATGAAACCGGGCAGCGAACGGTCACTCGCGCGACGGTTTCGCGCGCGCTGCACCAGCACCGTGATCAGCAGCGCGGCGGCGGCCGAGCCGGCCATCACCGGTGACGACGCGAGCATATCGGCCAAGCCATCGACGGCGTGAATGCTTACCTGCTGTACATGATTAACCAAGGTGATGATGTCGCTGGCCTGCACATTCTGCGCATCCTCAAGTGGGACCTGCAGGTCTGGCCACCCGCTTCGAAAACGAATTTTCGCGAAGATGCCATTGGCGATGGCCACGAGTGAAAGCACGCCCAAGGGCTGCAATAAATGCCCCAGCAGGCGGCTACGTTCTGCGGGTGGCGCGTACTCATAAACTTGACCAACCAATTGTGCAATGGTGATTTCCGACACCTGACAGGTCACTTCTTCTGAAGGCTGTCCCTCAATCGCAGGGTTCTGATTCATGGCATTGGACTCCTTGGGATTAGACCCGCATCCGCTGGTGGGAGAGGCAGGTTTATCTTGAAAATAGGGCGGCAGCAACTGGCTGCCAGACAGACTGGTCAGCATAAACCAGACTGTGGGGCCCACATGTTTCAATTTGATGTCGAAATGCGACAGCGTGTAAACCCGTCCGATGGTCCATCCGCAATGCCGGGGCGCAAGCAGCAGCCTGTGCCGCCTGGCCAAGCCCGCAGCGGCTTCAACCCGGCTTTGACCAGCCCTTGTCCGGTGAGCTGATCAAAGGCGGGTGGCTACCCGACTAAAGGCAATGCTGATTAATGTTCAGCGTAGCCTTAACGGGCGTGGCCCTTACCGTGATCTGCATTGGCCACGGCCAGGGCTGTCATATTGACAATGCGCCGCACCGTCGCCGATGGCGTGAGGACATGGGCCGAAGCGGCCGCACCCAGCAGAATCGGCCCGACCGTCACGCCGTGTCCGGCTGTGACCTTGAGCACGTTGAACAGGATGTTGGCGGCGTCCAGGTTGGGGCAGATCAACAGATTCGCTTCGCCACGGAACTTGCTGTCCATCAGGGCTGCATCCCTCATGTCTTCCGACAAAGCGGCATCGCCCTGCAGTTCGCCATCCGACTCCACGTCGGGAGCCAATTTGCAGAAAATTTCATGGGCCATTCGCATTTTGACGGCTGACTTGCGGTTCGAGGAGCCGTACATGGAATGCGACAGGAACGCCACTTTGGGCGGCAAGCCAAAGCGCCGGACTTCATCGGCCGCCATCAATGCGATGCTGGCCAACTGCTCGGCGTCCGGGTCTTCGTTGACGAATGCATCAGCGATAAAGAGGGTGCGTTTGTCGAGCATCAGTGCGTTTACGGTGGCAAAACCGGATGTTCCCTCCTTCACGCCGATCACGTCGCGGACGTGCTCCAGATGCACGTCAAAACGGCCCAGCAGCCCGCACAGCATCGCATCGGCATCACCGAGCTTGAGCATCAGGGCGGCAATGGTAGTGCTGGAACGGCGCACGGCGGCTTTGGCCGCATCGATCGAGACCCCGCTGCGCCCCATCAGGCGGTGGTAAGTCTCCCAGTACTGGCGAAAGCGCGGGTCATCCTCGGGGTTGACGCATTCGACATCGACGCCCAGTCGCAGGCGCAGGCCGGCCTTACGCAAGCGCGCCTCAATGACGGCCGGGCGCCCGATCAGGATCGGCCGGGCCAGCCCTTCATCGACCACCACCTGCACGGCACGAAGCACGCGCTCGTCCTCGCCTTCGGCATAGGCCACGCGCTTGGCCTGTGGCGGCACAGCCTTGGCGGCGCTGAACACCGGGCGCATGATCATGCCGGTCTGGTAAACAAAACGTGACAACTGCTGTCGGTAGGCCTCCATATCCTTGATCGGGCGGGCGGCCACGCCGGACTCTTCGGCGGCCTTGGCCACTGCGGGTGCGATGCGCAGGATCAGGCGTGAATCAAAGGGTGTGGGGATAAGGTATTCGGAGCCAAATACCAACTCCTTGCCGGCATAGGCATTGGCTACTTCTTCGCTGATGTCGGCCTTGGCCAGGTCGGCAATCTGGCGCACGCAGGCCAGTTTCATAGCTTCCGTGATTTTGGTGGCGCCACAGTCCAGTGCCCCTCTGAAAATGTAGGGGAAGCACAGGACGTTGTTGACTTGGTTCGGGTAGTCCGAGCGGCCAGTTGCGATGATGCAATCCGGGCGCACAGCCTTGGCCAGTTCGGGCCGGATTTCGGGCTCGGGGTTGGCCAACGCCAGAATCACCGGGCTGCGGGCCATGGTCTTGACCATGTCCTGCGTCAACACACCAGCAGCCGAGCAGCCCAGAAAGACGTCGGCGCCGTCGACGACATCGGCCAGCGTGCGCAGTTCAGTCTTTTGCGCAAAAGGGGCTTTGGAATCGTCATAGCCGCCGGGCCGGCCTTCATAGACCAGGCCTTTGGAATCACAGACAAAAACGTTTTCGCGCCGCACCCCCAGACCCACCATGACACCCAGGCAGGCCAAGGCGGCGGCGCCCGCACCTGAGACCGCAA
This sequence comes from Burkholderiales bacterium, assembly GCA_038215405.1. Taxonomy (GTDB): domain Bacteria; phylum Pseudomonadota; class Gammaproteobacteria; order Burkholderiales; family Burkholderiaceae_C; genus Rhodoferax. The sequence goes on from JBBQQX010000154.1 coordinate 2,751, forward strand.
TCTTGACGTCTTCAATGCGCTTGCCAACGAGTTCCAGCCCGTTTAGCAGGGCGGCGCTGGAGATGATGGCGGTGCCATGCTGGTCGTCATGAAACAGCGGAATGTTCATGCGCTCGCGCAGCTTCTGCTCGATGTAGAAGCACTCCGGCGCCTTGATGTCTTCGAGGTTGATGCCGCCCAGGGTGGGCTCCATGGCGGCAATGATTTCGATCAATTTGTCGGGGTCGCGCTCGTCAAGTTCAATGTCAAACACATCAATGCCGGCAAATTTTTTGAACAGGCAGCCCTTGCCCTCCATCACCGGCTTGGACGCCAGCGGCCCAATATCGCCCAGACCCAACACTGCCGTGCCATTGGTGATGACACCCACCAGATTGCCGCGCGAGGTGTATTCGTTGACGAGTGAGGGGTCGCGTTCAATGTCCAGACACGGATATGCGACGCCGGGCGAATAAGCCAGCGACAGATCGCGCTGGTTAGACAGCGGCTTGGTCGGGGTGACCGAGATCTTTCCGCGTGTGGGATTGCGATGGTAATCGCGGGCTGCTTCGCGCAGGGCAAATTCGGCAGGGGAGAGTTCTGTGGTCATGTCATTTTCCTGTTGTGATGTTCTTACAGCATGGGCTCAACGCTCGGCCAACATCCTAATCCCAAAAGGCCAGTCACGCCTTTGATCGCGCGCAGGAAATGGTTTGGTTGCGTTGCGTCGCGGGCCGCACTGGCTGGCCTCGCCTGGTTGCGGTCTGCCCTGCAAAGCCAGGCGTCTTTAGAGCTGCCCCTCCGTCAAGGTGTCGAGTTGGAATCGCCCGCTTTTGTCCCAGAGCCAGGTGTCGGTGTAGGTCACGCGCCCCATGCGCACCGGCGTCGGAAAGGGTGCGGCCAAGCGCACCGTTCGCTCGATCTCGGCGATGATCTCAGGCGCATGCTTGGGCGGGCGCAGCCAGTGGGTGCCGGTGACCCGGCCCTTGCCATCGACCTCAACCTCCAGCACGCCAATGGCGTACAGCATGGGCGGCAGCTGGCCGTGAAATATGCGCTCTGCATTTTTTCTGTAAATGTGTTTGGCGGCATCGATGCGATAGGCCCGGGCATTGGTGGCGCCAGAGACGGTAGATAGGGTGGGCGCAACGGGTAGACGGGTCGCCGGTGGTGGCGCGGCGGGCGCCGGGGCTGTCGCTACGGGCGCCGTGCTGGACGTGCAGCCCGCCATGATGGCGGCCATACTGGTGAATGTGCGGGCCAACAGCGTGGTCCGGCCTTTGAGGGGGTGGTTCATGGCACTTCTCCGGCGTGAACGGGTGTTTGACGGTAGTTCATTATGAACGCAGGTCGGCGCACCGATACAGAACGCGGGGGCAGGCAGAGAAAGTTCAGAATGGTTGCGACGATCATCTAGCTCCAGGCGAAGTCGCTCTTGTTGACTGGAGATGGCGCTGTTGATGCGAGGACCGTTGCAGTGGAGACTGCCGGCGACGCAGAACCGTCAAACGGGCGAAGCCTTTTTTTGCAACCGACAGCACTATGTTCACTAGCACACAGACGGCAAAGCGTGTCAATGTTTCAATTAGCGCGTATGTGTTTTCTATGCATCCTCGTTGAGGGTCGGGAACGCAGGGGGAGCTTGTTATGTATATCGGCGGTGGCACTATCTTGATCATCATTCTTCTCTATCTTTTCCTGCGCTAAGACATACAAGAGTCGTTGAGTCGGCTATACACCCACAGGTGAAGAAAAACTTTTGGAACCGCGCCGGTAACGGCCTCTGATCCAATACCGAGTCCGGTCGCTGGCGATCATTGCCTTCAAAGCTGTCAGGGTACGCGTGGATCCGCGCCAGCTTGATCGGCTGATCGTCGTCGCTGTCAACTCAGGCCAACTGGCTTCCGATCATGAGCCCTGGCGCCAAGATATCTCGTATGCGCACGGGCAACACACCTTGCTATCGGCGGCGCCGAAGTGGTAGGAATGCCGGTTAAGGTGATGTGGGCTGCCAGCGATGCGGCAACAACTCTTCAATCTGGCTGTTCTTTTGCGTGGGCAGTCGTGCCAGCACA
>JBBQQX010000155.1:0-4763 GCA_038215405.1 Burkholderiales bacterium
AAGTTCTTGGCTAGTTCATGCAGCCGCTTGAGGCCGGGCAGTGTACCTGATTAAGGTTTGGTGCTGCCGCCAAAGCGGCGCTCGCGGGAACTGAACCAGGTCAGGGCGCGGTCCAGTTCGTCGGGGGTAAAGCTGGGCCACAAGGCGTCGGTGAAGTAGAGCTCGGTGTAGGCCAGTTGCCACAGCATGAAGTTGCTGATGCGCGACTCGCCGCCGGTGCGAATCAGCAGATCAGGGTCGGGCGCATACGAGAGGCCGAGGTGCGCGCTCAGGGCGGCTTCATCCAGCCCATTGACCGATTCGCCAGGGTGTGCGGCTTGCCACGACTTGACGGCCTCAACCACGTCCCAGCGACCGCCGTAGTTGGCGGCGATGGTGAGGGTGATGGTGTCGTTGTGGGCGGTCTTTGCTTGGGCCTCAATGATCAGGTGTTGAATGCGCTCGTTGAACCCGGTGGTGTCGCCGACGATCTTCAGGCGAACGCCTTTGGCGCTCATGCTTCTGATTTCCTTTTGCAGGTAGAGCGTCATCAAACCCATCAGGCTGGAGACTTCGTCCTGCGGGCGACGCCAATTTTCGGTGCTGAAGGCAAACAGCGTGAGGTAGCGCACGCCGCGGTCAGCGCAGGCTTGCACTATTTTTCGTACTTGGCGAGCACCGTTGGCATGGCCCAGGGCCACCGGCAAACCGCGCTGCCTGGCCCAACGCCGATTGCCATCCATGATGATGGCAATGTGCTGGGGTACGGCGCTGTCGGCTGGTAATTGATCAATTGACACTAAGCAAGGTCCTGTTGCTGAGGGCGGTGCAATGCGCCGCTCCCTTGACAAGTTTTAACTGAATTCTAGGTTGGGTAAGTGTACTTGACGCTCTGTTCAGTCTTTGGGGGTGAAGCTGATAGTCAATGGGCTGATGACGCGGCCGTCTACGTCGCGCGGCAGCACCTCTGTCTTGTCGATGGCGCGCATCACCGCTTCATCCCAGGACTTGACACCGCTGGGCTTGATGAGCTTGCTGCTGATGATGGTGCCGTCTGGGGCAGTGCGCACTTCAACTTCAGCGGCTGGGTTGCCGGCGATATCGTCGGCGAAAACAATATTGGGTTTGATGCGGGCGCGGATGCGCCCGGCATAGCTGCTGGATGGGCCGCTGGACTGCAGTTGCGTGCCGCGTGCGCTGGCGCCGCCGCTGGCCCCGGCTAGGCCGGTCATGCGTTCGATGTTGGCTTTGCGCTGGATTGTCAGCTTCTTCGCATCCTCCTGCGCTTGGCTTGCCTCTTTGCGCTGTGCCTCTTGGGCGGCTTTCTTCTTGTCTTCTGCGGCCTTTTTGTCGTTGTCGCGCTTGTCTTGCAGGCGCTGCTTTTCAAGCTGCATCTTTTTTTGTTTCAATTCTTCTTGTTTCAGTTGCTCCAGCCGCTGCTTCTCCAGGCGTTGTTTGTCCAATTCCTGCTGTTTTTTGAGATCAAGCGCCTTTTTTTGTCGCAATTTGTCGCGCTCCAGGGCGATGTTGGGGTCAGGCAGGTTGGGCTGGGCTTCTGGCGTCTGAACGGGTGGCGGCGGTTTGGGTGCGGGCGCGACGATGGGCGCTTTGGGTGTGACAGGTGCTACGACCGGCTCGGGTGGCGCCTCAACCAGCTTTGGCGCCGCTGCTTGCGGCACGGCCGACCACAACTCGGCCTCGGCACTGACGCTGATATCGTCGCTCTTCCAGTGCACGCCCCAAGTCAGGGCGGCCAGCAAAAATGCGTGCGCCAGCACGGCCAAGGCCAGTGAGCGCAGCAGGCCCGGCGTGGGCGGTGGCGCAAATTCAAGACGATCAGTGGCCGCGTGCACGCCTGACCCTCAGTTGACCAGTTGCACCGACAAGCCCACGCGCTGCGCGCCGGCACGTTGCAGGACGTCCATGACCTTGACGACCGACTCATACTTGATATTTTTGTCGGCGCTGATGACCACCGCAGAATTGGTAGCGCCGCTTTGTTCCTGTTTGACTGCGCTGGCGAGGCCCTTGAGCCCAAGCGCAGTGGACTTTTCTTTCACTTTCATGGTGATCGATTCATCTTTGTCGATGACGATTTGTATCACCTGGTCAGGCTGGCGGGCGGCTTTTCCGACGCTGGGCAGGTCGATCACGCTGGGGGTAATCAAAGGCGCCGTGACCATGAAGATGATCAGCAGCACCAGCATCACGTCAATGAAGGGCACCATGTTGATCTCGCTGATGGTGCGCCGACCGCGCCCACGACTGATGACTGAGGCCATGCTAGGGCTCCGTTCAGTGGCCGGAGGCCGACTGGGCGCTCACGTTGCGTTGCAGGATGTTGGAGAACTCTTCAATGAAGGTCTCCAGCCGGATCGCGATGCGGTCAATGTCGTGAGCAAAGCGGTTGTAGGCGACCACGGCGGGAATGGCGGCAAACAGGCCGATGGCGGTGGCAACCAGCGCCTCGGCAATGCCCGGCGCGACAGTGGCAAGCGTCACGGTTTGCATGGACGCCAGCCCGGTGAAGGCGTGCATGATGCCCCAAACGGTGCCAAACAGGCCGAGATAGGGCGAGACGGAGCCGACCGAGGCCAAAAATGACAAATTGGCTTCCACCACGTCGAGCTCGCGCTGGTAGCTCGCGCGCATGGCACGGCGGGCGCCGTCCATCAGCGTGCTGGCATCAAGGATGTGGCGCTCGCGCAGTTTTTGGTATTCACGCATGCCGCTGGCAAAAATGCGCTCCAGAGGGCCGGAGTCGCGGGCATTTTGCGCGGCGGCGGCAAACAAATCATTGAGGCTGGTGCCAGACCAGAACTCGCGCTCAAAAGTGTCGTTGAGCAGTTTCACCCGTTTCAGGGCAAACAGCTTGCGAAAGATCGCCGCCCAGCTGGCCATGGAGACCACGACCAGCAGCAACATCACCAGTTGCACAACAACACTGGCGTTGAGTACCAGGCGCAGGATCGACAAATCTTGATTCATTTCAGGGGTTCCAGATAGGCTTTGAGCCGTGCGATGGCTTCATGCAGCTGCGGCATGGCGCTGGCCGTCGAAAAACGGACGAAGTTGTGGGCGTCCGCCCGGCCAAAGTCGCGCCCGGGTGTGACCGCCACATGGGCGTGTTGCATGAGGTCAAAAGACAAGTCCCAACTGTCCTTGACGCCGCGGGCCCGGCAAGCGGCCGAGCAGTCGGCCCAGGCGTAAAAAGCGCCGTCGGGCATGACTGGAACGGTGAGCCCCAAGGCGTTGAGTGCGGGTATGAAGTAATCACGCCGGGCCTTGAACTCGGCGCGGCGGCGTTCGTACTCAAGCAGGCTGCCAGACTCAAAGCAGGCCAGCGCGGCGTATTGGGAGATGGTGCTGGGGCAGATGAACAGGTTTTGCGCCAGGCGCTCAATCACCGGCACAAGTTGCTGCGGCACCACCATCCAGCCCAGGCGCCAGCCGGTCATGTTGAAGTACTTGCTGAAACTGTTGATGCTGATGATGTTGTCATCAAGCGCCAGCGCCGTTTGACCATATTGCGCATCAAAGCTCAGGCCGAGGTAGATCTCGTCGACCAGCGTGATGCCGCCCTTGCTGCTGACCACCTCGTGAATGCGGCGCAGCTCGCTTGGTGCAATTGAGGTGCCAGTGGGGTTGGAGGGCGAAGCCAGCAACACACCCCTGGTTTTGGGCTCCCAGGCCGCTTGCACCTTGTCTGCGCTGAGCTGAAAGCGCTCGGCCTTTGTTGTGGGGATCAACACCGCGCTGCCGTCGGCGGCGGAGACAAAGTGCCGGTTGCACGGGTAGCTGGGGTCGGGCATCAGGATTTCGTCACCCGACTCGACCAGCGCCAGGCAGGCAAGTTGCAGCGCGGCCGAGGCCCCGGCAGTGATCACAATGCGGCTGGCCGGCACCTGAACATTGAATCGACTGAGATACCAATCGCTAATGCGCTCGCGCAGTGGCCCCATGCCGTTGGCCTGCGTGTAGTGCGTCAAGCCGTCGTGAATGGCCTGGCAAGCGGCGTCTTGCACCAGCGGTGGCGCGGTGAAGTCGGGCTCGCCGATGTTCAAAAAGATCATGGGCGTGGCGCTGTGCGCCACTTCAGTGGCCAACGCGGACGCCGCCTTGGCAACCTCCATCACATAAAAAGGCTCGATGCGCTGGGCGCGCTCGGAGATTTTCATGCGCGGGTTTTACCCCGGTCGGCGTTGACCTCCAAGGCCCGCAGGCTGGGTGCAAGGCCGTTGAGTACGGCGTTGACGTACTTGTGGCCGTCGGTGCCACCAAATTCCTTGGCCAGTTCTACACATTCGTTGAGCACCACGCGCCAGGGCACGTCTGGGCAGTGCTGCAACTCAAAAGCGCCAATCCACAGGATGCTGTGTTCAATCGGTGAAATTTCCGCGAACTTGCGGTCGAGCAGCGGCAGCAGCAGCGCGTCCAACGCCGCTGCCTGCTCGGTGCAGCCCTGCAGCAGCGTGTCGAAATGCAGTGAGTCGGCTTTGGAGAAGCCGGCCAGGTCGCGCGTGAAGGCGTCAATGTCGGACACCGTGTTTTTACCGACCAGGCTTTGGTACAGCGCTTGCAGTGCAAATTCGCGGGCGCGGGAACGGTCCGACTTGCTACCGGCTTTGCGTGCGCCGGTGCTGGTCAAGCCGGTGCGGGACTGGCGGGGCGGGCGTGTGCCGGCGGGTTGGGTGGGCTCCTCAGTCATTAGATGTCACTTAGTAGATTGGCCATTTCAACGGCAACGCGGGCTGCGTCGCGTCCTTTATCTGTTTGGCGCGCCA
>JBBQQX010000156.1:0-4622 GCA_038215405.1 Burkholderiales bacterium
GCCCAAGGAGCCTACTTCTGGGATGCCAACGACCAGCGTTACACCGACTTCATAGGGTCCTGGGGCCCCATGATTTTGGGCCACGGGCACCCGGCGGTGCTGCAGTCGGTGCAGGCTGCGGTGCTCGAAGGCTTTTCTTACGGAGCACCAACTGAGCGCGAAGTCGAACTTGCCGAAGAGATATTGCGCCTGGTTCCCTCCATGGACATGGTGCGCCTCGTCAGTTCAGGGACCGAGGCTGCCATGAGCGCGATCCGCCTGGCCCGCGGCGCCACTGGTCGCAGTAAGTTCATCAAATTTGAGGGCTGTTACCACGGGCATGCTGACGCCCTCTTGGTCAAGGCGGGCTCAGGCCTGGCCACATTCGGCAACCCCACCAGCGCAGGCGTACCGCCTGAGGTGGTGCAACACACCGTGGTGCTGGAATACAACAACATTGAGCAGCTAGAAGCAGTCTTTGCAGCACAAGGCGATGAAATTGCCTGTCTGATGATGGAGCCGATCTGCGGCAACATGAACTTCGTGCGGGCGAGTGTGCCGTTTATGAAGCGTTGCCGCGAACTATGCACGCAATACGGCGCGCTGCTGGTGTTTGACGAGGTGATGACTGGATTTCGCGTCGCGCTGGGCGGCGCACAAAGCGTCTATGCCAAAGATATCCCCGGTTTTGAGCCCGACATGACCGTGATGGGCAAGGTAATCGGTGGCGGCATGCCGTTGGCCGCTTTTGGTGCCAAGCGCGCGGTCATGGAACATCTGGCGCCTTTGGGCTCGGTCTATCAGGCCGGCACGCTGTCGGGGAACCCCGTGGCGACCGCCTGCGGCCTGGCCACCCTGCGCGAAATCAGCAAGCCCGGGTTCTATGAAAAACTTGCGCGCACCACACGTTCACTGACTGACGGCTTGAAAGCAGCCGCAGCGGCTGAAGGCGTGGCATTTAGCGCCGACAGCGAAGGCGGCATGTTTGGTTTCTTTCTGCTGGACAACTTGCCGCAAAATTATGTTCAGGTGATGAAGTCGGACAGCGCGCGCTTCAATCAGCTTTTTCACGGATTACTGGATCGCGGTGTGTACATTGCACCAGCACTGTACGAGGCCGGATTTGTGAGTGCAGCCCACACGGACGAAGACATCGCTGCCACTGTGGCTGCGGCGCGTGCGGTTTTCAAGTTGATCTCACAATGAAATCGGCTGGGGGCTTACCGAAGGCGAAGGGCTTCACCTTCCCTGCTTGACTGCGACATGTGGGCGCGAAAAAAGAAAAAGCCCTAAGTAAATTAATTACTTAGGGCTGGATTCTGGCGGAGAGGGTGGGATTCGAACCCACGGTACCTTGCGGTACGCCTGATTTCGAGTCAGGCCAAAATAGTATTTGCCAGTGTTGATTAACACCTATACAATCAATATAAATCAACAACTTACGACAAAAGCACTGGACAGATTGACAGTGCGAGCGTTGATTGATATTCCCCAAAATGGGGCAAAAGTGGCTACGCAGTGGCTACGCGGGCCGAAAGTTGGCTACGCAGTGGCTACGCGGAACTGAGGCAAAACATCATGGCAAGACCAAAGAAAACAGACGCACCAGATACAGCGCAAGCCATTGAACTTACCGCTGGCGCAATCGAGCGTCTGACCTGCCGCACCGACACCAAGGCGCAAGCATTCCTGCGTGACACCAAAGCACCCGGCCTGCGCGTGAGGGTTTCCAACACTGGCGCGAAGTCGTTCGTGTTTGAGGCCAAGCTCGACCGCCAGACCATCAGGCGCACCATTGGCGATGTGCGAGCCTGGAGCCTTGACGCTGCGCGGACTGAGGCAAACCGTCTGCGCGTGATGTTGGACAGTGGCACCGACCCGAGAGTGCTTGAGCGTCAGCAACAGGCAGACAAGGCCAGCAAAGCCGCCTCTTTGTTGGAGTGTGGCAGGCAGGCCACTTTGACCGTGGGCGAAGCATGGGCCGTGTACCTGGCAGAGCGCAAGCCACATTGGGGCGAACGCCATTACCGCGAGCACCTATTGCTGGTGAAGGCTGGTGGTGTTGCATCAAATCGTGTTGCCAGTGGCAAGACCGCGCCGGGCATACTGCATCAGCTTATGGTGATGCCGTTGCGTGACCTGGACAATGCCACTGTAGAGGCTTGGGCCGCACGCGAAGCACAGACTAGGGCATCAGCCGCCCGGCTTGCGTGGCGCTGCCTGAAGGCGTTTTTAGGCTGGTGCGCTGAACAGGCCATATATGCCGAACTGGTGTCAGACCGCAACCCGGCAAAGACAAAGAAGGCGCGTGAGTCATTGGGTAAACCCGGCGTGAAGCAAGATGCGCTACTCAAGGAGCAACTGCCAGCTTGGTTCTCTGCTGTGCGCCAGCACCAGAACCCGGTCATTGCCGCCTACCTGCAAACGCTGCTACTCACTGGCGCGAGGGCTGGTGAAGTGCTTGGGCTGAAGTGGGACGACATGAACACCAAGTGGCACGGCCTGACCATCCGTGACAAGGTGGAGGGCACCCGCGTTATTCCGCTGACTCCGTACATTGGGCAACTGCTGGCAACCCTACCCAAGCGCAACGAATGGGTTTTTTCAAGCGCTGTAGCTGCTGGTGGCACCATCGTTATTGCCCGCAACCCACACATCGACGCGTGCAAGGTGGCAGGCATTGATGACCTGACTATTCATGGCCTGCGGCGTTCGTTCAAGAGCCTGACCGAATGGCTGGAAATACCCGCTGGCGTGGTCGCGCAAATCATGGGACACAAACCCAGCGCCACGGCTGAAAAGCACTACACGGTGCGCCCGCTCGACCTGCTGCGCGTTCATCACGAGAAAATCGAAGCGTGGATTTTGCAAGAGGCCGGGGTGACGTTCGATGCCAAGGCCGAACCGGGCAAGCTGCGAGTAGTCAATGCTTAACAATTTGACTGTTATCCCGAGCGGCCTAGCGCGGGTTAAAGACATGGCCGAGTTAGAAAACTGGCAGAGTAATTGGGCGCCGACAACTTCCGCAACGATGAGAGAGGAACTCCATGCTTCAAACGCCTTGTACATGGAGCGCTTTGTGCGACGGAATGTTTCGCCCAAGAAATTTGCGGAATGGCTGGCAGAGAACCCGAGGCGCTTCACCACTGAAAGGGAATTGAAATACCTGGCTGAAAACCCGCGCGTAGTGGCTGGCTAGTTGCAACGTGTAACGCTACAAGCTACAATCAACCATGATTAAGTCATTCGGTCACAAAGGGCTGCAAGCGTTTTTTGAGCGTGGCACCAAGGCAGGCATTCGCCCTGACCATGCGCCCAAACTGGCGCGGCTACTGGCACGCCTGGACGTGGCCACCTGCGACCGGGATATGAACCTGCCGGGCTGGGGCTTGCATCCTTTGTCAGAAAATTTGAAGGGGCATTGGGCCGTGTCGGTCAATGGCAACTGGCGAATGACTTTCACATTTGATGGCACAGACGCTGTGCTGGTTGATTACATGGATTACCACTAGGAGCCACACCATGACCCGCATGTTTAACCCACCCCACCCCGGCCTGGCGCTGCGCGATGACGTATTGCCTGCGTTGGGGCTGGGCGTGACCCAATCCGCCGAACAGTTGGGCGTGTCGCGTGTGGCACTGTCCCGCGTGCTGAATGGCCGGGCTGCTATTTCGCCTGATATGGCCCTGCGCCTTGAAGCCTGGCTGGGTGCTGACCGTGGGGGCGATGCTCGTGTGTGGCTGGCAGGGCAAAGTGCCTATGACGTGTGGCAGGCCGCGCAACGATTCAAGGCCGCGCCCATGCACGTTCAACCAGCGCCAGCAATGGCCGCATAGAGTAGATAGGTCAGATTCGAAACCTGACCGAAAAGCGGGCACCTTCACCCGCCTGCTGGTGCATCCTGAATTGAAGCAAATCACCTTGAAGGGGTGCCCATGAGTTTGACATCAGAACTGAACGCGGCTTTTGACAAGCCGCTGAAAAAATTAACGCCACGGAAATTGGCATTGGTTCTGTACCACATTAAGGGGTGGGCGACGATGACCCCCAATGAGCGCAGAGAACGCGCAGAGAATGTTGACCGGCAGCGAGCCACCGAAGAAATATTGCGACTTGAGCGCTACGAGCGAGAGGCAGCTGAAGCCCCGGAGACAAAAGACAACAGCTATTTTGTGGGCTGGTTTGATGCGACATTGAGCGCCGATAAACGCTTCAAATTACATGATGTGTCGCCAGTCAATGCCGCGATGCTGCTGTGCCAGTACGACCCGGCACAATGTAGTTTTGAGCAGGCAGAGATTTGCACCAACGATGAAACAGGCCCGGTTGACTTGAAATTGTTGGCGGAGCATTTTGAGGACATAGTCAAGAAAGACCCGAAGCTTAGAACCCTGCTTGACTGGTGGCGCGTGGCTCGTGATGCTGGCATGAAACATCACCCTTGGATAACGCAGTACATCGAAGAGGCCGGGCTTGATGCGCCAAGCGCCGACACCCTGGCCGTGCAGGATGGGCCGATACGTTACGACCTACTGGCAACCCGTGCCGAACTTGTCTCCGCCTTTGGAGTGTGGGGTTTGACCCTGAAAATGTTCAAAAACCTGACAGAGCGTCAGTGGCTGATGGATGCTCGAAAAGTTAG
>JBBQQX010000157.1:0-4427 GCA_038215405.1 Burkholderiales bacterium
TGGCCATAATACGTTCAAACCCGTCCGTGAAATCCTTTGATGTGAACCACCGCCGCCGCCTGCTCCAGTTGCTTCTCGCCAGCGCTGTCGCCTCGAGTTTGCCGGGTCGCGCCTGGAGTCAGTCGCGCTTAAACCAAAACCCGTTCACCCTGGGCGTGGCCAGCGGCTCGCCGACGCAGGGTGGCGTGGTGTTGTGGACGCGCTTGCACGTCGCCAAGTCCTCGCTTTGGGGTGGCAGCGACGCGCTGGGGCACGCCTCGGTGCCGCTGCGCTGGGAGCTGGCGCACGACGAGCAGTTCAGCCGTGTGCTGCAAAGCGGGCAGTCGATGGCTGCGCCAGAACTGGCGCATTCGGTTCATGTCGAAGTGGCCGGACTCGACGCTGATTGCTGGTATTTCTACCGCTTTATGGTCGGCGATTTTGTCAGTGCGGTGGGGCGCACGCGCACTCTGCCCAAGCCCGATGCGGTGGTGGCCCGGCTGCGGCTGGCCTATGCCTCGTGCCAGAAATGGGAGGACGGCTATTTCACCGCCTGGCGCCACATGCGCGAAGAAAATCTCGATCTGGTGCTGTTTCTGGGCGACTACATCTACGAATACCCGGCGCTCACCGGCAAAGTGCGCGTGCCAACGGGTGGCTGGGTCTTGAGTCTGGACGACTATCGCCAGCGCTATGCGCTGTACAAGGGCGAGGCCGACCTGCAGGCGATGCATGCGGCTTGTCCGTGGTTGCTGACCTGGGATGACCATGAGCTGCAAAACGATTACGCCGGGGTGCAGGCGGGCTACAGCAGTGCGTTGGACCCCTCGGTGCCTGAGAACTTCTTGGCGCGGCGCGCGGCGGCCTACCAGGCCTGGTACGAGCACATGCCGGTGCGTGCTTCGGCGCTGACCCGGAGTTTGGCCGGCTTGGCGAGCGGCGCTGAACTTCGCATTTACAGCCGGTTGCCCTATGGCCGGCTCGCGTCGCTCTACCTGCTCGATGGTCGCCAATACAAGGACCGGCAGGCCTGCACCAGCGGCGGGGGCCGAGGCTCGGGCAAAGTGAAACCAGAAACGTGCCCGCAGTGGAACGATCCGGCTCGTTCGCTCTTGGGCCAGGTGCAGGAGCGCTGGCTGTACGACGAATTTGCCAAGGCCACCGCGCAGGAATCCGGCTGGAATGTGCTGGCCCAGCCCACCCTGTTTGGCCAGCGTGATCTGAAAGTCGGCCCCGGCCAGACCCTCTGGAACGACGGCTGGGACGGCTACCCGGCGGCACGCACGCGCTTGAGCGATGCCTTGCGGCAACACGCGGTGGCCAACCCGGTGATTCTGGGCGGCGATGTGCATGAAAACTGGGTCGGCCACGTCAAGGTCGATTACGCCGACCCTCGCAGTGCCAGCGTGGGGGTGGAATTCTGCGGCACCAGCATCAGTTCGCACTCCGGCGGTAATGCCAAAACGGCGAAGCTGCTGGCCGAGAACCCGCATTTCATCTTTGCCGATGCGCAGCGCAAAGGCTATGGCGTGGCCGAGTTCACGCCCAAGCAACTTACCACCACCTTGCGCGTGGTCGACGACGTGACGCGGCAAGACACAAAAATTGAAACCCTGGCCCGCTTCACGGTGCAGGCCGGGCGGCCCGTGGTGCAGCAGGCTTAGGTCAGGCGGTCACACCGCTGCCAGTGCTTGCTCCAGGTCTTCCAGCAGGTCGTCAATGTGCTCGATGCCGATCGACAGACGCACCATGTCGGGCTTCACGCCAGCTTTGGCCAGTTCTTCGGCGTTGAGCTGGCGGTGCGTGGTGCTGGCCGGGTGACAGGCCAGCGATTTGGCGTCGCCAATGTTGACCAGCCGCGTGAACAGTTTGAGCGCGTCCTGAAAGCGCGCACCCGCTTGCAGGCTGTCGCTGGCCTTCAGGCCAAAGGTGATGATGCCCGAGGCGCGGCCGCCCAGGTACTTCTGCACCAACGCGTGGTCCGCATGGCCGGGCAGCCCCGCGTAATTGACCCAGCCTACTTTGGTGTGCGCTTGCAGGTGCTGGGCGATGCGCAGGGTGTTGTCGCAGATGCGGTCCATGCGCAGGGCCAGCGTTTCAATGCCCTGCAGAATCTGGAAAGCGGCCAGGGCGCTCAAAGCGGCGCCCATATTGCGTAGCGGCACCACGCGGGCGCGGCCAATGTAGGCGGCAGCGCCCAGCGCCTCGGTATAGACCACGCCGTGGTAGCTCACATCGGGCTCGTTCAGGCGCTTGAAACGTGCCTTGTGCTCGGCCCACGGGAACTTGCCAGAATCCACAATGATGCCGCCAATGGTGGTGCCGTGGCCGCCCAGGTATTTGGTGAGCGAGTGCACCACGATGTCGGCGCCATGTTCAAACGGGCGGCACAGGTAGGGGCTGGCCACCGTGTTGTCCACGATCAACGGTACGCCGTGTGCGTGGGCGACAGCGGCAAGCGCGGCCAGGTCGGTGACGTTGCCCAGCGGGTTCCCAATGGTTTCGCAGAACACCGCCTTGGTGCGCGCATCGATCAGCTTGGCAAAGGAGGCCGGGTCACGGTAGTCAGCAAAGCGCACTTCGATGCCCATCTGCGGGAAGGTGTGGGCAAACAGGTTGTAGGTGCCGCCGTACAGCGTGGAGGCCGACACGATGTTGTCGCCCGCCTCGGTGATAGTCTGAATCGCGTAAGCAATCGCCGCCATGCCCGAGGCCACCGCCAGTGCGCCAATGCCGCCCTCCATCGCCGCCACGCGCGCCTCGAGCACGCCGCAAGTCGGGTTCATGATGCGGCTGTAGATGTTGCCCGCCACTTTCAGGTCAAACAGATCGGCGCCATGCTGGGTGTCGTCAAATGCGAAAGCCACGGTTTGGTAAATCGGCACCGCCACCGCTTTGGTGGTGGGCTCGGGCGAGTAGCCGCCGTGGACGGCCAGGGTTTCGATTTTCATGAGGGGCTTTCAGGTGCAAAAAATGAAGGCACATCTTAAAGCCCGCTGGGGGCCAGGCATAGACCGAGTTCTCATATCGATATACCGGGTTTTACTATATTGGCTGCGGCTAAACCCGATTCAGGCAGCGGAGGCAATTTCGCGCCAAACGCGGAGATACTCGGGGTGACACCGCCACTTTTATCGTTGATTTCAATCTAGATCAGGAGCATTGATGAGCCAGCAGACCAAATTTCTTTTGAACGAAAACCAGATGCCAAAGTTTTGGTACAACCTGCAGGCCGACTTGCCCAAGCCGTTGCCCGTGGTGCTGCACCCTGGCACCATGCAACCGGTCGGCCCCGATGACCTGGCACCGCTGTTCCCGATGGCGCTGATCATGCAAGAGGTGAGCCTGGAGCGCGAGATCGAGATCCCGGAACCGGTGCGCGATGTGTTTCGCCTGTGGCGGCCAGCGCCGCTGTTTCGCGCCCACCGCCTTGAAAAAGCGCTCGGCACCCCGGCCAAGATTTATTACAAGTACGAGGGCGGCAGCCCAGCCGGCAGCCACAAGCCCAACACCGCCGTGCCCCAGGCGTTTTACAACAAAGAGGCCGGCATCAAGCGGCTGGTGACCGAAACCGGTGCCGGTCAGTGGGGCACCTCGCTGGCCTTTGCCGGCTCGCTCTACGGGATGGAAGTTGAAGTGTTCCAGGTGCGCGTGTCCTACGACCAAAAGCCGTATCGCCGTGCCGTCATGGAAACCTATGGCGCGCGCTGTGTTGCCTCACCCTCCAACGAGACCGTCTATGGCCGTTCGGTGCTGGCCAAGAATCCGCAGCACCCCGGCAGCCTGGGCATTGCGATCTCCGAAGCTGTGGAACTGGCCGTGCAGCGCGATGACACCAAGTACGCGTTGGGCTCGGTGCTCAACCACGTGCTGTTGCACCAGACCATTATTGGGTTGGAGTGCATGCAGCAAATGGAAATGGCCGACACCTGGCCCGATGTGGTGGTGGGGTGCACGGGCGGCGGCTCCAACTTTGCCGGCATTGCGTTCCCGTTCATGGGTCACGGCTTGCGAGGCGGCCAGAAGTCGCGCTTTGTGGCGGTCGAGCCCGCCGCCTGCCCGTCGCTGACGCGCGGCAAATACGCCTACGACTTTGGCGACACCGGCCACATGACGCCGCTGACCAAGATGCACACGCTGGGCAGCCAGTTCACGCCCCCGGGCTTTCATGCCGGCGGCCTGCGCTATCACGGCATGGCACCGCTGGTGTCGCATTGCAAGGAATTGGGCTTGCTGGAGGCTGTGGCCTACAACCAGGTGGAATGCTTTGAAGCCGGCGTGCTGTTTGCCCGAAACGAAGGCATTGTGCCCGCGCCAGAAGCCAACCACGCCATCAAGGGCGCGATCGAAGAAGCGCTGCGCTGCAAGCGCGAGGGCAAGTCAGAGACGATTTTGTTCAACCTGTGCGGCCACGGCCACTTCGACATGACGTCCTACCAGAAGTACTT
>JBBQQX010000158.1:0-4254 GCA_038215405.1 Burkholderiales bacterium
CCACAAGGGCGACAAGCCCCAGCCTTGCACTACGGCGGCGAGCTGGTTCGGCATTTGGGTCAGTGCCAGCGCAGAATTCATCAGGTCCGCGCCCAGAAAGACCATAAAGATCATGGCCGAGCCTTGCGCCGTGGCGTAAAAACAGTGCGCGAGTTTCTTGAGGTTCATCTCGCCTTTGAGCAGCGCCACCACCAAGGTAGCCGCAGCTCCCACGGCAGCGCCCTCGGTCGGGGTGAACCAGCCACCGTAAATGCCGCCAAACACAGTCGCAAAGACCAGCGCGATCGGCACGACGCCGCGCAGGGCTTGCGCCGCGAGCGGGTGGCCGCCAGCCTCGCTGCGTTTGATTTGGTGCGCCGTCTTGTTTGGCGCGTGGCCCGGCACCAGACGCACATAGACGGCGATGGCGAACAGGTAGCCCAGCATGGCGATGAGGCCCGGCACAAAAGCGGCCGCAAACAGCTTGGCAATGTTTTGCTCGGCCAAAATGGCATAGATCACCAGCGGCACCGAGGGCGGTATCAAGATGCCCAGCGTGCCCCCGGCGGCCAGCGTGCCGGTGGCCAATCGGCCGGAATAGCCATGGCGCGTCAGCTCAGGCAGCGCCACCGAGGTGATAGTGGCCGCCGTGGCCACTGATGAGCCACAAATCGCCCCAAACGCCGCACTGGCCAGCACCGTCGCCATCGCCAGCCCTCCGTGGAAGCGCGACATCACGGCGCTGGCAAAGCCAAACAGCGCCTTGGAGATGCCGCCCTGGGTGGCGAAGTGGCCCATCAAAATGAACAGGGGAATGACCGACAGCTCGTAGTTGGCAAAGCGGGCAAAAGCCAGGCTGTTGAGAAAGTTGCTGAACGGTCCCCAACCCGCCTGGGTGACATAGCCAAGCCCACCCGCGACAAACATGGCCACCGCAATCGGCACGCGCAGCGCCATCAGCGTGAGCATCAGGGCAAAAATGCTGGTGGCTATCCATAACGGGCTCATAGGTGCCCGTCCGGCGTCATTGGCTCTGCGGCTTTTAAGTCACCACCGGCCAGCCCTGGCGTGCCGGCGCTCGTGCCGCGCAAACCCTGCACCAGGGCAATCAGCGCAGTCAAAGCCAACGGTGGCACCATGCTGGCATACACCAGCCATTCGGGAAAGTCCAGCAGCATGGTGCCGGAGTGGGTTTGCAGCGCGTTAAGCGCGCCCACGCCGGTGCGCCAGGCCAGCAGCGCCATCACCCCGGCCAGCAGCAGCGCGCCGAACCGGTCCAGCAGGAGTGTGGTCTTGACACGGGCTCTGGCGGTGAAAAAATCGACGGCGATGTTGCCGCGCTGCAGTTGGCACCAGGGCAGAAACAACGCAATGGCTGCGCCGCTGGCGACGCCCGTCAGTTCAAAGTCACCCGCCAGGGTTAGACCGAGCGTGTTGCGCCCGATCAGGCTGGCGCAGGTCAGCAGCGCGACGGCGCTCAAAAGGCAGCCGCCCAGAGTGGCAAATAACTTGGCCAGCAATGAAAGAAGGCGCAAATGAGTTTTCCGCAAAGCCGGGACGTTATTCAACCGCGAGCGTGATGGTGCCCAGGCCGGTGACGCCGCCCTGGAGTGTGTCGCCCGCCACCACGGCGCCCACGCCTTCGGGGGTGCCGGTGTAGATCAGGTCGCCGCTCTGCAGCGTCCAGGCGGTGGACAGCTGCTCAATGACTTCGGCGACGTTCCAGATCAGCTTGGATACCTGGCTTCGTTGGCGCTCCTGGCCATTGACCTGCAGGAAGATTTCAGCCTGGGCGATGTTGCCCGCTGCAGCTGACGGGGTAATGGGGCCGATCGGGGCCGAGGCGTCAAAGCCCTTGCCGATGCACCAGGGGCGACCCTGCTTTTTCATCTCGTTCTGCAGGTCGCGCCGCGTCATGTCCAGTCCCACTGCGTAGCCAAAAATGTGCTGCGCGGCGTCCACCGCCTTGATGTTCTTGCCACCGGTGCCAATGGCCACCACCAGTTCAATTTCATGGTGCAGGTTGTGGGTCAGGCTCGGGTAGGGCAGGCGGGCGGTCTCGCCCGGGTTGACCACCAGCACGGCGTCGGCCGGTTTCATGAAGAAGAAAGGCGCCTCGCGCCCGCTATGGCCCATCTCTTTGGCATGATCTTCGTAATTGCGCCCGACGCAATAAATGCGGTGCACCGGGAAGCGCGCAGTACTGCCCAGCACGGGCACAGACACGATCGGGGCTGGTTCAAAAACGTAAGGCATGGTGTGGTGGCTCGCTGTCATGGGCTTATGCGACTGATTCTGATTTGGCGACCAACTCGAAGTGCTCAACGCTCGGCGGACGTGCAAAGAATGACCCGACGATCGCGCGCCACTCGGTAAAGGCAGCAGATTCCCTGAAACCCACCGTGTGGTCTTCCAGCGTGCTCCAGAAGATTTGCAGAACATAGCGCTCGGTGCTTTCAATGCAGCGGTTCAACTTGAAGCCCTCAAAGCCTTTGGCGTGGGCGATCACGGTGTGCAGGCCGCGCTGGATCGCTTCTTCAAAGGCGGCATTTTGGCCAGGCTGGATCGAGAAGTCGGCAAGCTCAAGAATCATGAAGGTCTCCGGTTGGGGGGGGCGGTTTTGCGGGGCTTTGAGTCTAACTTCTCCCACTGGCGGTGCGCCGCCGCCTGGACATTTGCTTGTCTTTTTGGGGTTCGACGGCGTTGCCGGTAACTTGCTGTGAATGCGTGTTGCAAGGCTTTCACTGGCGGTGTGGCGGCGGGCGGGCAATAATTGTTGCAAAAAATATAGCCAGTTGGCTATATCGGACGAGGGCTGGTGTCTAAAGATGTTTGTCACTGCGCGCGTGACAGGGCTCGCCCATTGAAAGCTGCATAATGCAGCGGCCAAGCGGTTGGTCCAACAAGGGGAGACGCAAGTGGCCGCAGTTCTTGTGAAAATGGTTGACACCACCCATGGTCGGGTCAAAAGCAAGGATAAAGGTGGATGCTAAAGGGTTTGGTAATTACAAGGAGGCAAGCATGGGTAAGGCACAGGCCGCATTAGAGGCCGCGAATGAGGCGTGGCGGCTGACGCAGGATGCGCTGAGAAACGGCGCGGCAGACCGGGATGCCGCAACGATATTGGGGTATGCGGACAAGGCACTGATAGCGTCACAAAACGCGGCGCTGACTGCGCTGACAGCGTCGCATGTTACGGAACAGGCGGTACTGACGGCATCTCAGGCATCGGAGCAGTCGGCACAGGTGACGGCGCCGCACGTACTGACAGCGCAACAGGCCACGGCACAGTCAGCACTGAACGTGGCGCAGGAAACGGCACGCGCGGCAGAAGCAGCGGCGCAGACGGTGACTGAGGCAGCGGCATTGGCTCTACAAATAGCTGGCCAGGCAGCAGCACAGGCGGTGGCCCAGGAAAAAGCACAGGCCGTAGCACTGGAAGCGGCGCAGACGGCCGAAGAGGCGGCCCTGTTCGCGGCACGGGCAGTGGCACTGGCCGAGAAGGCGACAAACGTCAATGAAGAAAATTTCTTGCGCGTCGTCGACTGACGTCGCCGGAAAACCTCACAACTTGCCGTCTGAGGATTGACTTGAAACAGCCACTGGTTCCAAGCCCATTCTGAGCCAGCGCACCAGGTTCAAACTTGCGAACTGGTGGCGATATTCGCAAATGCACAGTCGGACTTGCTCCGTTTGGCTTGGTACATCGCCGTATCGGCACTTTGGGTCAGGGCTTGTGCGGTGGTGCCCTCTTTCGGGAAGATGGAGAGGCCAATGCTTGGGGTTACGAGGCGTTCACCGACTCTGACTTTGCAAGGCACTTGAACCGCATCGCCTACCTCGTGTCCGTATAAATCATTGATGGTTTTGAAATTGTCCAGGTCCACGAACATCGCGGCCAATGTCCAGCCATGTCGCGTTGCTTGCACCAATCGATGTTCCAGCCGATCATTGATTAGCGCCCGGTTCGGCAAACCGGTCAACGAGTCGTGCAGGGCGGCGCGAGGTTTGCAGGGCGGCGGCCGAGCCTGCGGTATGCTGCGCCCCATGCAAACACAAAACTTTATCCCTGGCAAAGACGCCTCGCTCGAATCCACCATCAACAACCACCAGAGCAAGCTGCAGGCGCTTGGTTTTCACATTGAGGAGCGCAGCTGGCTCAATCCGGTGGAAGGCATCTGGTCGGTGCATATCCGTGACCGCGATTGCCCGCTCATGTTCACCAACGGGAAAGGAGCCACCCGGCTGGCTTGTCTTGCCAGTGCCTTGGGCGAG
>JBBQQX010000159.1:0-4231 GCA_038215405.1 Burkholderiales bacterium
GTTTTCACCGCACAAGAACCCGGCGGTCTACGCCCGGCTGGCCCGTGTCTTGTCCGACAAGGATTCGCCGCAGGAGGCCCTGAATATTCTCAAGCGCAGCAAAGCCGACTTCCGCTACAACTCGGCGGCGGCGCTGCAAACTGCGACGGCCGAGGCGCAGGTCTATCAGAAAATGGGGCAGGCCGACAAAGCCGAAGCGGCCATGGCAGAAGCCGAGCGCCTCATGGAAAAACTGGCCGACCAGGTGAGCCCCGAGCTGACGATGGAGGTCGCCACCTCGCTGTTCAAGATGGGCAAGAAGGACAGGGCCTGCGGCTTGCTGCAAGGCCTGGTGAAAAACAACCACGAGAATGCCGAACTGTCGCGCCAGGTGGAAGCCGTTTTCAAGGGTGAAAATTTGGCCGATGAAGGCCGCTCCCTGATTGATGCGTCGCGCCAGGAAGTGGTGGACATCAACAACCAGGGCGTGCTGCTGGCCAAACAGGGTGACCTCCCGCAGGCGGTCATACTGCTCAGAACCGCAGCGCAGAAACTGCCGCATAACGAAGTCATCAGCATCAACCTGTGCGGCCTGCTGATTGGCCTGATGCAACAAAGAAGCAAGACCGAGGCCTTGGTTGTGGAGGCCAGAGAGCTGCTCAGCCGCGTGCACGCCTTGAACCCGGTCAACAAGAAATACCACGCCTATGCGCTGGCGCTGGCCCGGCTGACGAGCGGCAAATAGCGGCCAGCAGGGCGCTCTGGACGCTTGCCAGTGCCCGTGAGAAAGCAAGACCCCACAAGTTCCGGGCAGAACAAAGCCCACCCGAGCCAGTGGCTCGGGTGGGCTGATGCAGCGATCTGGCTTAGTTGCTGTAAGCGGTCTCGCCGTGCGAGCTGATGTCCAGGCCTTCGCGCTCGTCTTCTTCACTGACGCGCAGACCGATGGTCAGATCAACGATCTTGTAGGCCAGGAAAGAGACCACGCCTGACCAGACGATGGTGGTCAATACCGCTTTGGCCTGAATCCAGACTTGCGCTGCAATCGAGTAGTCGGCGCTGGTCACCATGGTGGCAGTCACCCAGTCGGCCACATAGCCGGGCCCACCCAGGGCGGGCGAATTGAAGACGCCGGTCAGCAGCGCACCGACGATGCCGCCGACGCCATGCACGCCAAACACGTCGAGCGAGTCGTCGGCACCGAGCAGCTTCTTCAGGCCGTTGACACCCCACAGACAGGCAAAACCGGCCACCGTGCCAATGACCAGGGCACCACCGACACCAACATTGCCCGCAGCCGGCGTGATCGCCACCAGGCCAGCCACCGCCCCCGAGGCGGCACCCAGGATGGAGGCCTTGCCCCGCATCAGCGCTTCACCGACACACCAGGCCAGCACCGCCGCCGCAGTGGCGCCAAAGGTGTTGATGAAGGCCAGCGCGGCAAAACCATTGGCTTCCAGAGCCGAGCCGGCATTGAAGCCGAACCAGCCGACCCACAGCAAGGAGGCACCCACCATCGTCAGCGTCAGGCTGTGTGGCGCCATGGATTCGCGGCCGTAGCCGATGCGCTTGCCTACCATGTAGGCGCCAATCAGACCGGCGACCGCAGCATTGATGTGCACCACGGTGCCACCGGCAAAGTCCAGCGCGCCCGATTGCCAGATGTAGCCGGCTTTGGCGTTCATCGCATCGACCACGTCTATGGCGCCGTAAGCGTCCGGACCCATCCAGAACCAGACCATGTGCGCCATCGGGGCGTAGCTGAAGGTGAACCACAGCGCCATGAACAACAGCACGGCCGAGAACTTCATGCGCTCGGCAAAGGCACCGACGATCAGGGTACCCGTGATACCGGCAAAGGTGGCCTGGAACGCGGCAAACACGATTTCGGGAATCACCACACCCTTGCTGAAGGTGGCGCTGTTGACAAAAGTGCCCGCCACGTTGTCCCAGATTCCTTTCATGAACAGCCGGTCGAAGCCGCCGATAAAGGCGTTGCCTTCGGTGAACGCCAGGCTGTACCCATAGATGAACCACAGCACCACGATCAGCGAGAACGTCACCATCACCTGCATCAGCACGGAGAGCATGTTCTTGGAGCGCACCAGGCCACCGTAAAAAAGCGCCAGGCCCGGCACCGTCATCAGGATCACCAGCAGGGTTGACACCATCATCCAGGCGGTGTCGCCCTTGTTGGGCACCGGGGCCGCAGCCGCTGCAGGCGCGGCGGCGGCCGGCGTGGCAACCACTGCGGGTGCGGCCGCGACCGCCATAGCGGCCGCTGGCGCCGCTTCGTCGGGCTTGACTTCTGCTGGCGCAGAAGCGACGGGGGCCGCAGCTGCTGCGGGCTCGGCGGCCGGAGTTTGGGCCAGCGCGGCGGTGCTACCGGCCAACAGACTTAGACCTAGGGCAAGGGATAGAAATAGTTTTTTCATGGTAGTTCTCTCATCAGGTGGGGTGAGGCGCTTGGGCAACGCTTACAGCGCTTCCTTGCCGGTCTCGCCGGTGCGGATGCGGATGACTTGTTCAAGGTCATAAACAAAGATCTTGCCGTCGCCGATCTTGCCGGTGCGGGCAGCGCCCTCAACGGCTTCAATCACGCGCTCGACCAGTTCGTCGGACACGGCCGCTTCGATCTTGACCTTGGGCAAGAAGTCGACCACGTACTCAGCCCCGCGGTAAAGCTCGGTGTGACCTTTTTGCCGCCCAAAGCCTTTGACTTCGGTCACGGTGATGCCCTGCACGCCGATGGCCGAGAGCGCTTCGCGCACCTCGTCAAGCTTGAAGGGTTTGATGATGGCGGTAACAAGTTTCATGATTTCTCCTTGAATTGAATCGGTGCTCAGAAGCTGTATTTCGCGCCAACAGCCAAGGTGCTTTTGCCCAAATTGTCAAATCCCGGCACTTTGTAGAAAGCATCGGAGGCATTGGTTCCTATGGCGGCGACGGTGGCTGTCAGACCGTTGCCAAAGTCTTTGGCCAACGTCAGCGAGTAGTCCGTGTAGTCACCAGCGTCATTGGTCTGGTTCGGAATCGTCTGGCGACCCACGTGCGGCGTGAGCGTGAAGCCGTTGCCCAAGTCAAAATTGGCTGCCAGTTCAAAATATCGACTGTTAGCGCTGTTCGCGTTAGCTACAAAATTGCCGGTACTTTGGCTGTACTTGGCGGTGACGATGCTGTAGGTCAGGGCGCCGTAGACTTCGGTGGTGTTGGCGTTCGCGCCCGTTTTGTCGGCTGTGGTGTTGCTGGGGTATTGGTAGGTGATCACGCCCAGGTCGTAAGTGAAATCCTTGCTGATTTCGCCTTTGTAGCCGCCGTACAGGTCGACTTCAAGTGTGCCGTCCGAGGCGCCAATGTAATCCTTGATCCACTTGATGTTTGAGCCCCAGGCGCCCAGATAAAAACCGCTTTTGTGCGCGAAGTCAACGCCCGCTTGCAACGCTGGTTTGAACGAGGTTTGAGAGATGCCACGGAAACGGTAGTCGCTAACAACGCCCACGTTGTAGGCCAGCGTGTAAGCGGGCTCGGCGGCTTGGGTTTGTGCCATGGCAGCGCTGCCGACCAGCAGTGTGCTCAGGACGAAGAGGGATGTTGGCTTCAGTTTCATGCAGTGCTCCAGAATGGTTAAGGGATGTAAGCTCTAAGCACAGACCGTGCCAAGTGCGGCCGCGCAGCTTGCAGCAGCAAGTGCTTGCGTCCTGCGCCTGGCTTGCGCTAACATGCATGTATAAAAATACAGTTAGCACCACACTGGTGCACACCAACCGGGTGTCGGTCCCATTTTTCACGCACCGTTTTGCAGAGGAATCCTCATGAGTCTGTCTTTGGTGCAAAGTCGCGCGTTGCTGGGTCTGGACGCCGCCGCAGTCACGGTGGAGGTGCATCTGGCCAACGGCCTGCCCAGCTTCACGCTGGTCGGTCTGGCCGATGTGGAGGTGAAAGAGGCGCGTGAGCGGGTGCGCTCGGCGATTCAAAACTCGGGGCTGGAGTTTCCGAACAACAAGCGCATCACCGTCAATCTGGCGCCGGCCGATCTGCCCAAAGACTCAGGGCGCTTTGACCTGCCGATTGCGCTGGGCATTCTGGCCGCCAGTGGCCAGATCGACACAAAACGGCTGGCGGGCTATGAATTTGCCGGCGAGTTGTCGCTGTCGGGCGAGTTGCGCCCGGTGCGCGGCGCGCTCGCCATGAGCCTGGCCTTGCACGCCAGCCGGGTGGTGACGCAACTGGTGCTGCCACCGGGCAGCGCCGA
>JBBQQX010000160.1:0-4105 GCA_038215405.1 Burkholderiales bacterium
GTCAACCAGCATGTCGATGTGCTGCGCTTCTCGGGCACCATCGACCCGCGCCTGATACAACCAGGCAACCTGATCAACTCAAGCCAGGTCGCCAATGCCCGCATCGAGTCCAAGGGCCGTGGCGCGCAGGCCGAAGCGCAAACAGTTGGCTGGTTAACACGGTTCTTTTTCAGCTTTCTTCCCTTCTAAAGCTATTGAGAATAGTGCCGAGGGGTATCCATTCATGCAATTTTTCAACACGCCACATTCATCTCGCCCGCACTGGCTGCTGGCGGCCTTGTGGCTGAGCTTGAGCCTGTTGGCAACCGGCACGGCCCAGGCCAGCCGCATCAAGGAAGTGGCGGCGGTTGAGGGTGTGCGCAGCAACCAGTTAACTGGTTTTGGCCTGGTGGTGGGGCTCGACGGCACCGGCGACCAGACCACCCAGATGCCTTACACGGCGCAGGGGCTGACCAACTATTTGCAGCAACTCGGCATCACGCTGCCAGAGGCGGCAGTGTCCAAATTGCAGCTCAAGAACGTGGCCGCGGTGCTGGTGACGGCGGCGCTGCCGGCCTTTGCACGGCCCGGCCAGGCCATTGATGTCAACGTCGCCAGCATGGGCAACGCCAAATCGCTCAAGGGCGGCATGCTGATCACAACACCGCTCAAGGGCGCAGATGGCGAGATCTATGCCATGGCCCAGGGCAGCCTGATCGTGGCCGGCGCTGGCGCGGCGGCGGGCGGCAGCAAGGTGCAAATCAACCACCTCAGCGCCGGGCGCATTCCGGGTGGGGCGCAGGTGGAGCGCATTGTTCCCACGCCTTTACTTGAAGGTGCCAGCATCACGCTGGGGCTGCAGGCCTCGGACTTCCAAACCGCGCGACGCGTGGCCGAGGCGATCAACCGGCGCTTTGGCGCCAACGCCGCCCGGGCGCTGGACGGGCGCACCATTGATGTGACCGCCCCGACCAATTCCAACGCCCGCGTCTCCTTCATCGCCGAGATGGAAGAGCTGCAGCTGGAATCGTCCGTGCCCTCGGCCAAGGTCGTGATCAATTCGCGCACCGGCTCGATTGTGATGAACCAGGCGGTGACCCTGGGCGAATGCGCCATTGCTCACGGCAACTTGTCGGTCAGCATCACCACCACACCGGTGATCAGCCAGCCTAACCCCTTGTCCACAGGTGGCCAAACCGTGGTGGCCGAGAAAAGCAACATCCAGATCAGGCAAGAACCCGGCATGCTGATTCAGCTGCCCAAATCAACGCAGCTCTCTGACGTGGTGCGTGCCCTGAACGCCTTGGGCGCCACACCGCAAGACCTGCTGGCCATTTTGCAGGCCATCAAGGCGGCCGGCGCATTGAACGCGGAGTTGGAGGTCATTTAAGATGAGTTACGGTCAACTTTCCACTCCATCCGGCGCGCTGGCCGCCGACGCCCGTTCGCTCAACAACCTCAAGCTGCAGGCGGGGCAGGACACACCCGCCGCCATCAAGGAAGCGGCCAAGCAGTTTGAGTCGCTGTTCATGCGCGAGCTGATGAAGAGCATGCGCGAGGCCACCATGAAGTCCGGCATGCTCGAGAGCTCGGGCGGCGACCTGGGAACTGATCTGTTGGACCAGCAATTTGCAGTGCAAATGTCGGGCCAGCCCGGCGGGCTGTCTGAGCTGATCGCAGCCCAGTTGTCACGCCAGATGGGTGGCGTCGACGCAGCTGCGGTCGATGCGGCCAAAAAAACAAGCGCTCTATCCTTCAGTCCCCTTGGCAAAGCGTCAGCGCTGGCCGCCTACGGCGCCAACAGCGCAGCGCCCCGCAATAGCCCCACGCTGAGCCAGAGCCAATTTGTTCAGAGTCACACCGCAGCGGCGATCCAAGTCGAAAAATCAAGTGGCATTCCGGCCAGTTTCATGGTGGGCCAAGCTGGCCACGAAACCGGCTGGGGCCGGCATGAAATCAAGATGAAGGGCGGCGCGCCTTCGTACAACTTGTTTGGCATCAAGGCCGGCGCGGGCTGGACCGGCAAGGTGGCCGAAGTGGGCACGACGGAATTCGTCAATGGGGTCGCGAAAAAAACCATGGCCAAGTTTCGCGCCTACGATTCCTACGAGGCGTCATTTCAGGACTACGCGCGGCTCATTACCCAGAGCCCGCGCTACGCCCAGGCCAGCCAGCAAACCGGCTCGGCGCACGCGTTTGCCAGCGGCCTGCAAAAAGCGGGCTACGCAACCGATCCACAGTACGCAGCCAAACTGAGCCGCGCTATCGACACCACGCAACGGCTGCAGCGCGCGCAAGTGGTGGCTCAAAATATATGAGCGGCCTTCTCAGCGTCGGCACTCGCGCCTTGCAGGCCAATCAGGTCTTGCTGCAGACCGCAGGCAACAACATTGCCAACGTCAACACGCCCGGTTACTCGCGCCAGAGTGCGGTCCTGCAAACCACGCAGGGCCAATACACCGGCAGTGGCTACATCGGCAAAGGCGTGGATGTTCAGACCATTCAGCGCAATTTCAGCGCCTTCCTGACGCGCCAGTCGGCACTGGCCAGTTCCACCTCAGCCGCCGACAGCACTCGATCCGATAAATTGAGGCAACTCGAAGGGATATTCCCGGGTGGCGCGGCTGGACTCGGTGCAGCCATCAACGACATGCTCAATGCGTTTTCGGACGTGGCGAACGCCCCCACCGATCTCACCGCGCGCACGGTGGCACTGACGCGCGTAGACGAAACCGCCAAACGCATGCGGGCTGGATCGCAAAATCTCGACGACTTGCAGGCCGGCGTGACACAGGAGCTCAGCCAAAAGGTCAGCAGCATCAACAGCCTGGCGCAAAGCATTGCCGAAATCAACGACAAGATAGCGCGCAGCCAAGGCTCTGGCCAACCCCCCAACGATCTGCTGGACCAGCGCGACCAGTTGGTGCGTGACCTCAACCAATATGTGCAAACCAGCTCGATTCCCGCCAGCGATGGCACGGTTGGTATTTTTTTGGCGGGCAGCCAGGCCCTGGTACTGGGTAACACCGTGTCACCGCTTTCCATCGGCAAGGACGAGTTTGGCGACCCCCTGAAAAGCAAGCTGACGATGAACCGCAGCGGGCAGTTCATCACGCTGGATGAAAACACGCTGGGCGGCGGCGACGTGGCAGGCTTGCTGCGGTTCCAGAACAATGACCTGGTCGAAGGGCGCAACCTGCTGGGTCGGCTCACGCTGGCCGTGAGCACCAGCATGAACAACCAGCATCAGTTGGGCCTGGATCTGGACGGAAATCCCGGCGGAGCCCTGTTCACCCCCATGGTATTCACCGCCAACAACATTCTGCCAGCCACCACGAATGCGGCGCCGGCGCTACCGGCACTCCCGGCTTCTCTCAATCTGGCGATCGGCGACACGACCAAGTTTGTCGCATCTGATTACGAGGTGAATTTCACCTCTGCAACTCAAGGCAGCGTGACCCGGCGTTCGGATGGCGATGTCACCATGTTCGATTTCGGCATGACCGATCCTGTGAACATTGACGGGCTGAAGATTTCAATTCCTTCGGGCACACCAGCCGCCGGCGATCGCTTTCTGCTCAAGCCCTTCAGCACCTCGGCCAGCAACATCAGCGCTGAGTTTTCAACACCGCGAGCTTTGGCTGTGGCCAGCCCGGTGGCGGGGAAGGTGGGCAACACCAACACCGGCAGCCTGCAGCAGATATCCCTGACTGCGCATACCAATCCGCCGACCAATGCACCCGTCACCCTGGCATTCACCGGGCCGAACAGCTACAAACGAAGCGACCAGGGTGCAACTGTTTTTGCTTACACACCGGGCGTCGCCATCGAAGGCACGGTTCCTGCCACCACACCGCTGTCCCAGTGGTCGCTGACCCTGCAAGGAGCACCCAAAGCCGGTGACACCTTCACGGTGTTTGACGTCAAAGACAGCAGCCCTGACGCACTGACCGGCAGGCCTTACAACAACGGTATCGACCTGAAACTCAACGCTGGCAATGCCAGCGCCATGTTGGACCTGCGCGATGCGAAGATGTTCGACGGCGCGGCGCTCACCGACGGCTATGCCGGTCTGATCGCGCAAATTGGCATCCGCACGCAGAGCGCCAACTACTCCGCTGAAATC
>JBBQQX010000161.1:0-4046 GCA_038215405.1 Burkholderiales bacterium
TCCGACGATGCCGAGATGATGGATCGCTACTTGAAGGAAGAGGTGGTTGCCAAGCGCCAACCGTTTAACAAGGAATACAGAATTACCCGCTTGTCAGATGGCGAAACCAGGTGGGTTCTAGGTTTGGGTCATGCCAGCTTCGGTGCTGACGGCGCGCCAATTTTTCTAACCGGAACGATTCAGGACATCACCGAACGAAAGCAAACCGAAGCCCGCCTGCAACTGGCCGCCAGCGTCTTTACCCATGCCCGCGAGGGCATCACCATTACCGATGCCGCAGGCAATATCGTGCAGGTCAACGACACCTTCTCGCTCATCACCGGGTACAGCCGCGAAGAAGTGTTGGGGCAAAACTCGCGCCTGCTGCAGTCAGACCGGCAGGGGCCGGACTTTTATGCGGCGATGTGGCAAGGCCTTACCGGCAAAGGCCACTGGTATGGCGAAGTCTGGAACCGACGCAAGAACGGTGAGCTGTACGCCGAAATGCTCACCATCAGCGCAGTGCGCGATGCCGCTGGCAAGACCCAGAACTACGTGGCGCTGTTCTCTGACATCACCTCGATCAAACAGCACCAGAGCCAGTTGGAGCACGTTGCCCATTACGACACGCTGACCGGTCTGCCCAATCGCTTGCTGCTGGCCGACCGGTTGCACCAGGCCATGCTGCAAAGCCAACGCCATAGCCGCTCGCTGGCGGTGGTATTTCTCGATCTGGACCACTTCAAGGCCGTCAACGATGCCCATGGCCACAACATCGGCGATGAGTTGCTGGTCGCCCTGGCGCTGCGCATGAAAGCCGCCCTGCGCGACGAGGACACGCTGGCGCGGCTGGGCGGTGATGAATTTGTGGCGGTGCTGGTCGACCTGGCGCAGCCCCAGGATTGCGAACCGGTGCTGGCGCGCCTGTTGCAGGCCGCCAGCGACCCGATCTCGGCACACGAACAAGTGCTGCAGATTTCCGCCAGCATCGGGGTGACGCTCTACCCGCAGGATGGTGGCGACGCGGATCTGCTGCTGCGCCACGCCGACCAAGCGATGTATGCGGCCAAGCAGTCCGGGCGCAACCGCTATCATTTATTTGATGTGGTCCAGGATGCAGCGATGCAGACCCAGCACGAGAGCCTGGAGCAGATTCGCCACGCGCTTGAGCGGGAAGAATTTGTGCTTTTCTACCAGCCCAAGGTCAATATGAAAACCCAGGCGGTGATCGGCGCCGAAGCCTTGATTCGCTGGCAACACCCCGAGCGCGGCCTGCTGGCGCCGGCCTGCTTCTTACCCGTCATCGAAGGCCACCCGATCAGCGTGGCGGTGGGTGAATGGGTGATCAACGCGGCACTGACCCAGATGTCTCAATGGCATGCGGCGGGCCTGGTTCTGCCGGTGAGCGTCAACCTGGGTGCCCATCAACTGCAGCAGGCCGACTTCGTGCCGCGCCTGATGATCTTGCTCGGTGCCCACCCGGATGTGCCGCCCCACTGCGTGGAGCTCGAAGTGCTGGAAACCAGCGCGCTGGAAGACATGGTGAAAGTGTCGCGCGTGATGCAGTCGTGCCGTGAGATAGGCGTGCGCTTTGCCTTGGACGACTTTGGCACCGGCTATTCCTCGCTGACCTACCTCAAGCGACTGCCGGCGCAGGTGCTCAAGATTGACCAGAGCTTTGTGCGGGACATGCTCGTTGACCCGGATGACCTGGCCATCGTGACCGGCATCATCGGCCTGGCCCGCGCCTTTGACCGCGAGGTGATTGCCGAAGGGGTGGAAACACAGGCCCATGGGCAACTGCTGCTGTCGCTGGGCTGCGCGTTGGCGCAGGGCTATGGCATTGCCCGCCCGATGCCGGCCCCGGCACTGGCGGCGTGGGCGGCCAACTGGCAAGCGCAGCAACCTTGGTGCACACCGGCGTAAGCGTTACAAAATCAGGTCCAGCGCGGCGGCCAGTTTCCAGGCGGTGCGGTCCACGTTGTGCCACTTGTCCAGGCCGAACAGGCCAACCCGGAAACTCATGAAGTCGGTCGGCTCGTCGCACTGCAGCGGTACGCTGGCGGCCAGGAATTTGCGGCTGTTCTCGATCTCGGGTTCTTGCGTGTAGCTCACCAACCCACCCGGCGCCGGAAATCAGGACGCGATTGGCAGGGTAAACGCGGGTGAACTGCCCCGGTTTAAACCAAATCTTCGCGCTACACTGACAAAAAAAAATGAGTCGGCGACGTGGTGTTCTCCGCGCGACTGAGGGCCAGGGAGCCGACAAAACAGTTTCGCTAAGCGAGCTGAGCACACTAGTTTCCACAGTCTTGATGATTGATCACGTTTGCGCATTTTCTGCCAACCCGATGAGGGGGCTCGCGTTGCGCGCCTGCGCCAGGCTGCGACAAGGCGTTTCAAGCCTGCTTTGGGCATGGCTGGTGCTTATGGGCGGCAGCGCCCCGCTGAACTCGGCGCTGGCTTTGGCCGCCACACCCAAGTCCATCACCGTCGTGCTTGACGACAACTACCCGCCATTCATCTTTCGGGACGCGTCCGGCCAACTCCAGGGCATCCTCAAAGACAGCTGGGCGCTGTGGCAGGCGCGCACTGGCATTGCCGTCAACCTGCAGGCAATGGACTGGGCCCGGGCCCAGCAGCTGATGCTGGCAGGCCAGGCCAATGTGATCGATACCCTCTTCAAGACTCCGGCGCGCCAGCAACTCTACGAGTTCACCGCGCCCTATGCCCGGATCGATGTGCCGATCTTTTTCCACAAGAGCATCAGCGGCATCACCAATGCCGATTCATTGAAGGGCTTCACGGTCGGTGTCAAGGACGGTGACGCCTGCATCGACGTGCTGCACCTGCACGGCATTGACAGTGTCAAGCGGTACCCGGCCTACTCCGCCGTCATTGCGGCCGCAGCCAGCGGTGATGTGCGCGTTTTTTGCGTGGATCAACCGCCTGCCGTTTACCTGCTCAACCAGTTGGGCATCGAACAGGATTTTCGCCAATCGGTCCCCCTGTACACCGGGGAGTTTCACCGCGCCGTGGCCAAGGGCGACCTGGCGCTGCTCAAGATCATCGAAGACGGCTTCGCCCGCATCAGCGCGCCTGAGCGCGAGCAGATTGAGCGCAAGTGGTATGGCAGCGCGGTGCAGCGTTCTGGCGTCATGCGCTATGCCGGTTACGCCAGCTACGCCTTGCTGGGCCTGCTGCTGCTGGCGACCTTGCTGGCGCTGTGGAACTGGCTCTTACGCCGGCAAGTGGCACTGCGCACCGCCGAGATTGCCCGGGAGCAGGCAGCGCTGCGCGCCAGCGCCCAGGAGATCAACAACCTGGCATTTTTTGATCCGCTGACTCAGCTGCCCAACCGGCGCATGCTACTGGACCGGCTACCGCAAAGCATGGCATCGAGCACGCGCAGCAGCCGCTTTTGCGCCTTGCTGTTCATTGATCTGGACGATTTCAAAACCCTGAACGACACGCTCGGCCATCTCCAGGGCGATTTGCTGCTGCAACAGGTGGCGCAGCGGCTGCTGACCTGCGTGCGCGACGACGACACGGTGGCGCGCCTGGGCGGCGACGAGTTCATGGTGCTGCTCGAAGACCTGAGCGAGAGTGAACTGCTGGCGGCCTCCCAGACCCAGGGGGTTGCTGAAAAAATTCTCGCGGCGTTGTCGCAGCCCTATCAGCTGAGCACGCAAAGCCACCGGAGCACGCCCAGCATTGGTGCCACCCTGTTCACAGGGCAAACTCAGCACATCGATGAACTGCTCAAGCGCGCCGAGCTGGCGATGTACCAGGCCAAAAACGCGGGACGCAACACGGTGCGCTTCTTTGATCCCAAGATGCAGTCGGATGTCACAGCGCGTGCCGCACTCGAAGCCGACTTGCACCAGGCGCTGTTGAAGGGCGAGTTCCTGCTGCACTACCAGCCCCAGGTCAAGGCGAATGGTCAAATCACCGGCGTGGAGGCGCTGGTGCGCTGGCAACATCCGCAGCGCGGTCTGGTGCCACCAGCCGAGTTCATCCCGCTGGCCGAAGAATCGGGCCTGATTCTGCCGCTGGGCGATTGGGTG
>JBBQQX010000162.1:0-3842 GCA_038215405.1 Burkholderiales bacterium
CGCAGATCCGCGCCACCATTGCGCAGCGCGGGGCAGCGCTCGGTTTCAGCTTCAACCCGGCAGGGCGCGGGCGTATCTACAACACCTTTGACGCGCACCGCCTGTTGCACTGGGCCGATCTGGAGGCGCCCGGCCAGCAGATCGCGCTGAAGAAAGCGCTGCTGGCGGCCTGCCACAGCCAGGGCCAGGACATGGAGTCGGTTGACGTCCTGCTGGCGGCGGTGGCGCAGGCCGGGCTGGACGTAGCGCGGGCCCGCGCCCTTCTGAACAGCGACGAGTTCGCCCTGCAGGTGCGCGAGCGCGAGGCCTTCTACACCAGCCAGGGCATCGGGTCGGTACCGGCCGTCATCATCAACGATCGCCACCTGATCTCGGGAGGCCAGCCGGTTGAGGTGTTTGAGCAGGCGCTGCGCCAGATTGCGGCCCAGACGGCCTGAAGGGATTGCGCCGCGCCAGCTCCTCCAGGTAGCCCTGCACGCCTTCGTCTTCACGCGCCAAAAAACGCTCGACCGCGTCTGCAAAGGCCGGATGCGCCAGCCAGTGGGCGCTGCTGGTTTTCACCGGCATCAGGGCCCGCGCCATTTTGTGCTCGCCCTGGGCACCGCCTTCAAAGCGCTGGTAGCCGTGCGCGATGCACCAGGCCAGCGGCTGGTAGTAGCAGGCTTCAAAGTGCAGGCAATCGATGCGCTCGAGCGCGCCCCAGTAACGGCCGTAGGCGATTTTTGCCTTGTTTTTTAGATCAAACTCGCCGCTAGCCCCCGTATCATCTGTACTTAGTGCTATCAAACTTGCTGCAACCGGCCGACCGTCCTGCTCGGCCACAAAGAGCAGCCAGTTCTGCGCCATGGTGCCCTGCATGCGCTCAAAGAAGTCGGGGCTGAGGTAGGGCGCATTGCCGTGTTCCTCGTAGGTGTGCTGGTAGCAGCGGTAGAAAAAATCCCAGTCTGCGCGGGAGATCGCCGCGCCCTGCGAGCAACGAAAGCGCACGCCCGCATCCGCCACCTTGCGCCGCTCCTGGCGAATCTTCTTGCGCTTGTCCCGGCTCAAGGAGTCCAGGAAATCGTCGAAGTCCCGGTAGCCGGGCGTGCGATTGGTCCAATGAAACTGCACATTGCGGCGCAGCATCAGGCCGGCGGCTTCGCAGGCGGCAACATCGTCGTCGCTGACAAACAGCAGGTGCAGCGACGACAGTCCTTCTTGCGCACACCAGGCCACCACGGCCCTGAGCAGCAGCGTGCGGGTGGCGGCGTCACGCGCGAGCAGGCGGGCGCCCGGCACCGGCGTGAAGGGCTGCGCGACCACTGCTTTGGGGTAGTAGGCCAGGCCGTGCTGCTGGTAGGCGTTGGCCCAGGCGTGATCGAACACATATTCGCCGTAAGAGTGGTCTTTGAGGTACAGCGCGCAGGCGCCGACCAACTGGCCGTGCTGCCAGAGCGTCACAAAACGCGCGGTCCAGCCCGTGGCCGGCGTCGCACTGGCGCTCGCCCCCATCGCGGCCAGGTACTCATGGCGCATGAAGGGGTTGGACTCTTCGGTCAGGTTCTGCGCGGCCAGCAACGCATTCCAGGCGCGGGCGTCGACCTGCAAAGGCGAGTCCAGCACGCGGATGACAGGGTCGTTTTTTGGTGTATTCAAGCCGGCGATGATGCCGTGAATCAGGTAGCCCGCGCCCTGTCCGGGTCAAATTGGTGCTGTCCCGCCGGGTGCTTGGCCGCACTTGATAATCTGGTTTTTGATCCGCAGCACACCGGAGCCGTCTCCATGACACAGCAAGACGCCCACCGCTTTGACTTGGGCGGCGTTCAGCGCACAATGAAAGCCGTGGTGACCACCGGCAACGGCGACTACGAGCGGCTCGTCTACCGCGACGTGCCGGTGCCGACACTGGCGCCCGGCGAGGTGCTGCTGCAGGTGCTGGCGGCCAGCATCAACAACACCGACATCAACACCCGGCTGGGCTGGTACAGCGCGTCCGTCACGACGGCCACGCAAGACGCGGCAGTGGCGCATGAGGGCTCAACAACGTCAGCCACGCAGGACGGCGGCTGGAACCAGGCCACGCCTTTTCCCTTCATTCAGGGCACCGATTGCTGCGGCCGTGTCGTGGCCGTTGCGCCGGGGGTGAATGCGCAGCTGCTGGGCCTGCGCGTGCTGGTGCGCCCCAGCATGCGCCCGTGCGGCTTCGGCTCGCAGGAGAATATCTGGATGGGCTCCGATTTTGACGGTGCCTTCGCGCAATTCGTCAAAGTGCCGGCTGGCGAGGTGTTCCCGGTCAATAGCGACTGGAGCGATGCCGAACTGGCCACCATTCCTTGCGCTTATGGCACCGCCGAAAACATGTTGCAGCGGGCGCAGCTGTGCCAGGGCGAGCAGGTCGTGGTGACAGGCGCGTCCGGCGGCGTCGGCTCGGCGGTGGTGCAACTGGCCAAGCGGCGCGGAGCGTTTGTGACAGCCATCACGGGGCGCGCCAAGATGGCGCAAATCAAAGCCCTGGGCGCGGACCTTGTGCTGGCGCGCGAGGATGATTTGGTGGCGAGTCTGGGCGAGAACACGGCGGACCTGGTGGTTGACAACGTGGCAGGGCCGGCTTTTGGCACCCTGCTCAAGCTGCTCAAACCGGGCGGGCGCTATGTGTCATCGGGCGCGATTGCCGGCCCGTTGGTGACCCTGGACCTGCGCACGCTTTACCTGAAGAACCTCACGCTGCTGGGCTGCACCGCCTGGGCCGAGCCCGTGTTTGCCAACTTGGTGGGCTACATCGAGCGCGGCGAGTTGCAGCCACTGGTGGCGCAAAGCTTTGCACTCGACCAAATCGCACAGGCGCAACGTGCGTTTCTCAACAAGACCCATGTCGGCAAATTTGTGCTGATCCCGCCGCCGCCCGACCCAGTCTGAGCGACGCTTGTCTCCTTTTTTGTATATTTGTACAAATATACTATTGACATTCAAATAGCTCAAAGCTATGATGAAAAGCCGCTTTAAAACCTAAAGCAAGGGTAACTTGCCTCCCGACGGAGGTAAATTGCCAGGTCCAGCCCTTGTGGCCGCTCCCATTGGCCGAATCTTCGGCCACGCTTTTTTCAGCGGCCTGCATTGCCGGGCGCCTGCGCGGTTCAAGAGAGCTCCAAACGGATCTCTTTTGCTGCCACTCGTCTGCGCTGCAAAGCGACGCCCGTGTCGCGCTGCCCAGCGCTTTCTTTTAGCCATCAACCCAGGAGGCACCCCGCGTGGCCAAACAAATCATCATCGATCAGGTGTTCAAGGTATTCGGCGACGCGCCGCAAGCCGCGCTGCAACTCGTGCGCCAGGGAAAGACCAAGGCTGACATCCTGGCGCAAACCGGCTGCACCATTGGCGTGTTCGATGTCAGCCTGACCATTGAACCCGGCGAAATATTCGTGGTCATGGGCCTGTCGGGCTCGGGCAAATCGACGTTGGTACGCATGCTCAACCTGCTGATCGCGCCGACTGCGGGCCGCATTCTGATTGACGGCGCCGATATCAATGCGCTGTCCGACGGCAAGCTGCGCGCCCTGCGGCGCAAGGACATCAGCATGGTGTTCCAGTCCTTCGCGCTGATGCCGCACATGACGGTGATGGACAACACGGCGCTGGGTCTGGAACTCGCTGGCGTGGGCCGTGCCGAGCGCCATGCGCAGGCCAGCCAGGCGCTAGACCAGGTGGGCTTGAGTGGTTGGGGTGCGAGCTACCCGGACGAACTCTCGGGCGGCATGCAGCAGCGCGTCGGGCTGGCGCGTGCCTTGGCCTCCGATCCGTCCATCTTGCTGATGGATGAGGCGTTTTCAGCGCTCGACCCGATCATCCGCACCGATATGCAGTCA
>JBBQQX010000163.1:0-3600 GCA_038215405.1 Burkholderiales bacterium
GATCAAGCGCGCGCACCGCACGCTGGCACGCAAATACCACCCCGACGTCAGCAAGGAGCCCAACGCCGAAGCCCGTTTCAAGGAAGTCGGCGAAGCCTATGAGGTTTTGAAAGACCCGGAAAAGCGCGCCGCCTATGACCAGCTCGGTGCCAATTGGAAGGGCGGCCAAGAGTTTCGCCCGCCGCCCGACTGGAACGCCGGTTTCGAGACCCATGGCGGGGGCTTTGGCACGGGCGAGGGTGGCGATTACAGCGACTTCTTTGAATCTCTGTTCAGCCGTGGCTTTGGCGCGCCGCGCGGCGCTCCGCGCAGCCGTGCCGCCTTTGATGCGCCGGGGCAGGACCGGCACGCCAAGATACAGATCGACCTGGAAGACGCTTACCACGGCGCGACGCGCCGCGTCACGCTGCAGGTGCCCACACTGGACGCCCAGGGTCATGTGGCCACGCGCGAACACACCATCGAATTCAGCCTTCCCAAGGGCGTGCGCGCCGGCCAACAAATCAGACTGGCCGGCCAGGGTGACGCCGGCATGGGGCAGGGCGCGCCCGGCGACCTCTACCTTGAAATCGAGTTTCGCCCGCATGCGCACTACCGCATCGACAAGCATGATGTTTACCTGGACTTGCCGGTGGCGCCCTGGGAAGCGGCCTTGGGAGCGCAGATTGATGTGCCGACGCCGAGCGGCTTTGTGGACCTGAAGATTCCGCCCGGTTCGGTTGAGGGTCGCAAGCTGCGCCTGAAGGGCCGCGGCATTCCGGCGCGCACGCCCGGTGACTTTTACTTTGTGCTGAAAATTGCCTTGCCTCCAGCCGACGGCGAAGCGGAGCAGGCGTTTTACCGCAGCATGGCCACACAGTTCAAATCCTTCAAGCCACGCGCCAAACTGGGAGCCGTCGCATGAGTACCACACCCCCGCGCCGCGACGTCAACGCGGCGTCAGAAGAACCGGCCGCCGAGCTGACCCTGCTTGAGGTCAGCCGCTTTTGCGCCGTGCAGACCGGTTTCGTCATTGAGATGATTGAAGAAGGCGCGCTCGCCCCTTTGGGCGGCAGCGTGCCCGAGAGCTGGCGCTTTAGCGCGGTGCAGACGCACCTGGTCATGGTGGCAGCGCGCCTGCAACGCGATCTGGGCGTTAACCTGGCCGGTGCCGCGCTGGCGCTGCAATTGCTTGACGAAATGGAAACACTGCGGGCGCAAATTACAGCGACTGCGACTGCGTCTGGCGCTGGGCGAGACGCCGACAGAGCTTGATCGCCTCGAACCAGCCCACGCGGAGCAGATCGGGTGATCGTGCTCACGTCTGTGCTGGCAAGAGCCCGCGCAACTGTAGCAAGAGACGCTCAACGTAAAGGCCATCGGCATCCTGGTGCAACAGCACAGATGGTGCGCTGGCCCAGACAAACCCGTGTTGAATTTTGCGTAGCTCCGCCTCCGAGTTGCTGCTCAACACAAAGCCGCACACCGGCACCGAGAACTTCCACGACGGCACCACCTTCTCCAGGAGATCAAACTTGTCTTGTGGCCACTGGTGGCGCAAGCCCTTGGGCTCGACAAAAGCCAGTGCCTGGGCCTCCCCGCGTTTGAGCCACAGCAAGAAGTCGGGGTAAAAACCTTCGGCGGCGAACAGGCCGACACCGATGCCCGACAGGTTGCGCAGCAGCACCACATCAACACCCTGCCAGCCGGTCTGACTGAGCAAACGCTCCCATACCCGGCGCACATCCCACACCAGTCGCGCCTCGCTATCTTGCAGCGCGGGCGGCGAGATGCGTAGCGTTACCGGCTGGTCGTCGAGCAGGCTGAGTTGGCCGTCCGACTCAATGGATGCAGCAGGCGCGGCCAGCAACAATGGGTTGTAAAGATGTTGCGGAATGTGCAGCCGGGGCAAGGGCAGGCCCAGCGTGTCCGAATCGGCATTCGATTCCAGCGCCTGCAACGCACTGGCCAAGGTGTCTTTGAGATCGATTTCGCCCGCTTCCTCACGCAACACACTCAATATCCGGTCCCAACCCTGCGGCTTGAGTTGGATGCCGCGCACACCCTTGCGCAAGGCTTCCATGACGGACTCGGCGACCTTCATGGCTTCGATGGTTTCGACCCGATAGCCCATGGCCCGACTGCCGTCGGGCATGGTCTGCATTGGAAAGTTGGCATGCGCCTGCGTGAGCAGATCGTGCGCGGGCTGCTGCGTCAAAAAAACCAGCCGTGCGCGCCGATAAGTACGCGCCAGCGCCGCCTCCCACTGCGCCAGCACCTCGTGGCGCAGACGCAATTGGTCGGCGCGCAGCATCGGCAGGCGCGCCAGCGGCACACAGGCCTGCACGCGCTCAAACCACTGTTGGGCGTCCACCGGGGTCACCCACACTTGGCTCAGTCGTTGCTGTGACAAAAATCGCAGGGCACACTGAAACAAACCTTCAGCATCGAGCAAGCGTGCCAAAAACAGATGCGCCGGGTGCGTCTGCGTCGCCGCTTGCAATGCCTGCACCGCGCCCACCCCGTCTTGCAGGGTCAAGTTATCCGACAGGTCAATCAGCACCGGGGACTGCTCAGTGGGCTTGAAGCGCACCGCCATCAGGCCAAACGCGGCTTCGCGCGCGTCATCATGTCGCGGCACCTGCAAACCCAGCGCGTCCAGGTCCTTGCGTGCTGTGACCGGCACCACCAGGCTTTGCGCGGGCATGCCTTCGCGACTCAGCGTGTCAAGCCAGGTCTGGATGTACTCGGCCTTGACGCCAAACACATACAGCGTCTCGCCCAGTTCAATGCCCGCCGGGTGCGGCCCCAGCTCAGGCACGTGGCTGGCGCGCTGCAATCGCCCACCCACACCGGCAAGGCGCACGCCGCGCCCAAAGAGCTGAATTACCTGCGTGCCCGCGTTGCGACCAATTTTCATCAAGCCCAGCGTGCAGACGCGAAAGCTCGACCAGCCTTCGATGAACTTGCGCGAGCCAAGCAGAAACTTCACCTCGGGCAAGTCATCCAACCGGGCAAACAGCGAGCCGGTCACGGCATCGGCCTCTTCCACGGTAACGCCTGCCGTGCGCAAGGCCGCAGCCAGCTTGGGCGCGTCGCCCACGTAGGCGGTGCCAAACCAGCGATCGGCCTGCGCACCAGGCAGGCGAATGCCCAGCTCGTCTTTGGACAAGGCGCGCACCGCCAGCGTGCCCTGCCCGCCAAACAAGTCGCTGCAGACCTGTGCGTGCAAAGCGGCAACGCCCAGAGTGCGCTCGACGCTCAGGTCCAGTTGCGCGGCAAACAAGGCTTGTTGAATCGGGTTGGTGGCATCCAGCACCTGTGCCAACACGCCGTGAGCAAACAGAGCGTCGGCCGCAAAGTGGGCCAGAAAGGTCAGCACCTGCACCACATCCTGACTTTTGCCGGTGACGCTCTGGCCGACAAACACCGCCAGCGGCGGGGCCAGCCGGTAACGTTTGGCCCGTGCGCCATCTTCTCCAAAATAACGCACCTGCCGCCAAAATGCCACCAGCGACGCCGCCAGCACCAGGTCTTGCGCATGGCCGTCGCGCGTCACCAGGCTGCGCGGGCTTTTGCCAAAACCATCGTCATGAAAACGGCGGTAGCCATAGTCAAACA
>JBBQQX010000164.1:0-3417 GCA_038215405.1 Burkholderiales bacterium
CAGCGCGTCATAGGCCGTCGTCATGCTGATCCAGCAGGTGTCGCCACCGCAGGGGGGCAGGATTTTGGCCTGCGTCATGGTGACGATGGGCGCGCTGGGCAGAAAGCTCTCGTCGTGGTGCCACATGTCGGCCCGGTCGCCGAGCTTGGAGTCGATCAGTGTGATCTGCTCGAAGCCCTCGCCCAGGTTGGGGTAGAACGTGTGAACTTCGGATTCGCCGAAATGCTTTGCAATCGCCAGGTGCTGCTCGGGCGTCAGCTCTGGAACATGCAGCACGAGGGCTTCATGTTTGACCAGCGCGGCTTCGATCGCCGCCAGCGTTTCCGGCAAAAATACATCGGCAAGATCAAGATCAAGCACTTCGGCGCCAATGGCGGGTCCGAGTGGACGGACAGTGAACGGTGAAGGCACAACAGGTCTCCTGGTGAATTTGGAATCTTTAGAATCACTAGGCAAGCGACTCAGAGATGACCCACCGCGCGTCTTTACGCATGGAAAAATCAGCCTGGCTGCCACTTGCACGCGCCGACCGGTTTCTCATCCCCTTTCTCGCGAATCGCTTGCGCGTCAGGATATTTTTCGATCGACAAAACAAAGTGTATGAAGGTCAGCCATGTTGCGATAGTCGCTTTCCAGAATGGCAAATAATCAACGCAACCTTTTGATTTTATTGAAGAATTCTTAATAAGCGGCACCCCCAAAAAACGGCACTCGCATTTCCATGCACAAGAAACGCAACCCACCTCCTTCTGCAACCTCGCCAGCGCCCGGGCAGCTTCCCGTGCTGCGCAAGCAGCCGAACCAGTCGCGCTCACGCGCGCTGGTGGATGCCGTGGCGCAGGCCTGCCTGCGCATCCTGGACGAAGAGGGTGACGAAGCGCTGACCGTGGCCCGCATCGCGGAGGTGTCAGGGGCCGCCGTCGGCTCCATCTATCAATACTTTCCCAACAAGGACGCCATCGTTGCCATGCTCTATGAGCGCGTTCTCGACCAGGAGTCCGAGCAGCTGCTGTTGATGCGTGAAAAACTGGTCGGCGTGCCGCTGGCGAGCGCCCTGCGCGAGATTCTGGCCAATATCATTCGTGTCGAGCTGCGGCTTTTCAAATTGAACCAGGCATTTCATCTGCGCTACCACACGGCCCTGCATCTGGGGATGTGGCGTGGCCCGTACCGAACGGCGAGTGAATTTATCGAAGCGACCTGGCTGCCACTGCTGCAGATCTATGCGCATGAAATCAACACACCCCATCCGGCATTGGCGGCCTATTTGCTCGGACAGGGATTGCGCAGCATGATCCGGTCGGTGCTGGAAGACATTCCCGAGCAGCTTGAATCCCCAGCCTTGCTCGACAGCCTGGTCGCCATGGCCGTTGGTTGCCTGCAACTGGCGCCATCAAACAGCCTTTCTGAAAACAGTACGCGCACGTCCAGCGAATAGCGTTTGTCTGCCGAATTGCGAGGGTGCGCCCGTCACGTGCGGCCAGCATCAGCCCAGCCCCGACGGCTTTCCCGGCACCTCGGCCACCGTGGTCAGCTAGTCATCGGCGTCCAGGCAATGCACCGTGTGGGTGTACATGGCCGAAAACCACAGCTTGCCGCCATGCCAGCGCGGCGCTTCGGCAAACGCCAGTCCGTCGATGACAGGTTGCAGTTGGGGGCTCGTTGCATAGCTTGGCCTTTCACGGGAGGACTGACGCTGACGGGCAGCACAGGAGGGTTGTGTTGAGCGCCTGTCAGACCGTGCGGCCGACGCGGTTGCCGTCGTGCATCGCGCCTTCGATATAGCTGACGCTGGCGCAGTCGCCCACGCGTTGCACCGGCACGCCCGATGCGGCCAGCGCGGTAGCCACGCGGTCATCGGCCTCGGCGCCAATCGCCAGCACCACCGAGTCGGCCGGCGTGCGCTGTTCGGCACCGTCGGCGTCGGTCCAAAGCACGGCGTCGCGGGTGATTTCCTGCACCGTCGCATTGAGGTGCAGCGTGCCGTGCGAGGTGACGGCCTCCAGCACGCGCCAGCGGCGAACGATCGACAGCTCGCGGCCAGCGCGGTTGCCCGGCTCCAGCACCGTGACCTGGCGGCCGCGTGCCAGCAGAAACTCGGCCAGTTCCAGCCCGACCAGCCCGCCGCCGACAATGACCACCTTCTTGCCCAGCGGCATCCACAGCTTGGACAGGCTTTGCAGCGCCTGCGTGCTGTCGGTGACGCGCAGCATGCCGCCGGCCTTGAACATGGCGCGCTCGGCCAATCCGAGCTTGGCCTTGGCAA
The DNA here is from genome assembly GCA_038215405.1 of Burkholderiales bacterium. Taxonomy (GTDB): domain Bacteria; phylum Pseudomonadota; class Gammaproteobacteria; order Burkholderiales; family Burkholderiaceae_C; genus Rhodoferax. Next base: position 2,267 of record JBBQQX010000164.1, read on the forward strand.
TCTCGTCGGCGCGGTCGCCGGTCATCAGGCGGCGCAGCTCGTCGCCGCTCCACACATGCTTTTGCTCGGCGCCCTTGATGGCGGGTGCTTCGCGGCGCGCGCCCGTGGCGACGACGATGGAATCGGGCTTGAGCTTGGCCACCAGCGCTGCATCGGCCTCGGTGGAGAGCTTCACGTCAATCGGCATCTGCTTCATCTGCTCGACCAGGTAGTCGAGCAGCTTGCCGTTTTCAGGGTAGGCCAGCGCGGCAAAGAACAGCGTGCCGCCCAGCCGGTCGCTGCGCTCGACCAGCGTGACGCGATGGCCGCGCAGCGCGGCGACGCGCGCGGCCTCCATACCACCGGGGCCGCCGCCGACCACCAGCACATGGCCGGGCGTTACTGCCGGATCGATGGGTGCCTCGAACTCATGGCCGGTTTGTGCATTGACCGCGCACTTGACGCGCTTGTTGATGAAGATTTCGCTGACGCAGGCGTAGCAGTAAATGCACGGCCGTATGTCCTGCGGACGGTTGCGCTCCAGCTTGATCGGGATTTCCGGGTCGGCCAGCATCTTGCGGGCCATGGCAACAAAGTCGAACTGGCCCTCGGCAATCGCCTTGGTCGCCAGCTCGGGCTCGATGCGGCCGGCGGTGATGATGGGAATCTTCACCGCCTGCTTGATGGCGGCGGCATTAGACACATAGGCGGCCGGCTTTTGCGGAATCGGCGCATCGGTGAAATCAGCGCCCTTGGTCAGGGTGGCGTAGGCCGAGACGCTGATGGCAGCGGCCCCTGCCGCCTCGCACAGCTGCGCGGTGGTAATAGCGTCTTGCAGCGTGATGCCGCCGGGCGTGTGCATTTCTTCGCTGTCCAGGCGCACCCAGACCGGGAAGTCGGCGCCGACGCGCCCTTTGACGGCGCGCAGCACTTCCAGCAGCAGGCGGGCGCGGTTTTCCAACGAACCACCGTATTCGTCGTCGCGCTGGTTGTAATAGGACGACAGAAAACCCGCCAGAATATAGGTGTGCGCGCCGTGGATTTCGATGCCGTCAAAGCCGGCCTGCTTGGCGCGCTGCGCGGCAGCGGCAAACCATTCGACCATCTGCGCAATGTCGGCCTTGTCCATCACGCGCATGCGTATCGGGTGCGGGCCAATGCCGATGAAGGTG
>JBBQQX010000165.1:0-3289 GCA_038215405.1 Burkholderiales bacterium
GAACTTGGCAGCCAGCACGGTGGCAATCGCTGCCGTCAGCGTGGTCTTGCCATGGTCGACGTGGCCAATCGTGCCAACGTTGACGTGCGGCTTGGTCCGCGAAAATTTCTCTTTTGCCATTTCCAACTCCGAAAAGTTACAAAACCACTCAACAAAACCAATGCCGGTTGCGTCAAAAAATGTACTGCAACCGACTCGAAAATGGTGCCCATTCCGGGAATCGGACCCGGGACCTCCCCCTTACCAAGGGGGTGCTCTGCCACTGAGCCAAATGGGCTTGAGTGACCCGCCAATTGCAGGTCAACCTAAAACTAAACAACCATCCCAGCACGTCAAATATGGAGCGGGGTAGGAGAATCGAACTCCTCGCTTTAGCTTGGAAGGCTAAGGTATTACCACTATACGAACCCCGCACAAGCCTGCAAAACTGGCAGCCGCTGCAGCGTCCCCGCTGACACATGACCACGCGCTGCGACGGCGAACCAACATTCAATCGATCACTGGTGGAGAGGGATGGATTCGAACCATCGTACTCGTAAGAGGGCAGATTTACAGTCTGCTGCCATTAACCACTCGGCCACCTCTCCTTGGTGAACCACGAATTATGCCACGAAGATCAGACGTAGACGCAGGTCAAAGCGAATAACTTCACTACCACGCAATCGGTGCGTAGCCCTGGTGCTGCAGATAAGCGTTTGCCAGACCAAAGTGGCCACTGCCGATAAACGGCTGCGGCGGGCGACGGGCCGACAGAGGCGACGGGTGGTTGGCGGTCAGCACCAGATGCTCCGCCCTGGCGCCTGCGCCCGGCTTGGCCATCGCCGCGATCAGAGGCCGTTTGGCCTGCGCATGTGCGCCCCACAACAGGAAGACCGCCGGCGTGTCTTTTGAGGCCACCGCCCTGACGACGTCGTCAGTCAGCGCCTCCCAGCCGCGCCGGGCATGGCTGGCGGGCTGACCGGCCTCGACTGTCAGGCACGTGTTGAGCAGCAAGACGCCTTGATGCGCCCAACGAACCAGGGATCCGTTAGTGTGCGGGGCCACGCCGTCTGGACCCAGCAAGGGGTCTTGAGCGATCTCCACGAAGATGTTCCGCAGTGAAGGCGGAAGTCTGACGCCAGGCGCCACCGAGAACGCCAGACCCTCGGCCTGACCCGGGCCGTGGTAGGGGTCCTGCCCCAAAATAACGACCTTGACTTGCGCCAGCGCACTCAAAGCCAGCGCCCGCAAGGGCTGCGGCGGGTAAATGATGGCGCCACCAGCGAGTCGTGCGCGCACGAATTGCGCCAAGGCCTGGCCCGCCTCGCTGGCCAGAAAACGGTCCACCAACGGCTGCCAGTCGGCCGCGACCGGCCAGCGCTGCGGCGCCCACTCGGTCAAATGGGGAGCCTCGCTGGTGAACATATCAGGCTGACGCAAACAACTCCGCCAACGCCACACCTGGATCGGGCGCCCGCATGAAGGCCTCGCCCACCAAAAATGCATTGACACCGGCCGCCCCCAGACGCAGCACGTCGTCACGGGTCTGGATGCCACTCTCGCAGACCAGCAAGCGATCCGCAGGCAGTTCGCGCATGAGCGCCAAGGTGATGTCGAGCGAGACCTCAAAGGTCTTGAGATTGCGGTTGTTGATGCCGATCAACGGCGTCTTGAGCTTGAGCGCGCGCGCCAGCTCAAACGCGTCATGCACTTCCACCAGCACCGCCATGTCCAGACTGCGCGCAATCGCCTCAAACTCTTGCATTTGCGCGTCATCCAGGATGGCGGCAATGAGCAGGACTGCATCAGCCCCACAAGCGCGCGATTCATAAACCTGATAGGCGTCCACCATGAAGTCCTTGCGCAGCACCGGCAGCTGACAGGAGGCCCGGGCCTGCTTGAGGTAGTCGATGCCGCCCTGGAAAAACTGCAGGTCAGTCAGCACTGACAAACAGGCGGCACCGCTCTCGGCGTAGGCTTGCGCGATGTCGGCGGGAATGAAATCCGCGCGCAGCACCCCCTTGGAGGGGCTGGCTTTTTTGATCTCCGCAATCACGGCAGGTTGCCCCGCAGTGATCTTGTGACGCAGCGCAGCCACAAAATCGCGCGTCAACACGCGCGACTCGGCATCCGCGCGCATCACGGCCAGGGGCTTGCGGCGAAGAGCTGCCGCCACTTCCAGGCGCTTCACCGCCACGATTTTTTCCAGGATATCGCTCACTTCGCTGCACCTTTGAGTTGTTGGGAGATAGAAACAAGCTGCGCCAATTTCGATTTGGCTGCGCCCGATTCAATCGCAGCCCGGGCCATGTCGATGCCCGCGCGCATGGTCGGCGCCACATTGGCCGCATACAGCGCCACACCGGCATTGAGAATCACGATGTCCTTGGCGGCGCCCGCCGCGTTGTCCAGCACCCCCAGCAGCATGGTTTTGGATTGCTCGGGCGTTTCCACCTTGAGCGCCCGGTTGCTGGCCATGACCATGCCGAAGTCTTCGGGGTGAATCTCATACTCGGTGATTTCACCGTTTTTAAGCTCGCCCACCAGCGTGGTCGCGCCCAGCGACACTTCGTCCATGCCGTCTTTGCCATACACCACAAGCGCATGCTCGGCGCCCAGACGCTGCAGCGCGCGCACCTGAATGCCGACCAAGTCCGGGTGAAACACGCCCATCAGGATATTGGGTGCACTGGCCGGGTTGGTCAGCGGCCCGAGCAGATTGAAGATGGTCTTGATGCCCAACTCCTTGCGCACCGGTGCCACGTTTTTCATGGCCGGATGGTGGTTGGGCGCAAACATGAAGCCAACGCCCACCTCGGCAATGCATCGGGCTATCGCCTCGGGCGACAAGTTGATGTTGATGCCCAGCGACTCCATCACGTCGGCGCTGCCGCTCTTGCTGCTGACGCTGCGGCCCCCGTGCTTGCTGACGCGGGCGCCCGCAGCAGCGGCGACAAACATGGCGCAGGTCGAGATGTTGAAGGTGTGCGAGCCGTCACCGCCGGTGCCCACAATGTCCACCAGATGCGTGGTATCAAAGACGTTGACCTTGGTGGAGAACTCGCGCATCACCTGCGCGGCGGCCGTGATTTCACCGATGGTTTCCTTCTTGACGCGCAGACCGGTGATCAACGCGGCAGTCATGACCGGAGACCACTCTCCGTTCATGATGCCGCGCACGATGTGCAGCATCTCGTCGTGGAAGATCTCGCGGTGCTCGATGGTGCGTAAGAGCGCCTCTTGCGGGGTGATTGTGTGGGTATTGGGCATGATCTTGGGTTGAGATGCGGGTTGGCAAGCGCCGCCAGGC
>JBBQQX010000166.1:0-3221 GCA_038215405.1 Burkholderiales bacterium
AGCCGCGAGAAATTGGTCACGGCACGAGAAGATACGGCGAATCTCCGGGAGATTGTTTCTGACAGGCGTGAAGACGCTGTCCTGGTGCGCGAAGGCGCCACGCAGGCGCGGGAAGGGGAATCCAATGTGCGCGAAGAAGCCGCCACTTCGCGTGAGGGGGAGATTCGCACGGCAGAGGAGGCGTTGCAGGCAGGCGCCGCCGATCACATCGTCATGTTGCAGCAAGCGAACGCCAACCTGGTCATCGCTTCGATTGAAGCGCACAAACAGTCGGAACAAGCCGAAGCGGCTAAGGTTCAGTTGCATCATCTGGCCCATTACGATGTCCTCACCGATTTGCCCAATCGAATGCTGCTGCAGGACCGGCTTGACCAGGCGATTGAGGGAGCCCGCCGTCAAGGCTGGCAACTCGCGGTGATGTTCCTGGACCTGGACCACTTCAAGCACATCAACGACTCCTTGGGACATTCGGTTGGCGACCGGCTGCTGCAGTCGGTGGCACAGCGCCTGGTGGCTTGTGTGCGTCACTCGGACACCGTCAGTCGTCAGGGCGGGGATGAATTTATCCTGCTGTTGCCCTTCATTGAGCACGCCGAAGACGCAGCGCTCACGGCTCAAAAGATGCTTGCGGCGCTCGCGCTGCCTCACCGCATCGACGCGCATGAGCTCCATAGCAGCGTGAGTATCGGAATCAGCATCTACCCAGGCGATGGCCAGGACGCGGAGACCCTGGTCAAGAGTGCGGACACCGCGATGTACCACGCCAAGGAACACGGGCGCAACAATTACAAGTTCTTCGAACCGGCCATGAATGCGCGAGCGGTCCAGCGGCAATCCATCGAAGCCGACCTGCGCGGCGCGCTGGAGCGCCGCGAGTTTGTGCTGCATTACCAGCCCAAAATAAATCTTCGCAGCGGCAAGATGGTCGGCGTCGAGGCGCTGATCCGTTGGGAGCATCCGCAGCTCGGACTGCTGCTGCCGGCGCAGTTCGTGTCGATCGCCGAAGACTGTGGCCTGATCGTGCCGATGGGCCGCTGGGTGCTGCGCGAAGCCTGTCTTCAGGCCCGGGCCTGGCAGCAGGCTGGCTTGGCGCCGATCACCGTCGCCGTTAACACCTCCGCGCTCGAACTCCGTGCCAAGGACTTTCTCGAAAATTTACGCGAAACACTCGAAAGTACGCTTCTGGAGCCCCGCTATCTGGAACTTGAACTGACCGAAAGCGTCCTGATGCGCAACGCCGAGTCCACGGGCGCCTTGCTACAGGCAATCGCAGACCTGGGCGTCAAGCTTGCCATCGATGACTTTGGCACCGGTTATTCCAGCCTGAGTTATCTGAGTCGGTTTCCGATCCATACCCTGAAGATCGACCAGTCGTTCGTGAAACAGATCACCAGCAACCCGGACGATGCCACCATCGTCAGTGCCGTGATCAATATGGGCAAAAGCCTGAGGCAAAGCGTCATTGCAGAGGGCGTGGAAACACCCGAACAGCGTGCGTTTCTTATAGCCCAGCATTGCGACGAGGGCCAAGGCTACTATTTCAGTCGTCCGGTGGCGGCAGCGGCACTCGCGACCTTGTTGCAAACCGACTGCGCCCGTTTGTAGGATGCCCGCCCGCGTACGGTGGTGACCGTATCGCTTGCAGACCCTGCACCCGGCCTTCGAGAGTCGATACTTGAGTCAGCTGATACGCCACCGCAAAAGCTTGGAAACCTTGCGCGAGTCACAGCATCCGGAGCAGACGCCTTCGCCTCTATAGCCCAGCCAGCAAGCGGCCAGCTGTCGCAGCAGGTCCATGGCAAAGCACCAAGCAATCAATGGCGGCACCGGCATCGACGGATGCCGGAATGAAAATGCGTAGGTCGATGGCGTTACAGCAGCAGCAGCCACGAGTGTGTTCACACTCCATGAGCCTGTCCTCGCTCTGGACTTTGTAATGGCCATTGCGCAGGATAGGTCGCCACGCAACCAGTCAAATTTTTTAGCGCAGCATGTGAATCGCAAGGGCGCGAGCTCGAGCGGGCCCGACGGCCTATATCCGTGGGTTCTTGGGCGTGTCCGAGATCGGTTTGCCGTCCTCGTCCAAGTCGGCGTTGGGCATGATGGCGGGAGAGCCCGCACCGGGCTCAGCGTCGACGTTGTCTTCGGCCTTATCCAGGAAATCATCCACTTCGTCGGTGGAATGTTTCGACGGTTCGATATGCGCAGTTTTTTGCTGGGTCATGGCGTTTCCTTGGTGTGGGTGGGGCCGCCAGTATTCGTCGTTTGTAACCGCGCGTCCATCGGTTGGCCGGAAGCTTTGCGGTAAGACCCCTCCTACAACCGAGGGACATTGGCGCGCCCCTCGGCCCTATAAAGGCACTGAAAAGACTGACGCCGTTGATCAGGTTCGCAGCGGCTTGGACTTGGAGCCGGCCGCATCGCCCACATCGGCCAGCCCGTCTTCATGGAAGGCGCCGGTGGTCATGACCGCAAATGCCTTCCCCCACACCGCCGCCAGGGCACCCACCAGCCAGCCGACGCCCGGAAAATGGGCGGTGCTGGCGCGCAGCATTGCCGGGCTGAAGCCAACCCGGTCGGCCAGCCGGCCTGTGACCGGAATGCGGGCAAGTAGGGCACCGAAAAACGTCCTCAAGAGTCGCGCTTTCCCTGATTTTGCGCTGTGCGTGGCTTCGCAAGCCTGAGCAGGTTCACTGCAAAGGAAGGCCTTTGCAAATGGTAACTCCTAATTAAATAGCGCAGTACGCAGTATTCACGTGGGCTAGCGGCCTATTTAGCTTAAACCATATCCACATGGCTACATATTGCGCCGGTACTGCCCACCCACCTCAAACAGCGCATTGGTGATCTGACCGAGTGAGCAGACGCGCACGGCGTCCATCAGCACCTCAAACACGTTCTTGTTGTCGATCACGGCTTTTTGCAGGCGTTTGAGCATCGCCGGGGACTCCTTGGCGTGCAGCGCGTGGAAAGTGGCCAGGCGCTGTAACTGGCTTTGCTTTTCTTCGTCGGTCGAGCGCGCCAGTTCCAGCGTGTCGTGCACCGCGTCGCCATGCGGGTTGCGGAAGGTGTTGACGCCAATGATGGGCAGCTCGCCGGTGTGCTTGAGCATTTCGTAGTGCATCGATTCGTCCTGAATCTTGCCGCGCTGGTAGCCGGTTTCCATGGCGCCGAGCACGCCGCCGCGCTCGCTGATGCGCTCAAATTCGAGCAGCACCGCT
>JBBQQX010000167.1:0-3033 GCA_038215405.1 Burkholderiales bacterium
CGCGGTTTGAGGCGCGGCAACATGCTCATCTGCGCGCGGCTCTCGATCTGGAACACGCCCACGGTGTCGGCCTGGCAGATCATGGCGTACGTGGCGGGGTCTTCCACCGGAATGTCCTGCATCTGAAACAGCGTGCCGCGCTGCGCACTGACGAGGTCCAGGCAGCGGCGAATGGCGCTGAGCATGCCCAGGGCCAGCACATCCACTTTCAGCAAGCCCATGGCGTCCAGATCGTCCTTGTCCCACTGGATGATGGAGCGCTCCGGCATGGCAGCGTTCTCCACCGGCACCAGGCGCGTGAGCTTGCCGCGGGTCAGCACAAAGCCGCCCGGATGCTGACTCAAATGGCGCGGAAAACGCTGCAACTGGGTGCTCAAATCGAGCCACAGCTGCAACTGCTGCGGCGCTGGCGGCGCAAAGTCCGGCCCCAGCCGCGCCAATGCCGATTGCAGCCGCTCAGCCAGCACCGTGCGGCTGTACATGCCGGGGTGCTCTTTGGCCAGCGCGGTGATCAACGCCTCGGGAATGGCCAGGGCGCGCCCGACATCGCGCAGCGCGCTGCGTGGCCGATAGCTGATGACCACGGCGGTCAAGGCAGCGCGTTCGCGCCCGTACTTGGCGTAGATGTACTGAATCACCTCTTCGCGCCGCTGGTGCTCAAAGTCGACGTCAATATCTGGCGGCTCGTCGCGCTCTCTGGAGATAAAACGCTCGAACAGCATGGCCATGCGCGCAGGATCAACCTCGGTCACGCCCAGGCAGTAGCACACCGCCGAGTTGGCGGCCGAGCCACGGCCCTGGCACAGAATGTGGCGGCTACGGGCAAAGCGCACGATGTCATGCACGGTCAAAAAATACATCTCATAGTTAAGCTCGGTAATCAGCGCCAGCTCGTGCTCGAGCTGCTGTTGCACAGATGCCGGTGTGCCCTGCGGGTAGCGCTTGAGCGCGCCCTGGGCCGTATAGCGGCGCAGGGTTTGCGCCGCAGACAGGCCGGGTAGCACCGTTTCCAGCGGGTACTGGTAACGCAGCTCGTCCAGGCTGAAGCTGCAACGCGCCGCCACCCGCAGCGTGTTGGCGAGCAGCTCGGGGGAATAAATGGCGGCCAGGCGCTGGCGCGAGCGCAGGTGCGCCTCCGCATTGGGCTGCAGCGCAAAACCGCAGTCAAACACCGGCTGACCCAGACGCACGGCGCTGAGGACATCCTGCAAGGGCTTGCGCGAGCGCACATGCATGTGCACGTTGCCCCCGGCCACCAGCGCCACGCCGGTGAGCCGGGCCAGTTGCTGCAAACGGTGCGATTGCAGCGCGTCGTCAGGCGACAGCAGCCACTCCGCCAGCAAGCCTAAATTTATGCCAAACAGGGCTCTAGCCCACGTCGCTATTGCGTGAGCAGCTTCGAAATGAAGAGCATATGGCAACGCCAGCAAGACCTCGCACCCACTCAGCAGCGCCCAGGGCGCGTCCTGCCAGAGCAGCCGATAGTGGCCTTTGGGCGCCGCCCGGCGCGCCTGGGTGATGAACTCGCACAGGTCGCCCCAGGCTTGCAGGTCGTGCGGCAGCGCCACCAGCCGAAACCCGGCAGCAGGCACGGCGCCAGCGGCCCCGGAGCCCCGTGTCACGGCAAACTCGGCGCCGGGCAGCAACTTCAAGCCTCGTTTTTTGGCCTCGGTGTGCGCACGCACCACGCCCGCCACCGAGCACTCGTCAGTGAGGGCCAGCGCCGTGTAGCCCAGCGCGGCGGCCCGCGCCACCAGTTCTTCGGGGTGCGAGGCACCGCGCCCAAAGCTGAAGTTGGACAGGCAATGCAGCTCGGCGTAGGCGGGCAAATTTGACGGCATGATTTCTGCGTCTGAAAGCTGAATTTAGACTGTATAAAATTACAGTATAAACAGAGCGAACTAAATGTCTCACTGCCTTGTGCAAAATAGGGTTGCACAGAGCGAAAAGATTGACTTTACCCAACTGGTCTATATACTAGTCTGTCTCATTTGTTGGAGCGACCCATGAAGATCGAAGTCGGATCATACGAAGCCAAAACGAAGCTGCCGGAACTGCTACGCGGAGTCCAGGCGGGTAAGCGCTACACCATCACGCTGCGGGGCGAGGCCGTGGCCGAACTGGTGCCAGCGCAAGACAACAGTCACTCCGATGCTGTCGAAGCCGCCGATGAAATGCTGGCCTTCATGCAGACCCGTAAACCGGTGGGTCGTGTCAATCTCAAGGCTCTCATCAACGAGGGGCGGGCATGAGTTTTGTTCTGGATGCGTCTGTGGCACTGCTCTGGCTGGTGCCTCAAACCAATCCGGCAGGTGTCGATTACGCCAGTGCGGCGCTCAAGGCATTAAAGGCATCGCAAGCCATTGTGCCCTCGCTGATGACTCTTGAAATAGCCAATGTTGTCGCGAAGCTTGAATTAAAGGGGCTTGTGGCTGAAGCAGACTCGCAACGCTTCATTGCGCTCTTGGGGCGGCTCAACATAGTGACCGATCAAGCGACGGCGCCGCACGCCTTGGGCGATACCCTGAATCTTGCCAGGCGCTATAAGCTATCGGCCTACGATGCGGCCTATTTGGAACTGGCGCTGCGCGCGGGCCTGCCGCTGGCAACGCTTGATGCCAATCTGGCGAAGGCAGCCACAACCGCGGGCGTTCCGATCTTCGGCATGCACTGATACGGCAGTGCAACCGCTACCCGGTTGCGGCCTCAGAATCCACTTAGCCATAAAAAACAGGGAGCACCCATGGATCTGTTCGCCCTCAACGACGAAGTCGATCTGCTTGAGCACAGTTTGGCGGCGCTTCATGGGACGTCACGACTTGTCCCACTGGTCACGCTGGCCTGGCATCTGCGCCAACGCGACTGTGCGCAGGCGCTGACACTGGCCGACGAAGCGCAAGCCTTGCTGGCACTCGCGGCGCAGGGCCGCGAGCCGCAACGACTCGCCGCCCGCCTGATGCTGCTGCGCGCCGAAGTCAAGTTGATGTTCGCCGACCTGCCCGCCGCGCAGCAACTGGGCCAAGCCGCCATGAC
>JBBQQX010000168.1:0-3016 GCA_038215405.1 Burkholderiales bacterium
ACCTTGGGCGTGCCGGGCTTGTTGCAGGCGATCCGCGCCGGCCATGTGCTGGTGGCCAATGCACCGGGCTCCGCTTTTCTGGAGTCACCCGCCCTGCTCGGCTTCTTGCCGGCGTTGTCGCGCCATTTGCTGGGCGAAGAGTTGCAATTGCCGGCCTTGCCCACCTGGTGGTGTGGCGAACACTCGGCCCTGGACGACGCGCTGCCGCGTCTGCGCGAGAGCGCCATCAAAGCCACCTACCCCGGCTCGCCCGTGCACCACAGTTTTGACGCCGTCTTGGGGCGTGGTCTGTCAGAGCGCGAACTCGACGAATGGGCTGGGCGCATCGTGCGCCAAAGCGAAGAGCACACCATCCAGGCCTATCTGCCCTTGTCGCAAATGCCCACCTGGCAGACCCCAGTACCCGGCGGCGGCGCCGACACCGCCAGCGCGGCCAATGAGGCGGCGGCTCAGGTGCTGCCACGCTCGGTCATGCTGCGGGTGTTTGTGGTCTCAAACGGCGTGCAGTCCTGGCGCGTGCTCCCCGGCGGACTGGCGCGCGTGGCAGGCAGCACGGCAGAGGTGGCCGCCATGCAGCGCGGGGGCAGCAGCGCCGACGTCTGGGCGCTCACGCGCGGTGAAGTTGACACGACGACGCTCTTGCAGCCGCACCTGACGGCGGCCTCGCTGACGCAGCGCAAGCGGCTGGTCACCAGTCGCGCGGCCGAAAATCTCTTTTGGCTGGGCCGCTACACCGAGCGCACTGAAAACGCGCTGCGGCTGGCCCGCCTGACGCTGGAATGCCTGAATGGCGAGGATCAATCGTCGCCGGCCTTGTTGGCCTGGCTCGGTAGCATGGCGCTGGCCAACACGCTGGTGCTGCCGGGCGTGCCCTCGCCCGTGCAAGCGCGTCGCGTTTTTGAGCGTTCGTTGATCGCCAGTCTGGGCAGTTCGCAGGGCGCCACCAGTGTGGGCTACTACCTGCGCGCCCTGAAAATGGCCGCCTCGACCGTGCGCGAACGCTTGTCGCAGGCGCATTGGCGCGTGATCGTGCGGGCCGAAGAAGAGCTGTTTGCTGGCTGTTCCAAGCACAGTGACCAAGGCGATTATTCGTCGCTGGCGGCGCTGCAGTTGCTCAAAAACACCAGCGATCACCTGGCGGCCATCACCGGCGCGCAGCTTGATCGCATGCCGCGCGACGACGGCTGGCGCCTGCTCAGCATTGGCCGCCATATTGAGCGCCTGGCCTTCCTGACGGGCGCGCTGGCGCGCGGCTTTGAGACCGGCAGTGTGCACACCGAAGGCGGCTTTGAAGCCATGATGGCGCTGTTTGACTGCACCATCACCTTCCACGCGCAGTACCAGCAAAGCCGTGACATCGCCGCCCTGCTGGACCTGCTGGTGCTTGACCCCGACAACCCGCGTTCGCTGGCCTGGGTGGCGCGCACCCTGCGCGCACGGCTGTCCAAGCTGGCTGACAGTGCACCCGGTGATCTCTGCGCCTTGTCATTGCGCGTGCCCGACCCGCAAACCTGGGACCTGGCGCAACTGTGCGAAACCCGGCCATCTGATTCAGGCCAGGACTACTTTGCCCTGAACGACGTGCTGCTGCAGTGCGCCGACGCGGCGATGGAGGTCTCGGACGCCATCAACAGCACCTATTTCACGCATTCGGGCGCCAACAACCAGAGTGTGGGCACATGAAACTGCGCGTGACGCATGAAACCCGCTATGACTACGCGCCCGCAGTAGAAACTGCGCAGCACCTGGCCTACCTGCGACCTTTGAACGCTCGCGGTCAAGAGCTGCTGGCCTACACGCTGCAGATCGACCCGAACCCGGCCCGGACTGCGCAAACACAAGACGTTTTTGGCAATACGCGTTGTTTTTTTTCACTGCAGGCACCGCACACGACCCTCACCGTGGTAGCGCGCAGTGTGGTCGTAACGGTTGCGTCATCAGCGCCAACGAGCCGCATCAGTTGGGAGCAAACCCGGGAGCTGTTTCGCTACCGCTCAAGCCTGCGTTTTGATTGCGCCAATGAGTTTGTATTTGCCTCTCCCTTTGTGCCCCGGCACAGCGAATTTACAGACTACGCGCGACCCAGCTTTGCGCCCGGCACGAGCGTGTTGGGAGCAGCACAGGACTTGATGCAACGCATTTACAGCGACTTCAGCTACGAGAGCGAGAGCACCGAGATCAACACCCCGGCCCTGGAGGCCCTGGCACAGCGCAAAGGCGTGTGCCAGGACTTTGCCCACATCATGATTGCCTGCTTGCGCTCCATGGGGCTGGCGGCACGCTATGTCAGCGGCTATCTGCTCACCGAGGCCGCCCCGGGGACGGTCAAGCTCCAGGGCAGCGATGCGTCCCACGCCTGGGTGTCGGTTTACGTGCCCGACCTGCCGGCGGGCGCGCGCTGGTGTGATCTGGACCCCACCAACAACCGCAGCGGCTGGCACTCACCCGGTGAAGACTATGTGACGCTGGCGCTGGGACGCGACTTCTCCGACGTATCGCCGATTCGCGGCGTCATCCATGGTGGTGCCAACCACACGCTGTGGGTTGGCGTGACGGTGCAGGCCATGCCAGGCGAAAATCAAACTCAAAGCCAGTCACAAGGCCAGATGAGCAGCCAACAAACTGATATTGATTAGATAGCTGCTTAGGCATATTTGGCGAGGGCTAGAGGCCAATTTCGTTCATAAACTTAACAAGGAATCAGCATGAGCATTTACGCCAAACTCACCGAACTCAACATCACGCTGCCGCCAGTCGCCGCGCCCGCTGCGGCTTATGTACCGTTTGTTCAATCCGGCAAACTGGTCTTCCTGAGCGGCCACCTGGCCAAGAAAGACGGCAAAGTGTGGGTTGGCCAATTGGGCAAGAACATCAGCACCGAAGAAGGCAAGGCCGCCGCCCGGGCCGCCGCCATTGATCTGATGGGCACCCTGCACGCAGCGGTTGGCGACCTGAACCGCATCAAACGAATCGTCAAGCTGATGTCGCTCGTCAACTCCACCGGCGACTTTACCGA
>JBBQQX010000169.1:0-2773 GCA_038215405.1 Burkholderiales bacterium
GGTTGGTGTAGACGTCATCACCGGCCTGCAACACCGGCGTGCCTTTGAGCAGGCGCGCCTGCGGCGTGCCGTTCGGGCGGTCCGGCGCATAGATGCCGGGAATGCGCAAGATGCTGGAGCGCACACCGCTGGCACGGCCAAAGAAGCGCACCGTGTTTTCTGCATCAATTCGCCGCTTGGCCCTCGTCGTATCTGCATGAGTAGCTCGGGTTTCTGTAGCAATTTCACCCTGGCAATCCCCATAGACGCCGCTGGTGGAGCCGTACACCAGGGCGTCTGGGCGACTGCGCAGAGCCAGGGCGCGGGTCAAGGCCCGGCTGCGCGGGTCCAGCCAGCCCTCATCGGGCGGTGGCGCCAGATGAATCACCCGATGCGCCAGCCCGGCCAAGCGGCGCAGCGACTCAGGGGCGTCCAGGTTGCCCTGCAAGGGCGTGATGCCGCGCTGACGCAGTTCCGCCGTGCGCTGCACGCTGGAGGTGAGTGCCATCAGCCGCACCCGCTTAGGCAGTGCCTGCGCCACGCGCAGGCCGATATCGCCACAGCCGACGATCAGCACCCGCAGACGACGGAAGCGGGCGGGCAAGGCGCCGGGGCGGGTCGCGTACAGGCTGCGGGCGGGGCTTGGGTTTGAAGGCAAAATCGGGGCTACTCAAATAGTGGAGACAGCGCGCGTTGCGACGCAGCGGCAGCAGGCTCCGAAAAACTGTGTACCCCGGAACTCTACCCCAAGGACCAACACCACATGACGCACAGCGCAACCCAGGCTCCCGGCTTCCAGATCACGGTGCAACCCAGCGGCCGCACCTTCAGCGCCGAGTCGCACGAGACGATTCTGGCCGCCGGCATTCGCGCCGGCGTCGCCCTGCCCTATGGCTGCAAGGATGGCGCGTGCGGCACCTGCAAGTGCAAGAAGATCGACGGCAACGTGGTGCATGGCGCGCACCAGAGCAAAGCCCTGAGCGACGAGGAGGAGGCACAGGGCTGGGTGCTAACCTGTTGCGCCGTAGCGCACAGCGACGTGCTGCTGGAGTCGCGCCAGGTCACGCGGGAAAACGCCTTGCCGATCAGGAAGATGCCGGCCCGCATCAAAGCTCTTGAAAGGCTGTCGCCGGACGTATTGCGTCTGCAATTGCAGCTGCCGGCGAGCGAAGCCTTCACTTACCACGCCGGCCAGTATGTTGAATTTATCTTGGCGGGCGGCGTGCGCCGCAGCTACTCGATGGCCAATGCGCCGCACACGCTGGCCGACGCTGAGGGCAAGATCGGCGGCCTGGAGCTGCACATTCGCCACATGCCGGGCGGGCAGTTCACCGACCATGTGTTTGGTGCCATGAAAGAAAAGGACATCGTGCGCATTGAGGGCCCGTTTGGCAGCTTCTACCTGCGCGAAGACAGCGGGAAGCCGATCGTGCTGCTGGCGTCGGGCACCGGCTTTGCGCCGATCAAGGCCTTGATCGAACAGCTCCAGCACACCGGCAGCACGCGCTCTGTGACGCTGTACTGGGGCGGGCGGCGTCCATCCGACCTGTACCTGGACGCCTGGGTCAAAGCCCAACTGGCGCAGATGCCAAGCCTGCGCTATGTGCCGGTGGTGTCCGACGCACTGCCCGAAGACGGCTGGCAAGGGCGCACCGGTTTTGTCCATCTGGCCGTGTTGCAGGACATGGCGGAGCTCTCGGGCTACCAGGTCTACGCCTGTGGCGCCCCGATCATGGTGGACTCGGCCCGCAGCGCCTACACGCAGGCTGGCCTGGCGGAGGATGAGTTTTATGCCGACGCTTTCATCACCGAGGCCGACAAGGCGCGCTCCACAGCGACTGTCTGACTTCAGCCAAGCGATCGCGCGCGCTGGCCACCATGACCCTGAGGCTGCGGGTACAGCGCCGTCAATATCCGGGACGCCATTTGACTGAGCACGGCCTGCAGCGGCACCGTTGACGCGTTCATTGGTGAACTTGTCCGGATGGTGTTGAAGGCCTGGGCAATCGCCTCCTCGTGCGCGCCCAGGGCAGAATCCACCTGCTCGCGCCAAAACGGCGGCGCTTGCGAGACCACAAACTTGCCGCGCCCGCGGCCAAAATGGATCACGGCCAGATAGCGCAGCAGGCCAGCGATCAATTGGGCGCGCAAAAAGTCATCGGAAAACTGCACCCGGGACGCGTCCCGCCCGGTGCTGACGTTGAAGACCTCGGCCGCACCCCAGAACGCCACCGCCCCGCCGATGGCGCCGATCAAGGCGCCAGCGCCCAGGCTCAAACCGCCGGCCATGGCATCTGCCGCCAGCCCGCCGAGCAAGCCCTGCGACACAGCGCCCCACAAACTGGCGAGCGGCTTGCTGACCGGCTCGGTGGCGACAAAGGCGCTGGCGACCAATTCGTTGATTTCTGCCACGGAACCCGCATCAAGGTGGTGCAGTTGGAGCAGCGCGACGGTGGTTTTGGCACTGTGGTCAGCCAAGCGCTCGGTCAGTTTGACCATCGCTTTTTCCTCGGGACTCTTTCCAATTTGCTGGCCAAGACCCAGAAAGCCCAGCACCTTCTTCTTGATGACACCCCCGTCGCCTGCGATCAGCTCTGCATCGAGGGCAGCGGCCACCAGCTGAGCCGCAATCAGCTGCATGGATGCCTGAAAGCGGGCATCGTTGGCCTGCTCCCAGCTCAGCAACAGACGACCATAGGCCTCCATTTTTTCTGCAGGAATCAACGTCGCCAGGGTTGCATAAAAGACGCGCTCATGCACCCAGCAGCGAGCGTAGGCGTCCAGCGCCAGCACT
>JBBQQX010000170.1:0-2411 GCA_038215405.1 Burkholderiales bacterium
CGGTAACCTGAGCGAGCAAGCGCTGATCGCCTGGATTGACTATGTGCTGGACACCTGCCTGGACCAGGTCACTTTCATGGCGGGGATGCTTGACTTTGACAGCATGAAAGCGCGCATCGAAGCCTGCCTGGTGTTTGAAGCCACGGTGGTCAAGCAGGGAGTGCGGCAGGAGTCTCTGCGCGGGCTGCACTACCTTTTTCTTAGCGGCGAGGAAATGGCGCGGGGCGACTTCAAGGCCATGCTGGGGATGAGCGACCGGGGCGCCACCGACGCGCTGGGGGCACTGGTCAAGCGCGGACTGCTCAAGTCCGACTCGCCCCAAGGCAAAGTCCGGTTTGGCCTGCCGCAGCATGCCTTGCGCTTTTTGTTCCCTCAGCTTTGGCCGGAAGCTGAAGCTGATAGAAACAACTGCCCGTGAATCACAGGGCGTGCCCTGCGCTGTACAGCGCTCGCCCAGGGTTGGGCTTTCAGCGCCCCTCGAACTTGGGCTTGCGCTTTTCGATGAAGGCTTGCATGCCTTCCTTCTGGTCGCGCGTGGCAAACAGCAGCTGGTTCGCTTTGCGCTCCAGCATCAGGGCGGTTTCCAGTGACGCATCGACGCCGGCCAGCACCACTTCCTTGATTTGCATGACGGCCAGCGGTGGCATGGCGGCGATCAGGCTGGCCATTTTCAGGGCTTCGGGCAGCACCTGGTCGTCGGCAAAAACCTGGCTGACCAGGCCCATGATGTGTGCGTCGCTGGCGCTGACGGGCTTGCCGGTCAGCAGCATGCGCATGGCGTTGAACTTGCCCACGGCGCGCACCAGGCGCTGCGTGCCGCCGATGCCGGGCATGATGCCGATGCGGATTTCGGGCTGCGAAAAGCTGGCGCTTTCGCCGGCCAGGATGATGTCGCAGTGCATCGCCAGCTCGGCACCGCCGCCAAAGGCGTAGCCGCACACCGCCGCAATGATGGGCTTGGGGCAGCGCTCGATCGGCGCCCAGACGCGCTCGGTGTGGCGCTGCATGATTTCAATCGGGCCGGCGCCCTCCAGACTCTTGATGTCGCCGCCGGCGGCAAACACTTTTTCGCCGCCCGTCAGCACGATGACGCGCACCTGCGGGTCGGCCGTCAACTGGGTGAAGGCATTTGACAGCAGCGCCTGCAGGTTCAGGCTGAGCGCGTTGGTGGCCTGCGGGCGGTTCATGCGCACCACGGCCACGCCGTCGCCGGGGTAGTCGATCAGCAATTCGCTGGCGGCCGCCTCGGTGGCGTGGGCGTGAGAAGCCTGTGAAGCCGATGAATCCGGTGAAGCGGAAGGAGAAGGTTCGAGACGCATGCGCAAATCCTGCAGGTAATGAAGCTGTCCGATGATGGTTTTGCCGGCCCGGCGTTACATCGTCTCTTTGGACGTATCTGGCGGGCCTGTCGGTGCCTAAATTGGGTGGCATGAACCCTCAAAGCGAATCAGCCCAAACGTCCCCGCCGGTCAACGGCGCCTCCATCCACTACTGGGAAGATATTGCGCTGGGCCAGCCCAGGGAATCGGCGCAGACGTTTTTATTGACGGCGCAGGCCATCAAGGAGTTTGCCCTGGTGTGGGATCCCTTCGGGCCGCATATCGACGAGGCTGTTGCCGCGCGCTCGCCCATCGGCGAATTGTTTGCCGCTGGCGTGCATCTGCTGTCGATTTTGATTCGTCTGAGCCACACCGTACCGCATGAAGAAAGCGCGTCGATTGCGGCGCGCGGCTGGGACGGGGTTCGCTTTCACCGGCTGGCGGTGGCGGGCGACATCTTGCGCACGCGCGTCACGCAGCTGGAGCGCCGGGACGACCGCCGCCCTGAACGCGGGCTGATGGTGGCGCGCTTCGAGTTGCTGAACCAGCGCGATGAAGTGATCGTGAGCCTTTTGAATAACGTCGTCATGCTGCGCCGGCCGGTGGTCAATGGCTAGCACTTTGCGCCTCACCCGCTTTGCAGTCGCCACAGCCGCCGCAGCCGGTATCGTCCTTTTGGACGTATCTGTGTCGGCTGCCAATCCGTAAATTTGCACCCATGAACCAGAACAACGAATTTGACCAACGCGTGGTGCTCGTCACCGGCGGCACCAAGGGCATAGGGCGCGGCATTGCCGAGGGTTTTCTGGCCGAAGGTGCCACGGTGGTGGTGTGCGCGCGCACTGCGCCCGACACCCTGCCGAGCGCCGGCGCACGCAGCGCCGAATTTTTGCCCTGCGACGTGCGCGAGGCCGCTACCGTGCAGGCGTTGGTGGCCGACATCGTGCAGCGCCATGGCCGGCTCGATGTGCTGGTACACAACGCCGGCGGTAGCCCGCCGGTCGATGCGGCCACGGTGTCGCCGCGCTTTCACGAAGGCGTGATCCGTCTGAACTTCACGGCGGCGCTGCACATGGCGCAGGCCGCCAACGC
>JBBQQX010000171.1:0-2381 GCA_038215405.1 Burkholderiales bacterium
GTGGCCAGGTGCCCCAAGATGTCAGGCGGCGGGTTGGGCAGGTCTTCTTCGATGATCTTGGTGAACGCGGCGATGTGGCGCAACGGCGCACGCAAGTCATGTGACACGGTGTAAACAAAGTCCTGGAAGTCGGCGCGCACCTGCGCCAGCTCCTGCGCAAGACGCTCAAGCCCAGCGGCCGGCCCGGACGCAGGCGCATCAGCCGGTCGGGGGGCCGTGCTCATTTGCTCGGGCGCTTCCAGTTGGCGATGCTGACCTGCTTGGCCCGCGCCACGGTGAGTGCCCCTGGCGGCGTGTCTTTGGTCAAGGTGGAGCCACCGCCCACGGTGCCGCCCGCGCCGATCGTGATCGGGGCAATCAGCACGCAGTTGCTGCCAATGTGCACATCGGCTTCCATGATGGTGCGGTGTTTGAAGGCCCCGTCGTAATTGGCGGTGATGGAGCCGGCACCATAGTTGACGCGCTCGCCGACCGTGGCGTCGCCCAGATAAGCCAGATGGTTGGCCTTGGCGCCGCGCGCCAGCGTTGAATTCTTGACTTCGACAAAGTTGCCAATATGCACCGCTTCGCCCAGTTTGGCACCGGGCCTGAGGCGGGCAAACGGGCCAATCAAGGCGCCGGCGCCGATTTCCACCGCGTCCTTGCTGCCGGGTTGACCGCCTTCAATGTGGGTGAACGGATGAATCACGGCCCCGGCGGCTATGTCTGCATTCCTGATCACGCAATTTGCGCCAATTTTCACGCCTTCGCCCAATTTCACCACGCCTTCAAAGACGCAGTTGACATCAATAGCCACGTCTTGCGCGCAGTGCAATTGGCCACGCACGTCGAGCCGCGCCGGGTCCGCCAGGCGCACGCCTTGCTCCATCAGTTGCAGCGCCACCTGGCTTTGAAAAGCCCGCTCCAGCGCCGCGAGTTGCACCGGGCTGTTGACGCCCGCGACCTGGGTCGCGTCGGCAATTTTGTGCGCCACCACCGGTACGCCATCGGCCACGGCGAATTTCACGATATCAGTCAGGTAATACTCGCCCTGGGCGTTCTGGTTGCCAAGTCGCGCCAGCCACGCTTTGAGCTGTCGGGCGGGCAGCGCCATGATGCCGCTGTAGACCTCAGAGATTTCACGCTGCACCGGCGTTGCGTCCTTCTGCTCAACGATGGCCTGCACCACATCGCCCTGGCGCACGATGCGGCCGTAACCCGTGGGGTCGGCGAAATCGATGGTCAACAGCGCCAGCTTGTCAGCGCCAGCGGCGGCGATCAGGTGCTGCAAGGTGGCTGCCTGAGTCAAGGGTACGTCGCCCGACAGCACCACCACGATACCGTCGTCGCGCAACAGCGGCAGCGCTTGTTGCACCGCATGGCCGGTACCGAGCTGCGGCTCCTGCCGCACAAAATTTACGTCAAATTGGCCTGTAGCCCTCGTGCTGCCTGAGATTGCTGCTTCCACTTCAGTAGCGCCATGACCGGTGATGATCACCACCTGGCGCGCCGACAACCGCGCCGCCGTATCCACCACATGCTGTACCAGAGCGCGCCCGGCCAAAAGGTGCAACACTTTGGGCAGTTTGCTTTTCATGCGCGTGCCTTTGCCCGCTGCCATGATCACCACATCCACGGCAGCTGCCGGTGGATTCATATTTGAAATATCACTCATGCCTGATCCCATTTGTTTTTCCGCCCGATTCAAAAACACTTGTCGCATTATCGGCGGGCTACCAGCCCGGCTGGCGCTGGGGCTGCGGGTTGTGCTCTGGGCCTTGGTGCCGGCCCTGTTGTTCGCGGGCTGCAGCGCGCTCAAGCTGGGCTACAACAACGCGCCCGAACTGAGCTACTGGTGGTTGGACAGCTTCCTGGATTTCAACGACCCACAGTCAGTTCAGGTGCGCGCCGATCTGGCAGCGCTACAGGCCTGGCATCGCCAGAGCGAACTGCCGCGCTACGTCAATCTATTGCAGAAATTGCAGCGGCTGGCACCTGTCTCGGTCACGCCCAGCCAGCTGTGCGAGGTCTACGGCGAACTCAAACCCCGGCTGCAGGCAATCCTTGATCAGGCCGAACCCAGCATCGCCGCTCTGGCGCCGACCTTGACGCCAGAGCAACTCGTCCACCTGCAGCGCCAACTCGACAAGCGCAGCGAGAAATGGCGCGCCCAATGGTTGACGGTGTCAATTGACGAGCGCAACGCCCGGCGCGTCAAACAGCTGGTGGATGGCACCGAAATGCTTTATGGCAACCTGGAGGGTAAGCGCGCGGCGAACCCATCTTGAACGTTGATCGATAACGCGGCAGTCTTGGAGTTTTCCAAGGAGACTGAAAGTCATGACGAGCAAGAAATTCAATCGAGAGCAAATGCAGCGCTGCCTCGATGTACTGGAGCAGTT
>JBBQQX010000172.1:0-1801 GCA_038215405.1 Burkholderiales bacterium
CCGCATGAACGCCTTTGGCCGCATCGCGGTCTGCGGCATGATTGCCGGCTACGACGGCGCGCCTCTGCCTCTGACTTACCCGGCGCTGATCCTGACGAATCGGCTCAAGGTGCAGGGTTTCATTGTCAGCGAACACATGGAGGTCTGGCCCGAGGCGCTCAAGGAGTTGGGTACGCTGGTGGCCACGGGCAAGCTCAAACCCAGGGAGTCGATTGCGCAAGGGCTTGAAGCGGCGCCGCAGGCCTTTCTGGGGTTGCTCAAAGGCAAGAATTTTGGCAAACAGCTGGTGAAGTTAAGCTGATCAACTGGAAATCCCACCATGACCGACATCATTCTTCACCACTACCCCACCTCGCCGTTCTCGGAAAAAATAAGGCTCGTGCTGGGCTACAAACAACTGGCCTGGAAGTCGGTCATCATCCCGTCGATCATGCCCAAACCCGACGTGCTGGCGCTCACCGGCGGCTACCGCAGAACACCGTTTTTACAGATTGGCTCGGACGTGTACTGCGACACCGCCCTGATCTGTGACGTGCTTGAGCACATGCAGCCAGAGCCGACGCTGTACCCATCGCAGCACAAGGGGCTGGCGCGGGTGCTGGCGCAGTGGGCTGACAGCACGCTGTTCTGGGCCGCGATGGCTTACAACCTGCAAGCCAAAGGGGCGGCGGCGTTGTTTGCGGGCGTGCCGCCCGAGGCGGCCAAGGCCTTTGGCGCGGATCGGGCCGCCATGAGCGCGGGCATGGCCCGCCTGCGCCCGGGCGACGCCAGCGCCGCCTACAAATCGTATTTGCGGCGCCTGGCCAACATGCTCGATGGCCAGGACTTTTTGCTCGGCAACGCGCCCTGCGTGGCCGACTTTGCCGCTTACCACCCCTTGTGGTTCACGCGCCAGGTGGTGCCGGTGATGGCCGGCATTCTGGACGCCACCCCGGCGGTGCTGGCCTGGATGGACCGCATGGCGGCGCTGGGGATTGGCCGCATGGAAAAATATTCTGCTTCAGAATCAATAGCTGTCTGCGCAGCATCTACGGGGGCTAGCGCGTTAAAAGACTCGATGTTTGAGGATGAACACGGCATTCCTCTGGGCAGCCAGGTCACGGTCGCAGCGGAGAGCTTTGGCACCGATGTGACCGAAGGTGAACTGATCGCGGCCAGCCGCACCCATTACAGCCTGCGTCGGGTTGATGCGCGCGCTGGTACGGTGCAGGTGCACTTTCCGCGCATTGGCTACGTGCTCAAGGCTGTGGCGCCCGCGTGAGCGAGGCCTTGGTGCAGGCTGAAGCTTTGCGCGTCAACGCAGCTCCCGCGCTGGACTGGCAGTGGACATCCTTTGCCAACCTGCGCATTGACGACCTGTATGCGCTCTTACAACTGCGCAGCGCGGTGTTTGTGGTGGAGCAAAACTGCGTCTTTCAGGACCTGGACGGCTTTGATGCGCAAGCCATGCACTTGCTGGGCTTTGCCGCCGGGTCGGGTGCCGGGTTGGCCAGCGGCTCTGCCAAGCAGCCGCAGCCGCAGTTGCTGGCCTATGCGCGCTGCTTTCCCGCCGGGCTCAAGTTTTCCGAGGCCAGCATTGGCCGCGTGCTGACGGCGCCCGCTGCGCGCGGCACCGGCCTGGGGCACGAGCTGATAGACCGCGCCGTCAATGCACTTTGCACGCAGTGGGGCGCGCAGCCGATCCGCATTGGCGCCCAGGCCCATCTGTTGAATTTTTATGCTGCCCACGGTTTTGTCGACCAGGGCCGGCCCTATCTAGAGGACGGCATCGCGCATCTGGAAATGCTGCGCACGCCCTGAT
>JBBQQX010000173.1:0-1628 GCA_038215405.1 Burkholderiales bacterium
GCGCGGGCCGACTTGGCAACCAATCGGGTTTGAGTGTCGCCACCACAAAATACGCTGCCAGCACCACGGTGACGGTTTGCGCAAACAACAACCAAAGACGTTTCATAGGAATAAGGGGCTAAGCGCCCATGCACTGGTTAGATAGGCCAAGAGAAAAACGAATAAATTGTAGGCTGCAGGCCGCGTCAGAACAGGTGTAAGGACTATCAAGACTTGCGATTGCTCATGCCGGACGTTGTACAGTGCGGCCATTGCATGTCCAAGAATCATCAAGTCATCCACATTCACCGCAACGCAGCGCAAAAGCCCCTGCCGGGTGCGCCCTGTAATGGTTGTGGTCTGTGCTGTCTGCTGGAGCCGTGCCCCTTGGGCGTTATTTTGTCAAGGCGGCGGCGCGGTGCCTGTGTGGCCGTGCGCTGGCATGACGATGTCCAGCAATACCGTTGTGGTGCCCTGTGTGAGCCTGTCGCCGTGTTGCAGCGTGTCTTACCTGCGCGCTTACAGCGTCTGTCGCCCGGGCTGACCGCGGGGCTAGCGCCCATCCTGGCCCGCTGGGCCCGGCGCTGGATCGCCGTCGGCCAGGGCTGCGACAGTAGCCTGCAGTCAACTGGGCTGGCGGAGTCGCTGACCGACGCAAGAATTCAATGACAATGCAGCGTCTGATGCAAGCCAGATACCTTTGAGCCATTCCACCCCCCTTTTTCACCATGACCGATCGGACCGAACTCCTGCAGGCCTTTGACACGCTGCTCCAACCCGAGCGCTTTCGCGACTACGGCCCGAACGGCTTGCAGGTCGAAGGCGCCACGACAGTGCGCAAAATCGTCTCCGGCGTCACCGCCAGTCGGGCGCTAATCGAAGCGGCCATTGCCGCGCAGGCCGACACTATTTTTGTGCACCACGGTCTGTTCTGGCGCGGTCAGGACGGGCGCATCACCGGCTGGCTCAAGGCACGGCTGGCGCTGCTGCTTGCCGCTGACATCAACCTGTTTGCCTACCACTTGCCGCTGGACGCGCACCCCGAGCTGGGCAACAACGCGCAACTGGGCCTGAAGCTGGGTCTGCGCGCACTGGCGCGCTTTGGCGAACAAGAGTTGGGATTTCTGGGTGAAGCCATGGAACCGGCTGGTTTTGCCTCTGCCGAAGCGCTTGGCCAACACATTGAATTTATATTAAATCGGTCTGTAGCCCTCGTCGGACCTGAACAGCGTGCTATCAAAAAAATTGCCTGGTGCAGCGGCGGCGCGCAAAGCTACTTTGAAGCGGCCATCGCTGCCGGCGCTGATGCCTTCATCACCGGCGAGATCTCGGAGCCGCAAGCGCATTTGGCGCGCGAGTGTGGCGTGGCCTATATCGCCTGCGGCCACCACGCCAGCGAACGCTATGGCGCACCCGCCGTGGCGGCACAGGTCGCGGCGCAGCTTGGCCTGGCACATGAATTCATCGACATTGATAACCCGGCTTAAAAGAGCCCTGCCCCATGAAAAAACCCATTGCGATTACGCTAGGCGATTGCGCCGGCATTGGCCCCGAGATCATTGCCAAGGCATTCCGCGACGCGCCCGAGCTCACCCGCGGCTGCTTCGTGGTGGGTGATGTCGCCACCCTGCGGCGCGCGGCCAAAGTCA